>JBAVFZ010000076.1:0-15766 GCA_049684495.1 Anaerolineales bacterium | reverse complement strand
CCGCCGACGGCATCCGCCAGCAATCCCGGGCGGACCGCGTCGCCGGCGGCGTAGATTTTCGGATCGCTCGTCCGGCCGCCGGCATCCGCGGCCAGGTAGAAATTCTTTTCGCGCGCGAGGCCGCCGGGCAGCCAGTCGAGTTCGGGCACTTCACCGATCGCGGAGATGACGACATCCGCGGGCAGCGGGGGCCGGCCGTTCTCGAAGGATAGTTCGCCGTCGCGGTATTCGCGGACCGTCAGCGGCCAGAGGATGCGGGTGCCGAGCGCGAGCGCGGCCGCGCGTTCGCGGCTGGAGGATGCCGGTTGGCGCACGTCGACGGCGGTCACGCTACGCGCGCCGGCTTTCCAGGCGGCGTTGCAGGCGTCCATCCCGACGTCCCCGGCCCCGATCACGACCACCGCTTTGCCCGCGAGGTCCGGCGATTTTTTACCGGCGTTCGCGGTCCCAAGAAATTCGAGCGCGGAGACGGTTCGCTCGCTGCCGGGGAATGCCAGCGCGCGCGGTTTGGTCGCGCCGGCGGTGACGATCACCCCGTCATGCCGGCGGCGGAGGTCTTCGAAGAGCGCCGTATCCACTCGCACGCCGGTGCGCACTTCCACGCCCAGCCGGAGGATGCGGTCGATCTCGCATTGGACGATCTCCTTATCCAGCCGTTCCTGCGGGATGACGGTGAACATTTTCCCGCCCAAGGACCCGCTCTGTTCGTAGATCGTCACCGCATGCCCGTGCAGCGCCAGCTGCCAGGCGGCGGAGAGTCCGGCGGTGCCGCCGCCGATGACCGCGAAGGATTTGCCCGTCGGCGGTTCCGGCTCGGGAGCGGGAAGGTCCGCCGAATAATTCCCGAGCGGGCCGGCCAGCACCGGAAAATCGATCGTCCCGCGGGTGCAGGCGGCCATGCACGGATTGGGGCAGGCGGCGCCGCACACCGATCCGGGGAAGGGGCTGTATTGCATCACCAGCTCGAGCGCCTCCGGAATCTTCCCCTCGCGCAGAAGCCGGATCCGTTCCTGGGTCGGGATGCCGTTCGGGCAGGCGTACTCGCATGGTGCCGCATAAGCGGCATTGTTCCAGAGCGGGATGGCGGCCCGGTATGTTCCACGCGGAACGAGCGGGATCACCTCGCCGGCATCCACAAGCACGTCGCCGAAGATGCCGCCTTCCACCCAGCGGGTGGCGCGGAATTCCGAAATCGCCGGCCGCGCCTTGCCTTTTTTCAATTCCTTGGCGCTGCGGGGGATGATCTTTCGCCACTCGTCGCGCCGGGAGAGTGCTTCGAGCAGACTCGAATGCCCCGTTGCTTCGAGGAAACGCGGCAGACCCTCCGAGAGGAACCGCCAATCCTCATCCTCCAGCGCGTCGACGAGCTTTACCTCGTTCGAGAGCTCGAGGACCGGGCCGCGCACGTATACCGTCCCGCCCACCATGCCCACGCACGCCCGCCGGCCGAGGACCGAAAGTGTGGAATCGCAATCGTATCCGCAGACGACCGCGATCCCGCCGCCCATGAATTCGAACGGGAAGGAACCGGTGTTCTTGAGGATCCACAGCTGCGGCGGATTGTAGGCCGGATCGTGCTTCATGAGAGATCCGGTCCGCGTGCCGGCCCGCCCGCCGATGTAAATCACCCCGTCCGCGGCGCAGTGTCCGGTGGTGTCGCCCCCGTCGCCGCGCACGACGATCTTGGCCCCGGCGTTGAGCCAGCCGACGTCGGCCGGCGCCGAACCTTCCACGATGATCTCGGTCCCGGGCATCCCCATCGAACCCACCCGCTGGCCGGGGTTGGTCACCGTGAAGCGCAGCTCCCGCCCGAGCCGGTTCCACAACGGGCCGCCGATGTCGTGCTGGCCCGCGGCGTCGATGACGAACTCGGTCTCGCCCTCGGCCATGGCGGCATAGATCCGCTGCAGGAGTTCCTGCGTGGAGGTGCGTTTGTCTTCGGAGAAAGTGGCTATGTGGAGCATGGGACTTTCCTTTTACAGACCTAACTTCCCTACCCCGCCTCCGCCCGGAAAACCACCGGGCTTAGGCACCCCTCCCCTCCTTCCCTTAAGGGAAGGAGGGGAGGGGCCGGGGGAGGGGAGGTTAGGTCAGCACGCATACCCGATCTGCAGCCGGTCGGCGACCGCCTTGTCCATCGAAATCAGCGCGTCGCTCCGCCCGATGGGCAGGCGGGAATTGCCGATCGGCGCCATCAACTTTTTGAGCTCCTGATCCGTAGCCAGGAAATAATCGACGATGTTCTGCGCGGCCGCGTCCACATCCAGGCGCGCCACCAGCGCCGGGTCCTGAGTGCAGATGCCCACCGGGCACAGCCCGGTATTGCAGGCGTTGCACCGCCCCTTCTCGTCGCCGACGCATCCCGCCGCCTGTAAGAATATCTTGGCGGCGAACACACCGCTCGCGCCGAGGCAGATGGCCTTGAACGCATCCGCCGCGAGGTTGCCGGTCTGCCCGAATCCGCCTCCGGCGAAAATCGGGATCTGCCCCTGGCGCCCCTGGCCGACGGCGTCGAGGTAGCAATCCCGCAGCTTGCCCAGCACCGGATGGCCGGAATGATCGAGGCTGACTTCGTGCGCGGCGCCGGTCCCGCCCTGGATCCCGTCCATGAAGAAGCCGCCGACGATGTGATACGGATCGCGCACCAGGTTGTTAAACACCGATACCGAGGTCGAGGACGCCGCGACTTTGATCGCGACCGGGACGCGGAATTGGAACGCCGCGTTCATGCTCAGGAACATCTTCTGGACGCTTTCTTCGATACTGTACAGTCCCTGGTGATTGGGCGGGCTGAGCAGGTCGGCGTGCGGGACGCCGCGGATGGCCATGATGTGAGCCGCCACCTTTTCCGCCGGGAGCAGGCCGCCGTCGCCGGGCTTGGCCCCCTGGCCGATCTTGATCAGGATCGCGGCCGGGTCGGTGACCATATCGGGCATGGCCTTGATGATCCGGTTCCAGCCGAAATGGCCGGAGGCGATCTGGATGATCATGTACTGGAGATGTTTCGACGTCAGCAGTTTCACCGGCAGGCCGCCTTCGCCGGAGCACATCCGAACCGGAAGGCCGCATTCCTCGTTCAGGTAGGCCGTCGCGAGCGCGAGCGCCTCCCACATCCGCCACGAGAGCGCGCCGATCGACATATCGCCGATCAGGATCGGGTAGATCCAGCGCACGGGCGGCGCCCAGCCGTCCTGAACGAGCTTGCCGTTTTCAACTTTAAGCGGGAGTTTATCGGCGGGAAGGCTGCGCCCGAGCGGTGTGAGCAGGTCGAAGGTGTGCCGGGCGGCGTCGAGCGAAGGATCCGTCATCTGGCTGATCCGTCCGACCTTGATCGAATCCAGAACGCGCCCGGGGATCAGGTGCGCGCGTCCGCCGCGCTTGATCGGGCTGCCGCCCCGGCGCGCCACCACCGCGAAACGGCTGTGCGCGTTGGCGATCGGACGGATCGAAGCGGTCGGGCAGACTTTCTCGCACATCCCGCAGCCGCGGCAGGCATGCGCCAGATCGTTCGCCTGGCGGACGGCGATAATGACCTCGGTCGTATCCAGCGGGCGGGGAAGCGTTCCCGCCGAGACGGTCTGCCCGCGCCGCTGGATCTGCGCATGCAGCGCGTCGAAGGTGCAGGTGGCGACGCACGCCCCGCAACGGATGCACGTTTCGGGATTCCAGCGGATCGTCCAGGGCAGGTCGACCGCGTGCGTGTCCCTCACAAATACGGGAGCCGCGAGCGGCAGCCTTTTTCCCGCCGGTGCGCCGGCCTTCCCCGTTCCGGACGGCCGCACGGCGGGCGGTGTGTTCGTGACGGAGGACTTCTCCCGGATCCGTTGCTGATCGATCTCCAAGTCGGTTATTGCGGCCATCGCTGCACCTCCAGGTTCGAATCCACCATCACCATTTCCCGTTCGCCGGGGTAAATATCCGCGCTGCTGTCGCGGCCGGGGAGTATCCGGTTCAACCCGCAAACCTCCGAAGCGGCGACGACCATCCCCGCGTCCTTCCCGACCACGACCGGGCGCAGTTTTTTCGCGTCGCAGGCAATTCCCATCCGCCCGTCGGGCAGAGTGAAGACCACCGTGTTCGGCCCGTTGATCTCCAGTTGCTGGCAGGATTGCCGGATCTCGTACAGGACCGGGGCGTCGGGCCGGAGCGCCATCTCCTCGAAGGGGAGAGGGGTGATCACGTGTTTGTAATATTGGACCGGCCAGCCGAGGACTTCCGCGACGTAGTGCAGGGTGTACAGGAAGCATTGGGTGTCGGATTCAAATCCGATGTACGCCGGACTCAGGGTTTGCTGGAAATCCCGGTTCTTTTGGAAGAAGGTGTTCTCGCCGTTGCCCATCAGCGTGTATCCCTCGAGGAAGAACGGGTGGGCGGCGTAGCGGACGATCTGGTAGTTGGTGTTCTGCCGGCACTGGGCGCTGATCGTGCGCGCCCGCAGCGGATGGTCTTCCTCCCACAAACCGAACGCGGAACCGATGTCGCGCGGGTCGCCGATTTCCTTGAGGGTGAGCACGTCCGGCCAGAAGGAATAGACATAGCCTTCATTCCCTTCGGAGAGCGCCTGCCGCAGGGCAAGCTGAGTCTCGACCAGCAGTTTCTTCTGTTCGTCGAACGGCCGGCTGCGGTACTCGTCCGGATACCGGTAGTTGCGGAAGACGTACAGCGGCATGCGCTGGATGTCCAGCCCGGCGGAAGGATCCACTTCGGGCTGCCAATCGAACTCCAGCCCGAACCCCAACCGCGCCATCATCCGCTCGGCCCGCTCCAACCCGGCCGGCGTGCAGGCCATCGAGAGCAGGGGGACGTCCTTGTGCGCGGCGAACGCGCCGTCCAGGTCCTGCATCACCATTGCAAAACCGGAGTTATCGTGGCCCTTCTGCATCGCGGCCATCATTTGCAGGATGGGCGCGGAGGAAATCGGGTGTTTGGATTTGATTGCTGCGATCCGGCACATAAATCTATCCGCCTTTCGGACGATCCTCTCGATCGGCTTGTTTTTCGCTGGATTTCAAGCCTAAGTCTAGGCCTTGGTGGGCAAATCGTCGTCCTGACAGCAGGCCATTTCACCGCTTACCCCGTTTGGGGGGGAATTCATGGGGGGGAAGGCCGGTCTGGATATGGAATCCGGCGCCCCCTTCATTGAAAGAGCCAAAAAACACCCAAATGGGGAATTGCCTGCCGGGCCGGTCAGCGTGATTATTAGGAAAATCAAATCGTAGTCTCGGCCGCGAAGCCCCCGGAGGTTGTGTTTCCCTCCGGGGATTTTTCTTTAAGGAGCATACCGATGCCCGAAATCAATTCCGGAGACACCGCCTGGGTGCTCATTTCCACCGCGCTCGTGCTGGTGATGACTCCGGCGCTCGCGTTCTTCTACGGTGGAATGGTCCGGCGCAAGAACGCGCTCTCCACACTCAACCTCAGTTTCGTCACGATCGCGCTGATCAGCCTGCAATGGGTGTTGATCGGCTACTCGCTTTCCTTTGGGAAGGGCCTGGGCGGTTTTCTCGGAGGACTCTCCTACCTTGGTTTGAACGGGGTGGGAGCCGCGCCGAACGCCGAATACGCCCCGACCATCCCGCATCTGGCCTTCATGGCGTTCCAGATGATGTTCGCCATCATCACTCCGGCGCTCATTACCGGGGCGTTCGTGGAACGGATCAAGTTTAAAACCTATATTCTCTTCACGCTGATCTGGGCGACCCTGGTGTACGACCCGGTCGCGCATTGGGTGTGGGGCACGGGGGGAATCCTGCGCTCCCTGGGTGCGCTGGATTTCGCCGGCGGGACGGTGGTGCACATCCTGGCCGGGTTCTCGGCGCTGGCCTTTGCGCTGGTGATCGGCGCGCGCAAGGGGTTCGGCAACGCGCCGATGGAGCCGCACAACATTCCGTTCACCGTCCTCGGGGCGGGCTTGCTGTGGATGGGATGGTTCGGGTTCAACGGCGGCAGCGCGCTGGGGGCCAACGGCTTGGCGGTGAACGCCCTGGTGACGACGAACACGGCGGCGGCCGCGGCGGCCCTCAGTTGGATGCTGATCACCTGGCGCCAGCATAAGCCGAGCGTCCTGGGAACCGTGACCGGCGCGGTGGTCGGCCTGGTCGCGATCACACCCGCCGCCGGATACGTCACCCCGCTGGCGGCGATCGCGATCGGAGGCCTCGCTTCGCCGATCAGCCTGCTGGCGATCAAAGCCCGCCAGAAGATGGGCCTGGATGAATCGCTCGACGTCTGGGCCTGTCACGGCATCGGCGGCACCTGGGGGGCGCTCGCCACCGGTCTGTTCGCCTCGAAGCTTGTCAACCCTGCCGGGGCGGACGGCTTATTCTACGGGAATCCGTCGCAGTTCCTGATCCAGGCGGCGGCCGCGGCGGTTTCGATCCTGTTCGCTTTCGGGATGACCTACCTGCTGGCCCGCCTCCTCAAGGCCCTGGTGGGCTTGCGGGTAACGCATGACGAAGAGGAAGTCGGGCTGGATATCAGCGAGCACGGTGAGCCGGCCTACGCTTAGCGCGCGGGCCAAAAGGAGAAGACAGCATGACCAAGAAAATCGAAGCCATCATCCGGACCGAAAAGCTGAACGATGTCAAGGAAGCGCTGCATAAGATCGGGATCATCGGGATGAATGTGGTCGAGATCCGCGGTCACGGCCGGCAGGGCGGCATCAAGCTCAACGGGCGGAACGGAAATTACAAGGTGGATCTCCTGCCGCGGATCCAGATGAACATTGTCCTGAGCGACCACAACGTGGAAAAAACCGTGGAGACGATCCGCCAATCGGCGGCGACGGGCAAGATCGGCGACGGATTGATCTTTATCTATCCTGTGGAGAATGTGATCCGCATCCGGACCGGCGAGCGCAATTTCGAAGCGCTCCATTATCCGGACGACATCGACGAGATGCGGGACGTTAAGGGTGAATCGGTCGGCGCAAAAATGGCGGCGGAACCGCTTATGAACGATATTTTGGCTTTCACGGAGTGAGGGGGGAGCGTCATTGCGAGGAGCGAAGCGGCGAAGCAATCTCCCCCTTAATGGAAGGGGATTGCTTCGCCTGCCCCGGTTGGGGTAGGCTGGGGTCGCCTCGGCTTTGCCGGGGATCCTCCCACTGACCCTAAAAGCCATCATCCGAGAGATCCCGCCATTCCGGATTCACGGAAGTGATCAACGCATTCTTCTTTTCCCGTGAGCCGGCTTTTAATTCCTTGTCCCTTCGAATCGCTGAGTGAATGTCATCCGCCATTTCGATATACATTAATTTGCCGATATTGTATTTGCGGGTGAATATTCCACCCTTCCCGGATTTATGCTGCACCACTCTGCGCGCGATATTGTTGGTCACACCTATGTAGAGCACGGTGTTCCAACGGTTTGTCATTATATATACCCAATATTGTCTCTTCGCGGATATCACAATCCCCCTGGAGTAATCTGTCATTGCGAGGAGGCCTGAAGCGCGGTTTCGCGCTGCAGGCCGACGAAGCAATCACCCGCTTTTCAAAAAGAAGAAGATTGCTTCGTCGCTTCGCTCCTCGCAATGACCTTATAGCGGTTTCTACATGCCGCCGGTTCGGATCGATTGCAGGAAAAGCGCCAAGAGGGCGATCGCCAGCAGGATCCCGAAGCTGATCGCCAGCGCCAGAAGCAGCTGATTGCGCAGGTAAGGATCGGCGGCGGGTTTTCCGCCGGCCGTTTGCAGGATGGCAAGGTCGACCGCTTCCGGATGATCAAGCGCATGCAGGAATGCGCGGACATCCGGAAAGCGGTCGACCGGTTTTTTCTGCAGGCAGCGGATGACGATCGCGGCCAGGGATTCGGAAACGGCCGGCTGTTCCCGGTCCAACCGGGGGATCGGGCGGAATACGTGCTGGCCCATCACCGCCACCGGGCTATCGCCTTCGAAGGGGGGATGCCCGGCAAGCATCTCGTAGAAAATAATCCCGATCGCATAGAGGTCGGTCCGCTGATCGCCGCGCTGCCCGTCCACCTGCTCGGGCGCCATGTATTCGGGCGTTCCGGCGATCGAGGAAAGTTTCGGGTACGTGATCCGGCGCCCTTTGCGGGTCAGGGCCAGGCCGAAATCCAGGATCACCGGCTGGCCGGCGGCCGTGACGAGTATATTTTCCGGCTTCAGGTCCCGGTGGATGACGCCGTGTTCATGGCAGTAGGCGATGCCGTCGGCGATTTTGCGGATCATTTCCTCCGCGCGCGGCGGGGCAAACGGCGCTTCGGAATCGATCAGCTCGCGCAGGGAACGCCCCTCGACGTATTCCGCCACCAGGTAGGGAACGTGCTCGAAGGTTCCCGACCCGAGGCCGCGCTGGATCGTCGGATGGTCGAGGGTTTGGGTCACTTCCAACTCGCGTAGGAAGCGTTCGAACAGCACCGGGTCGCCCCAGCCCGAGGAATCCGGGATCTTGAGCACCACGTCCCGCCGCGCGGCGGGCTCGAACGCGCGGTAGATGTCGCTCATCCCGCCGCGCGCGATGTGCGATCGAATCTCGAATCCGTCGAATCGATCTCCCGGTTTTAACATGGCTGCTCGGATTATAGCATCGGGGCTTCCGCCGGACGCGGCGCCAATTCGGAAAGCACGGCCGCTCCTTTGCGGCCCAGCAAGCGGTCCAGCCAGCCGCCCGCACGCCGCCCCTCCGCCGGAACCTGGTTCAGATGGATGACGATCGCCGATACGTTGTCTTCGCTCCCGCGCTCCATCGCCAGGTCGATCAGCGTCCGGCCGAATTCCAGAGGGGATTCCGACGCGGCGGATACCTCCGCCAACTCCTCGTCCTCGATTACCGACCACACCCCGTCCGTGCACAATACGACCCGGTCGCCTTCAAAGACCTTTACGCGGTGGATATCCGGCTGCGCGAAGAGGCCCAGCCCGAGCCCTTTGGTCAACTCCGACCGGCGCGCGTGACCGCGGATCTTTTCCGGGGAAAGGATCCGCATCCGGACCAGTTCGCCGGCGGTCGAATGATCGTGCGTCAGGCATACGGCGCGGCCGCCGCGGATCAGGTAGGCCCGGCTGTCGCCGATGTGGACCAGGCTCATGCGCGAACCGTCCACGCAGGCGGCGGTGAGGGTCGTTCCCATGCGCGGGATGCCGAGCTGCTGCATCGCCTGCTGCAGCCCGAAGTGCGCCTCCTCCGCCGAACGGCGCAGCGCGCGCTCCGCGCCGGAGCGGGTATCGCGCAGGAACGATTCAAAGAACAGCTGCAGCGCGACGGTGCTGGCGAAGCGGCCGTGCAGCAGCCCGCCCATGCCGTCCGCCACCGCGAACAGCGTCCGCAGGCGGGAATCCCCGCCGGACGCGTCGGCCATCCGGTACGCATCCTGGTTGTCGCCGCTTTGCGTTCCGGTATCGCTGATGCCCACCCCCGTCAGAAACGGGAAGACCGTCATTGTGGTGGATACCATCGAACGGTGCGGGGATCCGGCGGAGGGCAATACCGCTGTCTGTACATTTATCTCAAAACCCATGGCGCATCCTCCCGCCCTTCACCGGCCGGGAGAATTCTCCCGGCCGGTGAAGGGGCGAACCCCGGTCATTTCATCTGAATGGCTTGCGCGGAGGGAAGGATCGGCCGGCCGAGGGCGCGGCTGTTCCACACCAGGTACGCGCCGCTCACCGCCGCCCACAGCGCGGAAATTCCCAGCGCCACTATCGTCGCGCTGCGCGAGCTTCCCCCCGCCGCGAGCCCGATCCCGGTGATCGCCAGCAGCATCCCGAGGTTGCCGATCAGCCCCAGCGCCGGGATGAACGCGTGTTTCCACGCGCGGAACTCGTTCCGTCCGGCGAAGGCCACGAACGTCAATCCGCAGATCAGCGCATACAGGACGAACGTGCCGACGTTCGAGGCCAGCGTGATCCCGGTCAGGGCGACAACGTTCTGGGCGCCGATCGCGCCGAAGACGGCCGAGACGGCCACCAGCAGCCAGATCCCGACGTAGGGGGTTGCGAATTTCCCGTGCAGGATTCCCATCAAGCCCGGCATCTCCTTGTCCTGCGCCATCGCGAAGGATATCCGCACGGCGGTGTTCATCGCCGCCAGGGTCGTCCCGAGCACCGCCAGCCCGACCGTGAAGGCGATCACGATCATCAGCGCGAACCCGTTCCCGGCCAGCATGGCGTCGCCGATCAGCTTGACCAGGTCGCCGATCGGGGCGCCCGACGCGGCGGCGGCGGCCATCCCGGTCACCGTTGATCCGTCGGGCAGGACGACGGCGAGCTTTTCGGAGATGGCGAAGTTGGCGGCGAAATACTGCAGCAGGTAGGCGAACAAGCCCTGGATCGCCAGGGATAGAATCACCCCGCGCGGGATGTCGCGCCGCGGATTCTTGGCTTCGGCCGCGAGCGAAGTGGCCGATTCAAATCCCACCAGGATCAGGATGGCGATCGTGGATTGGAACAGCATGGCAAACAGGTTGTGGGGGAGCACCACCGAGACGGCGGCGGGATGGGCCCACTCCATCGCTCCCAGCGGATTGGTCAGCCGGAAGGCGATCGCCAGGACTGAAAATCCCACCAGCGAAACGAGCTGGATGATGTTGATCACCATGCTTACCACGGTGGATCCGGTGATGCCGCGCACGGCGATGAAGCCGACGAACGCCGCAAAGCCGGCGGCGATGAGGGCCAGGCCGAGCGGCGAGACGGTTATCCCGAACTGGCCGCACAGGTAGGCCACCAGCGTTGCCATCATGGCCACCATCACGCCGGGGTAGACCCAGTAGAATAGGTGCGCCGCCCAGCCCGTAATGAACTTGGATACGCGGGCGAAGCGCCGGTGGGCCGGCTCGTCGCGGTCCAGGAACGCCTTCTCGGCGAAGTAGTAGGACCCTCCGGCGCCGGCGTCGGGGTACTTGCGCGCCAGTTCGGCGAACGAAAGCGCGGTGAGAAAGGCGATGATCAGGGCGAACAGGACGCCGCTCCAGATGTCCTTGTACATCCCGGCGCCGTTCATGCCGGCGGCCGCCTGCAACTGAAACGTGATCCACAGGAAGGCGCCCGGGGCGATCAGCGCCATGGCGTTGACCGTCACGCCCGTGAGGCCGAGGGTCTTGCGCATCGTGGTTCCGTTCGGATTGTTGCTCATCGTTTCCTCCGGGTTGCTGAGATTTTTCCACCCCCGGAATATCTCCGGCGTGCGGGGGAATTGCCGAATGGGGTAAACCGGCTTTTACCGCCGGATCCGGGTTCCGGCGCCTTGCGGTTGGGAAACAGAGAACCGATTTTTTTAACGCAGACGCCTCCGGAGGAATCCCATCCGGAGGCGTCTTGGCCGGTTTGCTTTAATCGTTAATCCTACCGTTTATTTTTAATTTTCAAACACCCAACCGGGCCAACCATCGGGGTATTTCGAGGAAGCCGATCGCCCATTGTGGTGACGCGCTGCGGCTGTAGGGGGATTACCATCGAAAAAAAGAAGATTGGGAAACAGGAGGAGCAAAGCATTTCGGCCCCCACCACCCCGGTGTGACCCCGTGCTTTGCTCCTCTTGATTCCCAACCTTCGTGTTAATGCGGAGACCGCGTCTACATAAAAAAAGCCCCGAGCGCATTTTTTGCGCCAGAGGCTTCACGGCCGGTTCAATCTATTCTATTGTCGTATTATCGACAAGTATATCGCCAAGAATTGGATTTTCCACCCCCGAATGGGCCAATTCCTCCTAACCCTTCCGGATGGGTGGTGATTATTTCCCCAGCGCTTTACCCAGTAATTTCACCGCAAGGTCCGGATCGCCCTGCCCGGCAACGGCCCCGAGCAGCGTGCCGTTCGAATCCGCGGCGGCCAGATTTTCCACCACGCCGCCCGCCAAAGCCTGCAACCCGGCGTTGGCCCGCGCGGAATCCGGGTACTGCACCAGCAGCAATCCCCATTCCACGCCGTCGCCACCGTATTGTGCGTATACGGCGTCGGTATCGGCCCCCAATCCAAGCAGGTTCTCCCCGCCGAGCCAAAGCCGGTCCTGGATCGCAAGTTCCAGATGGAAAAATTTTACGGATCCGGGGACCAGGCCTTCGGCGGGCAGGCGCCCGACCAACTCCGGCTTTTCGCCGCCGGTGGGCAGCGCCTTGGAGATGAACTCCGCAAACAGGCGCAGGTCCCCGTCGGTCGCCGCTTCGATGGCGGTCAGGCTGACGTAATACCGGTCCTGCCAGAAGACCAGCCGGCTGCCCGGCTCAAGCATCGCTTCGTTCGCGCCGCCGATGGAGACGGCCTCGCCGCCCGGGCGTCCGGAAAACAATCCATAGGCGTCCTCCGCCACGGCGAGCTGCCAGACCTCCGCGTTCAGCGAGGCCCCGTTGGATTTTTCATACCGGCTGGTCGCCGCTTCTTCGAAGGTGTAAGTGAAGAAATACTCCGACGCGCCGTCGATATAATCGAACAGCGTCTGGCGGTTGTAGGTTTGCACCTTTTCGCTGGGTTTCCACCCGGCGAGCGAATTTATCCCGGGCAGCGTGTCGGTCAGTTGGAAGGTTGTATTTTGCGCGCATCCGGCGAGCAGGATAAAACAGAGAACGACGGCCGGCGCGCCGAACCATAACCGGCTCTTTCCCCTGCGTGTTGCAGGAACGACCCTTTGCGCATTCATCAAGTTCATGCCTGTCCCATCGAGCCGAAACTAGACGGTGGATTCCATCAGTTCCATGTTCTCCGGAAGGTTGGTCCCCAAGCCGCGCGCCGCACCGCCGGCCAGGCAGCGTTCTGCCGCGTCGAGAAGCGAAACGTTTTCGCCTTTCTCGGCGAGAAGCCGGGTGAGGATGTCCAGCCCGATTTTATCGTGCGCGACCGGATCGAAGCCCATCAGGATCGAATCGCCGCGGTAATCCGCTACCCAGTAGGGGAAGGAATCGAAATACTGAAGGTTCGCCTCGAGGATATCGCCGATGATCAGGCGAGTCCGATCCTTGATCTGCGGAAGCGCGTTGAGCGCCGCCATGTCATCCCAGGCCGTATAGTGCATGACCCGCGGGAGGCTCACCGAACCGAAATGATTTTTCATCGCAAACGTAATCCCCGTAAGCATGTGGGCTTTTAAAACCGGCATGTTGATTATCGCGGTGCAGTCGGCGAGGACGGGGTTCAATTGCATGGCCGCGTCGTTGATCGTGACGTATTCTTTGTAGTTTGTGTCGGCTCCGTAACATCGGATCCCGGCGCTGTCGCGGTTGATGGTGAAACCCGCGGTTTCCAATTCGGCGGTGGTCAAGTCGGTCAGGGTGATCCGGTCCGCCGGAATGCCGGCGTCCTGCAGGCTATCCGTCACCGCTGTCACCAACGGAACGTGGGTCCAGATCAGGCTGTTGTGGAACGCGTTGACCTTGATCGCGATCCGGTCGTCGGGGGAGAAGAGCGCCGCCCACGCCTCGCGCGCATCGGCTATACCCGTCTGGCGTGTAATCGAAGCATCAAGCATCCGCCGTAAAACCACGGGAGAGAGTACATCGCCTTCCCAGACGCCTTCCCCGTGAGTATGGACGACCCGGCTCGTCGCATCCGGGTAAAACCGGAGCACCTCCTTCCGCCGGGCGGCGGCGGTCGTGGCGTCCGCGGTCGGGGTCGCAGGAATTGCGGTATCCGCCGGTGCGGTTTGGCACCCCGCCAGAAGGCCGGCCGTTCCGGCGGCGGAAAGTTGAAGGAACTGCTTGCGGGTAAGGTGGATTTTCGATTTTTTATTCATCAGGTTGGTCCGCTCCTCTAAAAGTCGCAGGATGCATCGGGGATTATAGCCAACCGGGTTGCCGTCGGCGATGATGTATGTATTGTAATCAAGGGAAAAAAGATAATACTGTGGTTAAGCTGTGAAATCCGGGATCGAAAATGGGATCCAAAATCGGACCGAGGTCCCGTTTCCCGGGACGCTTTCCGCATTAATCCCGCCGCCGTGCGCTTCGACCAGCCGTTTGGCGATCGCCAAACCCAGGCCGGTCCCGCCCGAATCGACGGATTTCACATACCGGTCGAAGATATGCGCCAGCAGGTCCGGAGGAATTCCACGTCCGTTGTCCTCGACCCGGAATTCGAGCCGGTCCGGATGTTCCGGATGGCGCCGGCAGCCGACTATGATTTTCCCGCCGCCGGGGGTGTGCCGGATGGCGTTGGCGACGAGGTTCTCCAGCACTTCCCGGATCCGCGAGCCGTCCAGCTCGGCCGCGGGAAGGCCCGCCTCCGCCTGTTTGGCGAGCGTCACCCCCGTTTTTACGGCGGTGGGTTGCATCGCGTTCACCAGATCGCGCACCAGCCGCACCGGATCGCACGATTCCTTTTGCAGAACCAGCTTCCCCGTTTCCACGAGTGAAAACGTGCGCAAATCCTCGATCAAGCGCGAAAGGATACGCGTTTCCTCCAATAGCAGCTGGATATGCTCCTCGTCGCGCGGGTATACGTTATCCAGCATCCCTTCCAGGTTGCCCTGCAGGACCGTCAGCGGGGTGCGCAGCTCGTGGGAGATGTCGGCCAGCATGCGTTTCCGCTGCTCGTCGTAAGCCTGCAGCCTTTCCGTCATCGTGTTAAAGGAGTGCGTAAACGCTTTTACCGGCCGCGGCCCCGCCTCCTTCAACCGCGCGCTGTAATCTCCGGCGGCGACTTTGTCGGCCGCCTCCATCACTTCATCCAACGGGTTGACCATCCGGCGCAGGAATCCGCCCAGAACGATGGAAAGCAAAAAGAACACCAGGATCGGCATGAGAATGTAGCCGCGCGGGGCATCCCGCGAAAATCCGTATTGATAAAAAGAGATCAAACCGGCGGTGATGCAACCGAAGGCGGAGAGGAGAAAAAACAGCGGGACCAGGCATCCGATCCGGAACCGGAATGGCTGCCGGTGAAATCGGTGCCGGTGGGGGCCGTCCAGCGCCCAGTCGTATATCCGGCGCCGCGGATACGGATCGCCGGACGATGAAGATTCCGGCGGTTGTTCAGCGCCGCGATCGTCGGATGGGTCGGAGGAGAACCAGCGCCTGCGTCTCATGCGGAATCCGGCCTGCCTTCGCCCGCTTCCGCCAGTTTGTACCCCACGCCGTAAACCATGATCAGGTATACCGGTTCCTGCGGGTTCGGCTCGATTTTCCGCCTCAGATTCTTGATGTGGGAGTCGATCGCCCGCTCGAAGGATTCGAAGGATACGCCGTGGATCGAATCCAACAGCTGGGCGCGCGTGAACACCCGCCCGGGCTGGCGGGCCATGACCGCGAGCAGTTCGAATTCCGTCGCGGTGAGCTCCACTTCCTGGTTCTTCACCCGGACGCGGTGGCGCGCCAGGTCGATCCGCAGATCTCCCGCGCGCAGCAGCTCGTCCGGGGAATCCTGTGCCATCTCGCTCCGCCGCAGCACCGCCCGGACGCGGGCGACGAGCTCCTTCGGGCTGAAGGGCTTGGTCATGTAGTCGTCCGCGCCGAGTTCGAGTCCGAGGATTTTATCGGTCTCCTCGTCGCGCGCGGTGAGAATGATCATCGGCATGGCGGATTCCCTGCGCAGGGTGCGCGTGACGTCCAGCCCGTCGATGTCGGGCAGGCCCAGATCGACGATCAGCAGGTCCGGCTTCCGTTCCCGCGCGGCGGCCAGCGCTTCGCGCCCGTCCGCGGCGGTCAGGACCTGGAATCCGGCCCGGACCAGGTAATCCCGGACCAGATTCGTAATTTTAAGTTCGTCGTCCACGACCAGTATGGTCTTCATGGGATCCGGGATCGATTATACCTTCGGGGATAACCTCACCCCCTGTCCCCTCTCCCGGGCATGGGCCGGGAGAGGGGATGGGGG
>JBAVFZ010000075.1:0-14938 GCA_049684495.1 Anaerolineales bacterium | reverse complement strand
GCGTAAGTCTCCGCGATCGGCGCAACATGGTACAGATAGAGGGTCATGAAAAGATGATAATTTCCCTCATCCAGGAAAAGATTTTCCCGGTTATTGCCGCGTGTAAAAATATGGTATCGGATTCCATATTCAATTGCCGATGGACTGGTCATATCTCCCCCTTGGAGTCTGCGAATATTTAGTCCTTATGATGCAATAAATTAGCGGATTTGACAAGTAGAACTTATCTGCGATTTCCTGAAAAAATAAAGGGGTCAACTTTTCGTTTCTCCTCGAAATCTGGGGGTTGTTACCACCCTAAGGGTAGAATTATCCACCCTAAGGGTGGGGTAATGGGCTTGTTTGCCACCCTAAGGGTACGGTTAGGGCACCCTTAGGGTGCCATTTTCCACCCTTAGGGTTTTTACTACCCTTCGCTAAACTCAGGGCCTGAATTATTATTTCTTTTTTTGTTGTCCCATTCCTTGTTTTCATCTATACTTCAGCCACAGGTGAAAAAATGAAACCTTCGGCGGAAACCCGAATCGGAAAGAAATTAGCGGAGTTGGGATTAACCGTCTCCGTCGCCGAATCCGTGACCGGCGGATTGATCGGCTCGCGGTTCACCGACGTGGCGGGGTCGTCGGATTATTTCATGGGTGGCGTGGTGTCCTATTCCAACGACGCAAAAGTAAAACTGTTGTCCGTGAAGAAGGAAACCCTTGCCCGGCACGGCGCGGTCAGCGAACAAACAGCGCGGGAGATGGCGGAAGGGGTCCGCCGATCCTTCGGAACCGACATCGGCTTGGCGGTCAGCGGGATTGCCGGACCGGGCGGCGCTACGAAGGATAAACCCGTCGGCTTGATGTGGCTGGCGATATCCGCCAAGGATTTTTCTCAAGCCCGTTCGATCCGGCTTTCCGGCGACCGGCTGCAGAATAAAGCCGGCGCGGCTGACGAAGTATTTGCTCTGCTGGAAGAATACGTAGATACTCTTTTTCCATAAAAGCCAAAATTATTTTTATCCGAAAAGCGATTATGATGTAATCGATTCCGCACTCCGAAGGGGGTGCGGAGCCATTGGAAACCGGGTGGATCTGCGATCACAAGGAGAATTGGTATGCCGATTCGAACTCTGATCATGGGCGCCGCGGGGCGCGACTTTCACAACTTCAACGTCTTTTTCCGGGATAACCCCGATTACGAAGTCGTGGCGTTTACCGCCACCCAGATCCCCGATATCGACGACCGGATGTATCCGTCCGCCCTGGCGGGGAAACTCTATCCGAACGGCATCCCGATCTGTCCCGAAAGCGACCTTCTTATATTGATCAAAGACCGGGACGTGGATCAGGTCATTTTTGCCTACAGCGACGTGCCCCACGAGTACGTCATGCACAAAGCGTCAATGGTGCTGGCCGCCGGAGCGGATTTCCGCCTGATGGGAGAAAAATCGACCCAGATAAAATCCCTCAAGCCGGTCGTGTCGGTGTGCGCGGTGCGCACCGGCGCCGGAAAAAGCCAAACCACCCGGCGGGTGTCGTTGATCCTGCGCGGTATGGGTTTCAAAGTGGCGGCGATCCGCCACCCGATGCCGTATGGGGATTTGGCAAAACAGGCGGTGCAACGGTTCGCGACGTACGCC
This sequence comes from Anaerolineales bacterium, assembly GCA_049684495.1. Taxonomy (GTDB): domain Bacteria; phylum Chloroflexota; class Anaerolineae; order Anaerolineales; family RBG-16-64-43; genus JAFGKK01. Next base: position 13,314 of record JBAVFZ010000075.1, on the reverse strand, counting down.
GATCTGGACAAGCACGAGTGCACGATCGAGGAGAGGGAAGAATACGAACCGCATATCGATAACGGGGTGATTGTGTATGCCGGCGTGGATTACGAAAGGATCCTGCGACAGGCCGAGCAGGAGGTCGATATCGTCCTGTGGGACGGCGGGAACAACGACTTTTCCTTCTACGTCTCGGATCTCAAGATCGTGGTGGCGGATCCGCACCGCCCCGGACATGAATCCCTATACCATCCCGGTGAAACCAACATCCGCGGCGCGGACGTGATCGTGGTGAACAAGGTGGATACCGCCGACCCGAAGGCGGTGGTGAAGGTGATCGAGAATGTGGGCCGGTTGAACCCCGCCGCGATAATTATTCAGGCCGCTTCGCCGCTGATTATCGAGAAACCGGAGCTGATCAAAGGCAAACGCGTATTGGTGATCGAGGACGGTCCGACCCTCACCCACGGTGAAATGGCCTATGGCGCCGGATTTGTCGCCGCCGAACGCTTCGGGGCGTCCAAGATCGTCGATCCAAGACCTTACGCGGTCGGATCCATCAAAACCACGTTTGAAAAGTATCCAAAGACCGGACCCATCCTGCCGGCTATGGGATACGGCGAGGCGCAAATGCGGGACCTCGAAGCGACGATCGAGAAGGCCGATGTGGACATGGTGATTGTCGCCACGCCAATCGACCTGACGCGCGTGATGAAGATCAATAAACCGTTCCAGCGCGTACGCTACGAATTGCAGGAGATCGGAAAACCGACATTGGAGGATATCCTCAAGGAAAAATTTTTAAATCTACAGGGATAACCGGCCATCCCTCTTGGGGTAGTTCGCCATTCACCAAAAAAATATCCGTGCGGGAAGGAAAACTACCATCCACAGGGAATGCCTATTTCTCAATTCTCCAGCAATTTATACTGTGAACTCGAGGAACGAAAAAAACGGCAATATCCGTCGGCAATCCCTGACGACACCCTGCGGTGGACGAATGGGATAAATCAATTTCATCGACATATGATATAATTCCTTCCTGTGTGCAGCTTAGCTATTAGAGGATATTCCGGCAGGCAAAATATTCTTCCGGCAGCCGGTGATGAGGTGGGAAGATGATCATAGTATCCCGATGGTTTTCCCGGATTGCACTTCCCGGAGCGCTCCTACTCATAATTTCCTGCTCCGCACTTTCCTCAATCGGATCGGAAAGTTCCGCTGGAAGCATATCACCTCAAAATGCCGACCACCTTTCGTTGATCGCCCAATTCCCGTTTTTTATGGATTGTTCCGGTTATTCCATTAATTCGAACCGGATAATGATGTTATGCGGAGATGTAATTCGCCTCCATTCCTCGCTAAAAACCGGATCCACACCGGTTCGGATAAAAGAAGAATCCTCCATTTCGTATGCGTCGCTAAGTCCGGATGGGAAGCGGCTCGTGACGGTGATGTATGAAAAATCGGACTTATGGGACATGGAAAAGGGAACCAAAATAATCGAATTTCCACGAAAATTCGGTTCCGCTCTCTTCAGCCCGGATGGAAAGACCATCGCCTCTACGAATGCATTTGACGATCAGGCGATCGTCCGAACATGGAACGGAGAGGATGGGGAATTCAAAGGCTCTTTACCGGTGCCGGTCGGCACTTACGGCGGCGGATTTAATGCTGCGTTCTCCGCGGACGGAAAAAAGCTGGCGGTTGGTTCCATTGGGTACGCCTTCCTCTGGGATCTGCAAAGCGCAGCCCCCAGCGCCGCCTTCAAAATGAACAGCCAAGTGGTCTGGGTTGGGTTCGGCCCGCATGAAAAACATCTCATCGCGGCGGAAATTGGAGATGTGCACGTTTGGGATCTCGCAAATGGAACGGAATTGGCATTCCTCCAGGAAGCGCACAGTCAGCGTGTCCAAGGGGTCAGCCTCAGTCCGGATAATTCGCTTCTGGTTTCCTGGGGTGAGGATCGAAAAGCCAAGGCATGGGATATCGCTTCGGGGACGGAGAGAACGCTGGAAAAGCTAACCGATATCAATGTGGGGGACGCCGGTTATTCGGCCGACGGGAAAAGGTTTTCCATCCGGAACGGGAACACGGTCTCTGTCTGGGATACCTCGAACGGAAAAAACCTGCTGGCGGCCGATCTGGAGGCGGATTGCGGTGAGGTTGAGGCGGTCAGTCCGGATTGGCAATTGGTCGCATGCGAGACATCGGACCGCAATCTGGCGGTCTGGGACGTCTTGGGAGGCAAAGCGCTGAAAATATTAACGGGCGAAGAGGGAATGTCATTGAATGGCAATCACATCCAATTCAGCCCTGACGGAAAATACTTGGCGGCGGATTATTCCGGGTTTATCGACGGAGAGTTTGCGTTCCGCATCTACCTCTTCGGCGTGCGATAAGGGAGGCGGGAAGGCAGACTTTAGAGGATCTTCTCAAGGAAAGGTTCGGCAAGATGTAGCGAAAGCACTCTCCAAGCTATTGATCCACGGAGAACACGGAGGTTCACGGATTAGTAAATCCGTGCGTCTCCGTGAACTCCGTGGTTTTTTTATTGTAGAAGCGACGGCGGGACCCAGAAAGTTCCGATGTTAAGAAACGGCAGGACGAAACTGGCGATCAGAATTAAGGCGCTTGCACCAATCCAAATCCTATCCATCCACCGATACCGCAAAACGGTCAACCAGGTGCGCGGGCGGACACCGAAGGAACGCAGGTCCATCGCGTCGATGATCTCTTCCCCGCCGACGATCGCCTGGATCACGACCGGGACCAGAAGCGGCGCCAACCGCCGGATTTGCGAAAGGATCCCGCCCCGCGCCCGTTCCAGTTCATAACCCCGGGCGCGCTGGGCGTCGTAGGTGATGGCGAAATCGCGGGCAAAGGTCGGCACGAACCGCAGGGAAAGATCCACCGCGTAGGCGAACTTGTCCGGCAGGCCCAGCCGGTGGAAAGTGACTCCGTATTCCCGCGGATCGATGGTGAAGGGGATCACGGTGGCGAAGGAAGTCACGGCGACAATCCGCAGGAACTGGCTGGCGGCGTAAGCGATCCTTTCGGCGGTGATCGGGATCACGGCTTGCCAGCCGAATATTCTAAACGGCACGATCCAGCGGGTGATCTCGTGCTCGGTTGTGTAGAATTCGAAGCCGCCGCGCCCGGTCAGGAAAGTGATCAGGCTGAACAGGGAAGCCATGATGAGTATGAACAGCCAGACCCTGCGGATATCGCGCCAGGGGATCCGCGCCAGAAGAATCTGAAACACTCCGAACGCCAGGAGAATGGAAAGAAATCGCAGGTCCCAGAAAGCAAGAGCAGCCAGGACGAAACAGGCAAAGGAAATGACCTTCGCCCGCGGATCCAGCCGGTGAATGGACGTTTCAAGGCTCCGGTAGCGCCACGTAACCAGCATGCGAATTGCCTCGGCCTCACCCCCATCACCCTCTCCTGGCACCTGTCCCGAGCACAGCGAGGGATCGGCCAGGAGAGGGGGTATGGGGGTGAGGAAAATTATCTGCCGGTCTGCTTTTGAACCGCCTTGTACGCTACGAGCAGCAGCGGCACAAGGATCGCGGCTTGAATCAAGTTGGGCCCGGCGGCCGGAATAAATTCACCGACGATAGCCGTAGCCGGACTGTATCCGTTCACCCAGATATCGGCGATGGCGGCAAAGCCGATGCCCAGGATGATGCCCAGCGATCCCCAAACGACCGAGGCGGCGACATCGATCTCCTTGCTCCAAATAAACCGGATCGCGGCGACGATCGCCAGACCGATGAGCGCGGATATGCCGGCGGCTACGGTCAACGGCTGATCCCACGGCGCGGCCATCTGGTTGACCTCGCTGCGGTTCAGCAGCCACACGACGGTGGCCACCACGGCTCCGACCGCGCTGACAATCAGCAGTCCGTTCAAGCTGCGTTTTTTATCGCCGAAGAAGAACGCCATTCCGGCAATCAGGCCGATCAGCCCGTTGCCGAACGACCACTGCGGGGAGACCCAGCCGGAAAGCAGGTCGCCGATGGTGTTGCCCACCAGGCCGGTGAAGAACCCGACGACCGGACCGAAAAGGTATCCAAACAGGATCGGAATGGCGATACCCGGCCGCAAAGCCACCTGGCTGATCGAAGGAACGGCGAAAACCGTCCCGTTGAACAGCCAGGAGAGCACGCCGTACAGTGCGGCGCCGATTCCCATATAAACCACTTCGCGCGTACCGACCGTCCAAGCCGCATTCTGGCGGGTGAAGTAGTAGATTCCCAGAACGATCACCGCGCCGATTCCCACGAACAAAAACCGGATCGGCACATCCGAAGCGCTGATCAGGCTCCCCAGATCCTGTTTTTGGGAAAGCGGGATCAGAATATAGGCCAACACCATCAGGATGGCGGCGAGGATAAGACCAATTACCAGGTAAAGCAGTTTCTTTGTCATGGAACAATCTCCTAAACAAAGAGGCGGTCGAGTAGCGTTTTTTGCGTATCGAGACCGCCTTCTCGCTACGCAGGGGGGCCGGTCGAGCCGGTCCCGGCGGATTTGGGCCGGGGATACGGGCTTCGCGGTCCCTCGCTGCGCTCGGGACAAGCACTCAGCCTTACTCGACCGACGGTTGAAGGCTATCTCGCTACATCACCTCCTTTGTCTGATGCGCCAGGTCTTCCGCACGGTAGAAAGATTCCGTTGGATCGCCCCTTGATAAATTTAATTCCAGAAGCGACGTAGGCATGAGATGGCAGGATTCCAGCAGGGCGGCGTCGCGCAGCACAACCCCGGGAGCGCCGTCGGCCGCAATGCCTTCGTGCCCGACCAGGATCACCCGGTTGGCATACACCACCGCCAGATCGAGATCATGCGTGATAAACAGGACCGTCTCGAACTCGGCCATGGCAAGGATCGAATCCATAAAGGCCATATAGTTGAAATAATCCTGGCCCGCGGTCGGCTCGTCCATGATTAAAATCCGTGTTCCCATGGCCAGCACCGAGGCGATGCTGGCGCGCTTCTGCTGGCCGAACGAGAGCGCCAGCGGAGGATATGCCTCCAGGCCTTCGAGATTCAGCGCCCGCGCCGCCTGACTCACCCTATCGGGAATTTTTCCTTCCGGGATGCCGATGTTTCGCGGACCGAACGCGAGTTCCTCCCGAACGGTCGGGGCAAAAAGCATTTGGGTCGGGCTTTGAAAGACGTATCCCAGCGTATGCGCCGCCTTAGCCACAGTGATCTTGCGCGTATCCTCTCCGCCCACGAGGACTCGCCCCTGCGTGGGTTTAAGCAGGCCGATGGCGTGTTTCATCAGGGTGGTTTTTCCCGCGCCGTTCGGACCGAGCACCGCGATGATTTCGCCGCTGCGGATCTGAGTGGTCACATTACGGAGTACCCGCGGCCCGTCGCCGTAGGCGAAGGAGACATTTTCGAATGCGACCAGGGTTTCGCCCGGACGGCGGACCACCGGAGCGGGGCGCACCGGAACAGGATCCGCGCGCGCCCTCCGCACGATATCCGGGGCGGGAAGCTTAACCTGGCGGTAATCGACCGCATCGATCAATCCGTCCGCGGATCCGGCGTAGATGATTTGGCCGTTTTCCATGTAGATTGTCCGGTCCGGATGAACGGATAGCACGTTTTCCACGCGATGCTCGATGATCAGGACGGCGATGCCTTCATCGGCCAGGCGCCGGAAGAGCGCCAGCGCCTCGCGGGCGGAGGCCGGGTCCAGCGAAGCCAGCGGTTCGTCCAGCAGGAGGATCGAGGGTTTCATCGCCAGCGCCCCGGCCAGCGCGACTTTCTGTTTTTCCCCGCCGGAGAGGGAAAACGTCTCGCGCTCCGCGAGGTGCCCGATGCCGAGATATTCGAGCGTGCCCATCACCCGGCTTTCGACTTCATCCCGCGGGAGGGCCAAATTCTCCAGGCCGAACGCCACCTCCTGCATCACGTGCGAGGCGACAATCTGCCGCTCGGGATCCTGCAGGACGGTCCCGACGATCTGTGAAATCTGGCCGAGGGAGAGCGGAGCGGAGTCCTTCCCGTTCAACGCGATCGAACCCTGGATCTCGCCGCGGTAGGAGCGCGGGATCAGCCCGTTGATGCACCGGACGAGCGTCGTTTTTCCGCAGCCGCTGCATCCCGATAGCAGCAGCAGCTCCCCCCGGGCAAGCGAGAAGCGGATATCGCGGACGGCCGGTTCCGTCCGGTCGCGGTACCGGAAGGTGAGGTTGGATACCTGCAGAAGGATGTCGGAGTGTTCGGGTGAGGACATTGCTGCGATAAGTATATAACAATTGGCGAATGTCCGTACTCCGTCGGAAGGTGGAAAAACCGAAACTGAAAAGTACCGGAGGCCGCTGAAAAAATCTTCATTTTATTGGATTCTTTTTATATTTTGACGTACGGTCTTTGTTCTACATTCATACCTCCCATCGGTAAAGAAACCGACCGGTTGTCCGGTCGGTTTCCTGTATTCGGGGTGCGAAAGCTTATTTGGGCTTCTTCGGGAATCGGCTGAGCACGGCGGCCGGTTCCTTCATTACCTCGCCGCCCTCCGATCCGTCCAACCGAACGATAATCGGCTTTCCTTCCAAGGCGAATGCGTTCTCTAAATACGCAGACGATCGCGGCATTCCATGAAAGAAATGCCCAAGCCGATCATGTTATCCACGATTTTATTACTCCGTCAACTCCCGGCAACGGAATAACCTCGCAGGTGGCGGGATTGATGATAATGTTCACCCCAAAAGCCTGACTCCAATCCTGTGTATCCAGCACCGAGATCGAGAGCCACTTGCCGTCCGGACTCCAAACCGGATTGTAGCTTGCCCATCGGCCTTCCAGTTTGGCGACAAGCCGGCGAGCCGATCCATCGAGGCGGGCGATGGATATCCATGGTGCGCTCCTCCCGAACTCCTGCTTTTGGTAGGCAATCCATTCGCCGTCCGAGGAGAGCGCCGCGCCTCCGACGAGGATATCGGGTAATACGGGAGAAGCGCCGTCTGTCGCCAGATCCAGCTTTTTCATAACGAGGCCTGCCACCTGATCGTCATCCGAGGCCAGGATCAGCAGCGAAGAAGAATCCGGGAACCACCCTGCCAGATCCCTCCCATTGGCATTTTCCCCCACTTCCCGGCGTCCCGTTCCATCCGGGTGGATGATGTACAGCTTGGCGAGCCCGCCGCCTGGATCCATGACCACAAACGCAATCCACTGCCCATCCGGCGACCAGACGGGATGCGCGATGCCGGCGTCCCCGGCCAGTCCTATGGTATCGTTGGCGCCGACATTCATCACAACCAACGATCCACTCCCATCGATGACGGCAAGCCGTGTTTCATCCTCCGAAAGGTCGCCATCCATCACTCCGGCTTTCAGAAGGCGTTCGTCCGATCCATCCAAACCCGAAAGAAGCAAATCCGAAAAAATATCCGGAGGAATCTGCCTGGAATAGAACATCCTGCCCCCCACCGCGGGAGGGAGCGGCGGCACCGGGCCGGTCCGAATGGCTTCCCACGAGTCGTTCGTCAGGCAAGCTTGCGGGACCGGCGTCGGCGAGGGTGCGCCCGCCACCGGCGGGGGATTCCAGGCGGTGGTCCATGGCCCTTTCAGAAAAATTACATTTGCGGTGACGCCGACGGTGCCGGATAAGGGCGCTGTAGATAGAAATCCGACCCGGACAGTATCCTTGCCGTGCCTTAATCCGTCACTCAGGCCGGAGGATGCGTCGACGGATCCCGGTTGCGGATTCGGATCCCAATAATTCAGCTGCAATCCTTCGATTTCGTCCGGCAAACGGACGGAGAACTCCAAGCCCCGCATCGTTTCCGGTCCCATGTCTTCCCGCACCACATACTTCGCCGATTGCACTTCTGCCAGGCAGCCAAACAGGTTTAATCGCTTATCCAGTATCCATGATTGGCCGTCTTGCGGATTGGTCCCCACATCCATATTGAAGATAATCGGGTCCTTGGGAGAAATGGTAATCCATTTCAACAAGAGCGTCAGCGGACCATGGAAGTATTTCCCCTGCACCTTATACGCCCACTTGGCCGGCATAACCTGGTTTTCCGGCATCGCGGGATCGTCGTTCCCGACCGACGCCACTTCGATGGGAATTTCCGCGCCGGTCGAATCCCGGATCTCGATCGCGCCGGGCGGGAAGAACGGGTCGATCAGGTATAGATCCGACGTTGTTTGCACGGTCCCCATGATAATGAAGCCGTCCTCCACTTCCGCCATGCTCTCGATGCTCAATTTTATCTGCTGCTGAAAGAGGTTCTGAACTCCCTGTGGCGAAGGCGTGCCATTATCCATCGAAGGCGTATCGATTCGTTGGAGCGGAACCACGGAGGGCGCGACAGGATTGGACACAAGGTGGAGGGGCACTTCCCAATTTTCCGGCGCGGAACCCGGCAGCGTCCCGGGGAGACACGCATACACCAAAGTAACATCCACCACATCATCCGGCAACGGCGGATACTGGTCGCTGGCGTCGATATAGGTTTCCGTCTGCATTCCTCCGCCACCGATGGAGTGCAGCTCTTGATTTCCTGAGAAGCGGAGGAACGGGGGCGCCACGCATGCGCCCGGGTCTGGCGTGGACATGGGAACCATCGGCGGAAGGTTCATGCCTGTCACTTCATAACTCACCACCGTCTGCGCCGAATCCGCAATCACGCTTTTTATCTTGAGCGTGATGCCATCCCGTGTGACGGAAACCGGTTCGGCTAATACGCGCAAGCCGGTCGTACGCACCACGCCGAAGCCGGGGATGTACCCGAGCGCCTCGCGCACACCATTCACAACATTGGCGGGACCCACGATCAGGACGCAGGCTCCGAGGACCAGAAAGGCGGCGAGGGATAAGCTCCAGGCGATCCGGCGAAATCTCCGTTCCGCCGTCCGCCGCGCCCCGGCCCGATTTTCCAGCCGGCGCCGGAGATGGTTGAAAAATTCTTCCGTGGGATCCGGCGCGGAAGCGGCCAGCGCCACCTTTTCCATCAACTCATGGGAAGGATTATGTTGGTTCATGGTTTACTCCAATCGGCTCTGTAATTTCGCCAGCAGCCGGTAAACAGCCTTCTTGGTCGCGTCTTCCGATTTGCCGTTGACGGCCGCCATCTCCCGAAAGGTGAGTCCCGCCGTGAAGTGCAGCCGGATCCATTCCTGTTCCTCTTCCCCAAGCTCGCGGATCAGCGCCTTAAGCCGTTCCAGCTCATCCTTGCGCGAGACGTCTCCTTGCACATCCACGGCGTCGGCAACCGCGCCGATATCCTCGAGCGGCATCGGAGGCTGCCGCCGGAAATGATCCGCAGCCTTGCGGCGCGCGATCCCGAACAACCAGGCGGCGAAACAACCGCGATCGCGGTAGCGGGGAAGCGCTTCGAGCGCTTCAAGGAAGGTTTGCGCCGTCAGGTCTTCGGCTTCTTCAAACCCGCCGACCCGGCTGTACAGGTAGCGGAAAACCGGACGGGCATAGTGGCTGTAAAGAAGAACGAAGTGGTCGGGATGTCTGCGGGCATCCGCCACCAGGCGGCTCTCTTCATCCGGAACCCAGCGTTCATCTTCCATCGGTTGGAGATGGATCATTCAGACGGTTCCTTTCTCACATTTAATTTTACCGGCAAGATACACAAGTAAATCGGACAAATACCGAAAAAGGGACAAAGCCCGCCAATAAAGGTGCCAAGCGGCTGTAATTCCTCACCCATATCCCCGTTTCAGCCGAATCTTTTTTTTTCGCGCTTTCGTTTTGACAGCTTCTTCCCTATTAAAACCAGCGAAAGATGCACCGCCGCTTATGGTGGGATTGTGCGCCTATCCTCCCCTTCCCACGTGAAATAGGATTTTGCGAGGGGATGGCCTAAAAGATACCGCGCGGTTTCCCGCGCGGCATTTCCTTCCCGGTTCGAGATAATGCTTTTTTGCGGATGATCCCTATACTTTCTTCTTCGGGAATCGGCTGAGCACGGTGGCCGGTTCCTTCACTACCTCGCCACCCTCCGATCCGCCCAGCCGTACGATGATCGGCTTTCCTTCCGCGGTGTATGCATTCTCCAAATACGCCTGGCCGAGCAGGAACCGTTCGCTGTCGATCGCGCAGGATGTCACCTTGCCGATGACGACGTCCCGGTCGTCGGTCACCACGTCGCCCGGGTGCGCCATGCGCACGCCCTTGCGGTCGAACCGGAAGCGCGTCACTTCGCTCTTGCGGGATCCTTCCTGCTCGAGAAACGCCTTGCGGCCGATGAACCACGGCTTGTGCGGTTTAACGTAGGATTCGAAACCGCCGTCGCCCACGCCCAAGCCAAGCGCGCCGGCGAATTCATGGCCGTACAGCGGCAGGCCGGCTTCGGTGCGCAGGCTGTCGCGCGCGCCAAGGCCGACGGGCTTCAATCCCAACGGCTCCCCCGCTTTCTTGAGCGCCTTCCACAATTCCGCGGCGCGATCCGGATGCACGAACAGCTCGAAGGCGACCGATTCGCCGGTGTATCCGGTGCGCGCCACGACCAGGTCAAAACCGCCCAAGCGGGCGTCGCACAGGCCGGTCCGCGCCAGGCGGGTGATTTTCTTTTTCGTCTCGGGGTCGGCGCCAAGGGCAAGCAGGATCTCGCGCGATTTCGGTCCCTGCAGCGCGAGGTCGACACGCATATCGGCGCCGCTCGAACGGTCGCGCAAATTCCGCAAAACGACCCCGCCGCGCCCCGGCGCCTTGGCGCCCGGGCGCTCGCGGTCGATGCGGACCTTTCCCTCGCGGACGGCGTTGACCCACGCCCAATCCTTATCGTCGTTGGAGGCGTTTACCACGATCAGGTAGTTATCCGCACCGCGGCGGTAGATCATCAGGTCGTCGATAACCTTGCCGTCGGGATCGAGCAGGTGCGAGTAGAGGGATTCTCCCGGGGCCAGCGCGGCGACCTCGTTGGCGCAGACTGAGTCGAGGAATGCGCAGGCGTCCGGACCGCTCGCATCCCACACGCCCATGTGGGCCACGTCGAACAAGCCGGCCGCGTTCCGCACCGCCAGATGCTCATCCATCACGCTGGAATACCAGACCGGCATATCCCAGCTGGCGAACGGAACCATTTTCGCGCCGAGCGCTTTATGGATTTCATGAAGCGGGGTGAACCGCAGCGGCGGTTCCGCGGGTTCGGTCCAGGAAAATCCCGGGAGCGGCGCGGCCTGGTCCGCCTGGAAGGGCGGGACGAAATACGGGCGGGTGAGGTCGGCCGAAGGCGCGGAGGCCTTCGGCATCGCCGCGACAGCCCCGGCGAGTTCGACCCGCACCGGCCCCGGCATCTTCCGCGCCAGGTCGTCGTCGAAGCGAACGTATCCATCCGAAAGCGCGCGCAGCCAGGCGAGGGCGAGGGAGGCGCGGGCGGAGGGAACCGTCAAAATAAATCCGCCGCCGTCACGCTCGAGGACCGCCTCGGTTACACCTCCATAAAAAGGCAGTTGGGTGAATTGCGCCTTTCCGGTTTGAAGCGCGTGGACGTCATTGGCCGTCGCCCAGTAGAGGAAGGCTTGCGCGTGTTCGCCGCTGACCGCGATCCGCGCATATTTCTTTTTCGGCGCCGGATCATCGAGATAATAGAAATGCGGGTATCCGTGTTCGTCGGGCGTGAAATCGATCCCGGCTTTTTCGGCCAGCGCCCGGACCCGGATGCGCGCGTCCTCCATCGCCGGGAAGCCGATCCGCGCCCGCAGGAGCGATCCTTTGCGCCCGGAATACCGGAACGGATGGCACGCCCGAAGCACCTGGGCGATGGCTTCCGCCAGCGCGTCCATTTCCGGTTCGCACAAGCCCCGCTGCGTGACCCACGGCGTGCCCATGCGGACCCCGGTCGGCTTTCCGGCGGATGGATCTCCGGGGATGGTGTTGCGGTTGGCGACGATCCCGGCCAGGTCGAGCAAACGCGCGGCGATGTCGCCGGAAAGGGGGGTGCCGTCCGGCGCGCGGACGCTCTTGCAGTCCACGTTCAGGAGGTGGGTATCGGTCCCGCCGTAGGCGATCTTCAGGCCGTTGGCCGCAAGCGAATCCGAGAGCCGCTTGGCGTTCCGAACGGTCTGCCATTGCAGCTCGCGGAATTTTTCGGTGCGCGCGAGCTTGAACGCCACCGCCAGCGCGGCGAAAACGTTGACGTGCGGGCCGCCCTGCTCGCCGGGGAAGACTCCGCGGTCGATCTTACGCGCGAGCGCCGGGTCGGTGGTGAGGATGCACGCGCCCCGCGGGCCGCAGAGGGTCTTGTGCGTGGTGAAGGTGATCACATGCGCGTACCCGAGCGGCGAGGGATACGCGCCGGCGACGACGAGTCCGGCGACGTGGGCGATATCGGCCATCAGGCAGGCGCCGACCGAATCGGCGATCTGCCGGAAGCGTTTCCAATCCGCCGCCCAGGGGTAGGAGGTGTAGCCGGCGATGATCATCTTCGGTTTGTGCTCGCGCGCCAGCGCTTCCACCGCGTCGTAATCAATTTTTTCGGTTGTGGAATCGATCGTATAACCGACGATCTTGTACCAGCGGCCGGACCGGTTGGCCGGAGATCCGTGCGTCAGGTGGCCGCCGTGCAGCAGGTTGAGGCCCATGACCGTATCGCCGGGATTGACCAGCGCGTCGTACACGGCGGTGTTGGCCGGCGCGCCGGACAGCGGCTGCACGTTGACGAAAATTTCACCGGCTGGAATCTGCGGCGTGGCGAACGCCTCGGCGCACCGCCGCCGCGCCAGGGCTTCGATCACATCGGCGTATTCCACGCCTTTGTAATAGCGCGGATCGGAGTAGCGGCGGTAGTGACCCAGGCGCGCCGGGTAGTCGAGGATTTCTGTCTCGGTCAGCCAGCGGCTCTCCTCGTCCGGGTAGCCCTCGGCGTAGATGTTCTGCAGCCGGCTGCCGAGCGCCTCCAGGACCGCGCGCGGCGCGGAGCTCTCCGACGGGATCAGGATGAGTTTCCGGTACTGCCGCTCGGATTCGAGCCGAATCAACTCCTCAACATCCGGATCGATTTTGGCAAGGGTGCCGCGCACCAAGAAATCGCTCATGGTTTGCTCCTGTATTTTAATTTTCCGGTTGCGGAAAGTAGGGGAAACCGCACGATCGACCGGAGCTATCCGGCTGGGGGACCGTCTGCTCCGGCCCGCAGGATTGGAACCGCCCGCAGTCGGACCGGGTAGTGGGCGAAACAGGGTTCGAACCTGCGACCTCATCTGTGTAAGAGATGCGCTCTAACCAGCTGAGCTATTCGCCCGCTGCAGATATTATACCAGCGGTGTACGTCATTCCGAGAGGTCTTTAGACCCCGAGGAATCGGTAACTTGTGGAACAGGAATGTTCATTTATGATAAATG
>JBAVFZ010000074.1:0-8772 GCA_049684495.1 Anaerolineales bacterium | reverse complement strand
GGCTGTAAAACCAACGACCGGATTCCGCTGCTCATTCATTTCCCCGGCGGTCAATACGCGGGGAGGATCCGCAACAACACGCAGAACCTCGACATCGCCCCCACCATTTTGGAGTATCTCGGGATGGAAAAACCGGCGTACATGTCCGGGCAATCCCTGCTGGCGGGTGAACCGCCCGCCCTGCGGCCGATCATCAGCGCCGGCGTGCTCCAGAGCAAGATCTATTGCGCCCCGCCCGACTGGTGGTGCTCGATCGACCCCGCCATCTCCCAGCCGCCCTTCTTTCAGTTCGGTTATCTGCAGGTGGTGATCTGCCAGAAGATGGCCAAGCTGGACCTGAATATCAATTATTATTCGGAATTGGCCGTGTTCGATCATACGGCGCCGTGTCCGGCGGCCGACCTGCCGGACCGGAATGCCATCCACGCGATCATGGTGGAGCATCTCCGGAAGTACGGATTTGACGTATCGAGCCTGGAGTGAATGGACAGCGCCGGTTCCCGTCCGCCGGCGAGCCTATGGCGGTTCAAAAGGTATAATCCACCCGGAAAAAAGGAGAGCGCCATGCTTGAATCGATTCTTCCCCTGACCGCCTCCCATCCCGACGGCGGATTGCTGTATCTGGATCCCGGAACGGGGAGCATCCTGCTCCAGATCCTCATCGCCGCCGGCATGTCCGTCGTCTTCATCATCGGAGCCTTCCGGAAAAAATTGGCCGCCTTCTTCAGGCGGTTGTTCGGGATGAAACCCGCCGACCCGTCGCAGGCGAGCAACGCCTCCGACGATGATTGACCGAACGCATCCGGCATCGTTCCGGGATCCGAGCGGATTCCTTTTCCGGAAGGGAACCGAACTTTTCCGGCAGGTCAACCGCGAGTACCAGCTCCCATACGACGCCTTGATGGCATCCGGCCTGTATCAATATCTGACGGAAAAAGGCCGGCTGATCCCCCACCGCGAATCCAATACCGCGCCGCTCCATCCCGCCATCGCTTACAAAGTCATCCAACCGGAACCGGTCCGGTTTATCTCCTATCCGTACGAGTGGTGTTTCAGCCAGCTCAAGGACGCGGCGCTGCTTACCCTGCGGATCGCGAAGGCGGCCGCGCGCTACGGCATGACCCTCAAGGATGCCTCCGCCTACAACGTGCAATTCCGGGAAGGGAAACCCGTCTTCATCGATACGCTTTCCTTCGACACGTACACCGAAGGAGAACCGTGGGCGGCCTACCGCCAGTTCTGCCAGCATTTTCTGGCGCCGCTCGCGCTGATGGCGCACACCGACGTGCGCCTGAACCAGCTGATGCGGGCCTACCTCGACGGCATCCCGCTGGGCCTGGCCGCGCGGCTGCTTCCGCTGCGCACCCGGCTTCAGCCCGGCCTGATGCTCCACCTGCATGCGCATGCGGGAATGCAGGAAAAAACGGCCGCGCCGGCCGCGGGAAAAGGCGCGCGCAAGGGGATGAGCAGGACGGCGTTCCTCGGATTGATCGAAAGCCTCCAGTCCACCGTCCGGAGCCTGCAGTGGAAGCCGGCCGGCACGGATTGGGCCGAGTATTATGAAGCGAACAACTACACCGAGAGATCCTTCCAGGCGAAAAAGGAACTCGTCGGCGAATTCCTCGGGCGGAATGAACCGGGGACGGTCTGGGACCTGGGCGGGAACACCGGAGTCTTCAGCCGGATTGCCGCCGAACGCGGGAACGACGTTATCTGTTTCGACAGCGATTACGGCGCAGTGGAGAAGAATTATCTTGCGGTAAAGGCGCAAAAAGATACGCGCCTTCTGCCGCTCGTCCTCGACCTGACCAATCCCTCGCCCGCGCTCGGATGGCGGAACTGCGAACGGGACAGTTTCCTGCAGCGCGGACCGGCCGGCATGGCGCTCGCGCTGGCCCTCGTCCACCACCTGGCGATCGGCAACAACGTGCCGCTCGAAAGCATCGCGGAATTATTCGCGCGCTGCGGGTCGCGGCTGATCGTGGAATTCATCCCCAAGGCGGATTCCCAGGTGAAGCGGCTGCTTTCGACGCGCAAGGATATATTCCCGGATTACACCCGCGAGGGATTTGAAGCCGCTTTCCAGAAGGTTTTTCAGATTGAAGATTCGGCGCCGATTCCGGAAAGCGTACGGATTCTATTTTTAATGAAGGTCAAATAGGATCGGGAATTCACCGGGTTTAATGGTCGACAAAAAGGGTACCATGGAAGAAAAAATCTTTGCCGTAAAAGGCACAAAGAACACAAAATAAATTTGTGAATTTTGTGCCCTTTGTGGCAGAATATTTTCTCCATCCAGCAGTGTCCCTCAAAATAAGCATACCGGTTTGCGTGTGATTTTCTCTTCTTTGCCCCTTTCATGTACAATAATTCCAATACCAGTTTTCGAAAGGAGCACACCCTATGGATGCCTTGGAAGCCATCCGCACCCGCAGAAGCATCCGGAAATTTACCCCGGCGCCCATTCCCCGGAAAGACCTGGAGACGATCGCCGACGCCGGAAGGCTGGCGGCGACGGGCAGCAACCGGCAGCCGTGGGATTTCATCGTCGTGACGGAAAAAGGAACGATCGGACAATTGAAAGCCGCCGGCGCGTGGATCGAACAGGCACCCGCGGTGATCGCGGTCGTGATGGATCCGCAAAGCCGCTGGTGGGTGGAGGACGGCGCGGCGGCGATCCAGAACATGCTCCTGGCCTGCGCCGCGCTGGGATACGGCGGATGCTGGGTGGAGGGGGATGCGCTGCCGCGCGAGGAGGAGTTTAAAAAGCTGCTGGGAGTCCCGGGCGGGAAACGGATTCTCGCGCTCGTGCCGCTCGGCGTTCCGGCGGAGAACCCGGTCAAAGAGAAAAAGCCGCTCGGCGAAGTGTTGCATTGGGAAAAATATTAACCCGGTCGGTCATCGCGAGCCTGCCGTATTGCCCAAGCGGGAGTTGACCCAAATGACCATTTCAACGATCGCCGCAATCATCGCCTACACCTACGGCGCGCTGCTCGTTCTGTGGCTGGTCACGCTCCCCATCGCCCGGCATTTATTTTCAAAACAGGCGCAGATCCTCGAACCTAAAACCGATCCGGATCCGGCCCCCCGCCGGAACACATGGTGGATCGGCGCGGGAACGCTACTGGTGTTCCTGGCGAATATCGCCACAATGGCGATGTACCTCCTTGCCGCCGCCGTACCGGGATGGGAAACATTCCCGGCCAGCGTGCAGATGAAGCTTCCCCTTGAAGCCAATGCGGCCGGCGCAATCCTATTCATCGGCAACGGCATCTGGGGATTGCTCGTCCTGGTGTTCCATCCCGGCTACTCCCCCTTCTTTCTGAAGAAAAACCATCAATTCCGCCTGGCAACGGAAGGCCCGTATGCCATCATCCGGCATCCGCGCTACGCCTCGGAAGCATCCCTGAACATCATCCTCTTCCTCTTCACCGGCGCCTGGCTTCCCCTGCTCGGCATGCTCGGCTGGGCCGCAATCCGCCGGCAGGCTATCCGCGAAGAGGATTTCCTGCTCGCCGCATCGCCGGACACCTACGCCCGGTATATCGGCCGGTCCGGCCGGTTCCTGCCGCGCTGGAAATTCCGCAAAGAGGGCTGAGCCGGCGATGAAAGGATGCACGGGATCCGGCTGCCTGATCGCCGTCCTCGGCGCCTGGCTGATCCTCTCGACCGCGGCCATCGCGGCGATCGCGCTGCTCGGCGCTCCGCCCAACACGCGCGCCGTATTGCTGATGGGTTCCGGTCTGGTGCTGGTATGGGTGGTGCTGGGCGGATCGCTACAGCGGCTGCTGCGCGATCCGGCGCGCGCGTTCCTGCAGGGCGTGCGGATCGATCCGCGGATCAAATTTGTTGCATGCGCAACGGCGCTGGCGCTCGCGGAGGAAGCCATTACGACGGCTCTGACGAATCTGGCGCCGCTGTTCGGAGTCCCGTACGGATCGGCTTACATCACCGCCTCCGGAAATTATTTCGACGTCGTTTGCCTGCACAGCGTCATTGTGTTCGTGCCGATGTTCGCCGGCTGGTCGCTGCTCCTGCAGCGCTACGACTTCAGCCCGAACGCGGTGTTCCTGCTCTTCGGCCTGACGGGCTTGAGCGCAGAGGTGTCGTTCAGCGGGACGCAGGCCTTCCTGCAATTCGGGCTGTGGATTTTCGTGTATGGGCTGATGGTGTACCTGCCGGCGCAGGCCTTCCCCGCCGGGCGCGGCGCCCGGAAACCGCCCTGGTGGATGTATCCCGCGGCCGTGTTCCTCCCGGTCCTCTTTGCCGTTCCGGTCGCCGTCGCTATCGGATTAATCCACCCGGTCAGGATTCATTTTCCGGTCATACCGCCGAACTCCTAAATGGGGTTTTCCTGCATGCCGCGGCCGAGATCAGAACCCGACCGGATCTTCGCACCTGACAGGTGTTTGGCACCTGACAGGTTCTCCGACCCTAAGGGTTCCGAAAGGTTCCCCGACTTTTCTTCTTTGATACAATCCTGATCCGACGCGGGAGCGCATCGGCGATTTGATATCCGGAAGGAGGGCGCATTGAACTGGCATCCCGGCATGACAACCGGCGTCCCCGAACTCGATTATCATCACCGGCAGATCATCGACCGGTTCAATGATTTCTACGCCTGCATGTCGCTCGGGGAAAGCCAGCGGCGCGCGGAAACCGGCCGGATCCTGGACTTCCTGCAATTTTATGCGGAATGGCATTTCCGACGCGAAGAAGCGTATATGGATAAATATCAATGCCCGGCGGCGGCGGAGAACCGGCGCGCGCACGCGGAGTTTCTGAACCGGTTCAGCGCGTTTTATGACGAGTGGCAAACCCTCGGGATGGACCCGGCGCTGGTAAACGACACGTTCACCGTTTTACTGGAATGGATCATGAACCACATCCAGGGGGTGGACACCCGCCTGAACCAGTCCGTCCCCGCGCCGCGGACGACGACCGGTCCGTAAACGGGTTTTCGGGATTGAGGATGTGCTTCCCGCAACGGTCCGTTTTCCCATCGAGGGCACACCGCCCGATCAACAGCAGCCATTTTACGGCCGCCGGGCATGACGTTTAATCACCGGCGGACAGGAGACACGAATGGGATTGCTACGTGGAATATTCGGCCCCAGCAAAGAAGAGATGTGGTCCCAGCTCAGCCGGGATATCGGCGCGGAGTATCAGCCGGGCGGGTTTTTCAAAGAGGGGAAGGTGGTCCTCGCGCACCGCGAATGGGAGATCACCCTGGATACCTACACCGTCAGCACCGGGAAATCCCACGTCACCTACACCCGGATCCGCGCGCCGTTCGTGAACCCGGACGGGTTCCGGTTCAACGTCTACCGCAAGGGCATCTTCAGCGGGATTGCCAAACTGCTCGGCACGCAGGATCTCGAAATCGGGGATGCGTATTTCGACGACGAATTCATCATCCAATCCTCCTCGCAGGACCTGGTCTACCGGCTGCTGTCGAACCTCGAAATCCGCCGGCTGATCCAAAACCAGCCGGATATCCACTTGGAAGTAAAGGACGACGAAGGCTGGTTCCAGAACAAGTTCCCGGAAGGCGTGGACGAACTGTACTTCCAGACAATGGGAGTGGTCACGGATGTGGAGCGGCTGAAGGCGTTGTTCGATCTCTTCGCCGCGGTGCTGGATCAGCTGTGCCGGTTCGGGTCCGGGTACGAAAAGAATCCCGGGGTGGAGCTGCCGTGATCCCGCCCGCACCGGAAAACCCATTGGAGATCCTCCGGACACGGCGGCTGATACTGACGCGGCTTCAAAACGCGCACGTGCCGGCATTGGTCGCGTTGTGGGCCGATCCGGAGGTAACCCGCTTCATGGGCGGCCCGCGGGAGCGCGGTTTCCTCGTGTCGGATTTGGAAAAAACCGCGCTCGCGCCTTTCGCCGAAAAGTACGACCTGTGGGCGTTGGTGGAAATAGACTCCGGCATGGTCATTGGTCACTGCGGCCTGATGGAAAAGGAAGTCGAAGGGACGTCCGATATCGAACTGATCTACGTGCTGGCGGCGGCCGCCTGGGGCAAGGGGTACGCGACCGAGATCGCCGCCGCGCTCAAGGAATACGCGTTTCACATTCTCGGATTGAAGCGGCTGATATCGCTGATCGAGCCCGGCAACCGGCGCTCCGAGCGGGTGGCCGTTAAATCCGGGATGCGCCTCGAACGGGAAACCGTCCGTCCGGGGGGATTTGTGCGGCTCTTATATTCCATCAATGCTTGAGACAGACACCCCTCTGCCCACCCTCCCCCTGGGGTTATCCCATCTGCCCTTGAGAAATCATCACCATAAATAATTGGGGACAAGGGCAAACGGGGGAACATGCTTTTAGGGGAGGGTATGGGATGTCGTCCTTCATGTACAATCGGCTTTGCTTAACGTCACGCGCTTTTAAACCGGCGCCGGAGCATCCTTTTGGCAAGGGGAGATGGAGAAGCGATCATGCCGACAGTAGTATCTGTAAAACGCGGATGGAACTACTACCGCAACCTGCTGCTTTTTACGCTGTTCCTTGTAATCCTCGCGGTAAACGTGGTTTTACCGGCTTATGACGCCTATACGGCGACGCATCCCGCCCGATTTGCGATCGGCGCCATTTCCCCCGCCGACCTGGGATTGCCCTTTTCGGAAGCGTCCTTCACCACCGAAGACGGATTGACCCTCCGTGGTTGGTATGTGCCTTCCACAAACGGCGCGGCCATAATCCTCGTGCACGCCTTCAACGGCAACCGCACCGGCATGCTGTACCACGCGGCGCTTCTGGCCAAGCACGGATACGGGGTATTGCTTTACGATACGCGTTCGCAGGGCGAAAGCGACGGCGGCTTGTATGCCATGGGCTGGGACGCGGACCGGGACGTCCTTGCGGCGCTGGATTTTCTGAACAACCGCACGGACGTGGATCCGGAACGAATCGGCGTGCTGGGCCTCTCGGCCGGAGCCAGGATTGCGCTCTACGCCGCGGCGGAGACGGACCGGCTGGCGGCGGTCGTCGCGGAAGGCTGCGGATACCCGACGTTCGCGGATTGGGTTTCCGGCGCCCGCCCGGCGGACCGGATCTGGGCGCCTTCGATGTGGATGACCTTTAACCTGGTCCAGGCGGCGACGGGAATATGGAATCCCACCCCGATGCACGAAGCCGTCTCGCGAATTTCACCCACGCCCGTCTTCCTGATCGCCGCCGGCGATGACCGGCCTTTCAATCAAGTTTATTTCGATGCCGCGCGGGAACCAAAGGAAAGCTGGTTCCGGGAGGAAGCCGGCCACATCGACGCGCTGTTTGCCCATCCCAAGGAATACGAGGAAAAGCTGATCGGATTCTTCGATCGCCACCTTGTACAATCTCCGTCCCCGACCGGACCGGGATGAAGGAGTGATGCATGCAGGCCGTCGTCTTCCCCGCTCCGCTGAAGATCTCCATCGAACAGGTCCCCGAACCGCGGCCCGCGCCGGATGAGGTCGTCGTGGAAGTGGCCGAAGCGGGAATCTGCGGCACCGACCTGCATATCTACCGCAACGAATATCAAAGCGCTTTCCCGGTGATCGGCGGGCACGAGTTTACGGGGCGGATCGTCGAAGTGGGAAAGGACGTCAAGACATTCCGCGGCGGGGAACGCGTGTCGGCCGATCCCAATCTTAATTGCGGGGAATGCCACTTCTGCCGCGCGCTGCAGGCCAACCATTGCCTGAACTGGCAGGGGGTGGGGATCACCCGCCCGGGAGCGTTCGCCGAGCGCGTTGCCGTCCCGGCCCGCGCCTGCTACCCGATCCCGGACGGATTGAGCGACGCGCAGGCCTCCTTCATCGAACCGGTCTCCTGCGTCGTGTACGCGCTGGAACGCATGCGCGTCCATCCGGGCGACGACGCGCTGATCTTCGGCGCGGGCCCGATGGGGCTGCTCCTGGTCCAGGCGCTGCGGCACAGCGGCGCGGCGCGGATCGTCGTGGTCGAGAAGGAATCCGGCCGCCGGACGCTTGCGGAAAAAATGGGCGCCCTCGCATTGGCCGCCGATCCTCCCCCAATCGAACGGCTGCGCGAATTGGCGCCTTACGGGTTCCCGGTCGTCATCGATGCCACGGGCGCACCGGCCGTGATCGCCCAGGCGCCCGGGTTCCTCGCGCCGCGCGGGCAGTATCTGCAGTTCGGCGTTGCCCCGCGGGGGGAGACCGTCTCCTGGGCGCCGTACGATATCTTCCGCAGGGACCTGACGATCATCGGCAGTTTCGCGCTCTGCTACACATTTCAACCGGCCATCGCCTGGCTGGCCAGCGGCGCCATCGACGTCACCCCGCTCATCAGCCACACCCTGCCGCTTTCGGATTTCGAACGCGGGTTCGGCGAGTTCGCCGCCGGCCGCACGCTCAAGGTTCACCTGCGGCCGAAGGGGTGACCGGTAATGAGGAAAAATGTGAAGGGGTTCTTCGGGAATACAATGAACCCCGGCGGCTGTCCGAAGAAGTCCGCCGCGTTAAAGGGCAGATACCACGAAGACGCTAAAGCGCGAAGAAAACCTTTTCAAATAATCTTGGAACTTCGAGTCTTCGTGTCTTTGTGGTTAATAGGTTTCGCGCGTCGAATAAAGAATATCAGAGGGATGGATTGGCTGATGGAGAGCAGAATAATACCACGAAGACGCTAAGGCGCGAAGAAACCCTTTTCAAATAATCTTGGAGATTCGTGTCTTCGTGTCTTTGTGGTTAATAGGTTTCGCGTGTCGAATAAAGAATATCAGAGGGATGGATTGGCTGATGGAGAGCAGAATAATAC
>JBAVFZ010000073.1:0-6533 GCA_049684495.1 Anaerolineales bacterium | reverse complement strand
GGGCTGGCCTTGCTTTCCATGGTAGCCCTCAGCGCCTGCGGAGCCACCGGTGGAACCAAGGCCGCCGACGCGGGCGGGGAGATTGCGGTCATCGTCAAGACCGGCAACTCCAGCTTTTGGCAGAACGTGCAGACGGGTGCCATCAATGCGCAGAACGAACTAAAGACGCAGACACCGAAACTCTCGGTTACCTTCCTTGGCCCTCAGTCCGAGAGCAATATCAACGAGGAGATCGGCATGGTTGAGAGCGCCATTGACCGCGGCGTCAAGGCGATCGTCCTTGCCCCCTCGGACGTGAATGCCCTCGTCCCGGCGGTGAAAAAAGCCAAGGACGCAGGCATCCCCGTCATCATCATCGACTCGCTGCTGGCCGGTGACGAGTCCAACTATGTGTCTTTCCTCGCCACCGACAACAAGACGGCGGGAGAAGCGTGCGCCAAGGCGATGATCGACGGCGTGAAGGCCATGACCGGCAGCGACACCGGGAAAATCGCCGTGATGTCGTACGTGGCCGGCGTCGGTTCCGAGATCGGGCGCGTGGGCGGATTCAAGGACTATATCGCCGCGAACTCGCACCTGGAAATCGTCACGACGCAGTACTCCAACGCGGATATGCCCACCGCGCTCAACCAGACCACGGATGTTCTCGCCGCCAATCCCGACCTGGTGGGAATCTTCGGCGCCAACGAACCGACGGCCATCGGCATGGGCCGCGCGATCGCAACCGCGGGTCTCTCGGGGAAGATTGTGGCGATTGGTTTCGATGGAAACAGCGTCCTGCAGGGTTTCGTCCGGGACGGCACGCTGCTGGCCATCGCCGTTCAAAGCTCCTACAACATGGGCTACCTGGGAGTCAAGACCGCCTATGACGTCGCCTTTTTGGGCAAGACGGCTCCCAAAATTGTGGATACCGGCTTCCTGATGGTGACCAAAGATAACATCGATTCGCAGGACGCGAAGAACGTGCTCTACTGATTATCATGCGAGGGGCTAAAGACGGGAAGGCCCGTGGTCCCATGCGGGCGTCCCGTCTTTAGCCTAACCTGCTCTTCGATGGACCTGTCCCGACTGTTTTGACCATCCAACAAAAAAGGCCTGTCCGGGTTAAAAACCAGAAAATTCACGGGGTGGGAATATCCGGATTTTGCGATAATAACAGTCCGGATGAGATAAGCAGCCAGCACACGTGCGATTTACAGTTCTTGGACATCCTCCTTATGTTTAAAAACGGGATTCTAAATTTTCAAATTCTCTCCCTGCTTGCCCGCGTGCGGCACACGAATACCCTGGTCATTGCCGATAGGGGCTTTCCCTTTTGGCCGGGGGTGGAGACGATCGATCTGGCTCTGGTCGACGATGTGCCGACCGTCCTGCAAGTGTTGAATGCCATCCGGCAGAATTTCACCATCCGTCAGATTTACATGGCAAAGGAATTTCTCGCCGAGAATCCCCCCAAGGTTTGCGAGGAGTTCGCTCAAACTATGGCAGAGGTGCCTGTGATGTACGAGGCGCACGATGATTTTAAAATCCGGGTTCCTCACGCCATCGGGTTGATCCGGACTGCGGATACCACCCAGTATGCCAACATGATTTTGGTTTCGGGATGAAGCGATCGGGAGCCCTGGCTCCCGATCGCTTTTCTCCGTTGGCGCCAAATCGGGAGCTTGGATTTTTTCACCGAAAAGGGGGAGACACGGGGCGGGTAAAGGAAATCCTTAAGCCCGGCGCGAATGATGGGTATGGGGTGCCGGGGAAAAAGGAGAAATTCTCCTCCCGGCCATCCCGCCGGTGGTCCGCGAAGTGCGGCTGGAGGAGGGGAAGACAATCGTATGGTTAATGGAGGGGTTGGTATAGCCAGGAAGTCGAGAAGGTGGCATAACCTTCCATGCTGATATTGGAGAAATTTCGCAACTCCACTACAAATGGTTCCAAACAGCCACATCCCCGTAACTGATTTGTAACATCCAGCGATTATGATCCATAATAATAGGACATTCTGTCAGGTACGGTTTTCGCGTCGTTGTGTTTTCAGGCTATCTTTCATTAGGAATTGGAAGAAAACCATGAAAAGGCTTATCTTCTTCGGAATACTGAGCGCCATCCTGCTGCTGGCAGGCTGTCAAACCGTCATGGAACCAAGTGCTACGGTTGTCCCGCCTAAATACTCAGATACTCCTTCAAAGACCGGTACCAACACGAAAACTCAAACCTCCTCGAAAACTCGAACGATGCAATTATCGTCTACTCAGTCCCCAACTTCATCAAAAACCCCAATGCCGCCTGCTTTCGCCGGGACAGGCACTCCGATCCCGATCCCCACGGAGGTATTGGGACCGGAGAATATCGAGCGCATCGTCGAACTAATCCGCTGGGAAACCGGCGGGGTATTTGATCTGGAGTTCAGTCTGGATGGGACCATGCTGGCCATCGCGACATCCGAGGGGATTGAGGTGCGATCGATTTCCGGTGATGCGGATGGCACCCGTGATGGCCGGAGGGTATTGGACGGCCAGAAGGAAAGTGCCGTTTCCTTCACGAACGAGGGCAAAATCATCGCTGCTTCCTGGAATATGGAGTCGATGAGCCTCTGGAAAGAGGATAACAATTCAAGCCTGAGGAAGATTGCAAGCCAGGACATGTATCTCCGCAGTCTGGCTTTTTCATGGGATAGAAGGCTGTTTGCGGCAGGAGATCATTCCGGAAATGTGACGATATGGGATTTGCAGTCTGGAAAGATAATTAAGAAGCTGGCAGGGTTTGGATATTGGGTGGATAGCATCGCATTTTCGCCTGATGGGCAACAGCTTGCCATCGCTTATGCGTATTCGCGTTTCAATCCTATGGGGGATGACTGGGAATTTGGAGTTGTCGGAATCATTAATTTGGCTACCGCAGGTTTCCGAAATCTTGTTACGGAGAGCCTTTCCTCCATCCAAGAAATTGCATACTCTACGGATGGCAGATTACTCACAACACAAATTAATAACGACTTGATTATTTTCTCCGCGCAAACCGGAAAAGCCCTCGTTGCACTACAAGGATATAAAGGGGGATGGTTGTCCAATATAAAATTTTCACCGGACGATCGATTGCTTGCCACCTCTCCTCGGGAAATAGACCAATGGATGAATGAATCAATTCCCATAACCCAGTTTTGGGATGTGGAAACAGCGCTGGTAATTGGCAGGTTGGTATCAGAAGGTGATTATTTTTCCGAAGTGGAGTTTTCACCAGACGGAAAATTCATTGCCGCCGGAGTGCATTCGGGAACTGTCAGCCTGTGGGGTGTATTGCCGACCCGGGAATAAATGAAGGTGCCGCCGGAAAAAGAAATTGATGCCTGCCCGGATGCCATATCCACTTGGGTGAAGGATCGAGAATGATGAAAATAAATCGATGGCCTCTCTTTATATTATTCTTTATTTGTGTTTCTGGTTGTTCGACAGCGCCGGGTGATGCTTCAATCCCTCCCCCGCCCACTCATCCATTTCTTCCATCGATAGCCGGCTCTGCCTCAAGGTCCCCGACTTTTACCCATATGCCAAGCCTCACCACGACCAGCTCGAGTACTCCATCCCCATCCGCCACGATGTCACTGGGTTCACTTGCCATAGATGGGACGCCTATCGGATTATATGGAAAAAACATCCAACCGGAAAATATCGACCAGCTTGTGGAAATAGCCCGCTGGGGCAAAGGAAAACCCCGCGATGCCGCCTTCAGTCCGGATGGAAAGTCTTTCGCAGTCGCCTCCTGGAATGGGGTATATATATACAATACCGTAACATATGAACAGATCCGCTGGATAAATACCGAAGCGTATATGGAAGCGGTGACTTACACGGCGGATGGGAAAATCCTTGCCGCCGGATATGAAGAGTATCACGTAAAAATGTGGGTAATTAATGGAGAGATTATCGTTCAGGAACTGTTTCAATCCTACGACGAAATCACTTGTATGAAGTTTTCCCGCAATGGAGATTATTTGGCCATCAGCATGCATAGCAGCACCATCCGTATCTGGGATACACTCTCCGGAGAGGAATTGCCCGCCTTGACGGATATCCCGGATATGAATTGGGTTACAAAAATAGACTTTTCTCCGGACGGGAAGTACCTTGCGGCGGATATAAGTCTGTATGCGGATGTAACTCCGTGGCGCTATCGAATAAAAATATTTGATTTGGAAACCGGAACCGGAATTCGTGAACTGATAGGGCATACGGATCCTGTTAGCGGGATTGCGTTTTCGCCGGATGGAAAGGGACTGGCCTCCGCTTCTTTGGACGGCACTATCCGGCTGTGGAGTTTGGTTACGGGAAGAGAAATAAAAAAACTGATCGCTCTCCCGATTAGGATTTATTCCATCGTTTTCTCGCCCGATGGCGAAACTATCTCGGCGGGCCTAGAAGATCAATCGGTGCGGATGTGGGGTGTAAAAACCGGGACTCTCATCCGCGCATTCCACGGCCAAGCCGGGAAGATTAACCGAATTATCCCCTCGTCAGATGGAGAATTGCTCTTGACGATATCGGAAGAATCGATTGTTAAAATCTTGGAATTAAGTACCGGGAATGAAAAAACATCGCTCGGCGGATACATGGGTCCGACCGGAAGCGTGGCTTTTTCACCGAATGGGTCAATGTTGGCTTCGGGTTCGGAGTTCGGGCTCACGACAATATGGGATACATCGAATGGGTCGGAAATAAGGCGTTTCATCCAGGAGACGAAATACAATAATATTTTCCCGGTTCAATTCTCACCCGATGGAAGATATCTAGTGGGCTATTCAGGAAATCAGGTTAGGTTTTGGGACCCGATGGGAAAACTCGGGCTTCGAAAATTAGTTTCTCGCTTCGGTAGGATCGATGAAATCGCTTTCTCGGCGGATGGAACCGCTATCGCAACCGGTGTGGGAACGAGTGAATGGAAAGCGGCAATTGAGCTGTGGAATCTTTCGACCTTCACCCTTATACGCTCTTTTCCGGTATCGGAATCGGCTTACGTTTCAAAAATTGTTTTTTCACCGAACGGTAAACAAATAAGCGCGATTATTGAAGATATCGACAGATACAAAGAAAATCGCGTAGTCGGATGGGAATGGAAGACCGGCAAAGCCTTGCCGGAGTTGATGAACAGCATTCAAAAAGATTTCACAGACATAATCTACTCCGAAGACGGGCGTTTCCTGATCGGCGTGAGGGATGGACGAATCACATATTGGGATGTGTCTACCGGAGAAGAGATCCGCACGCTGAATGGATTCGATGGGATAAGGAGCCTACACTATGCTCCGGATAAAAAGATCCTTGTTTCCACGATCGGAGAGGGAGCGTATTACGAATTGGCATTTTGGGATGCCGAGACAGGGAAGGAGATATATAGATTGAATCGGTCTGGTAAGCTAGTTACGGAGTTTTGGGGTTTTGTATTCTCACCGGATGGAAAATGGTTAGCCACTGGAATGTACAATGGAACGATAAGTCTATGGGGAATCCCGGCGTAAACGCACACTATGCCACCCCGCAAGTGATCCGCGAAGTGCGGCTGGAGGAGGGGCAGATTATTGTCAGGTAGATGAGGGGTTGGTATAAAAATGAGACCGGCGCGGCACCCGCCTCGTATAGTGAGGGCAGGCGCGGGTCTACCGGACCGCCTCGGTCCTATGACAGGCAAGCCCGCCGGTTGTTTTGTTTACGGGTATTTACTCAGCCTGATTTCTCTTTCTTGTACACCGAAACACCGAAAAGAGCCGAAAACGCCGAGTTTTTTTTAGAATCCGTGTAATCGGCTCTTCTCCGTGCCCGCCCCGTGAGCGGTATATGCGAAGGGGGTAATCCGTGTACGCTTTTCCCGGCCTGAGCAGATACGTTTACGGTTATATTAACTCTCCCCTGTACATAATCCTGTTCAGGATCTTTAATCCGAAGGCGAGGAACGCCGTCGGCCAATCCTCGCCCTTTAGCGGCGCCTTGCCGATCAGATAATACGGACCGGCCATCTTTTGGATCAACGCCTGCGCCGCTATCAGATCCTGCCGGGTGGGATTATCGGGCATTGCTGCCAGCCGCTGCTCATCCTCCGACAGGGGAATGTGGATTCCGGACGAGGAAAATTCAGCCCGTAATATGTAATACAGCCGCCATGCCGAATACTCCCCCTCGACCGAACACCGCACCCGGATATCCTGCCGCAGGTGGCGGGTTTCGTGGCCGATCGCGAGCAAGCTGTCGATAAATCCGAAGCTTTGATCGACCGATATCCATCGTTCTCCGGAAAAGGTTTCGTGCCAGCCGGCGCCGATCCCTTTTGCCTCGCGGGTGAGGTAGAGCTTGGTATTGTGCTCGATCAGGTAGGAAGCGGTCTGACGGAAAATCGGCCCGGTTTTCGCCATCTCAGATAATATTTCCAACCCCTTCGGTCCCCAGATTCGGGGATCGATCTCCATCTCCGGAAAAGCTTCCTTTAGCGTTGTATAGTACCGAGCGATATCACCAATCAGACGTTTGGCTGGCATGGAGCCTCCTTGGGGA
>JBAVFZ010000072.1:0-8884 GCA_049684495.1 Anaerolineales bacterium | reverse complement strand
GAAGCATGTTCATCAAAACCGTCATTCAGCGGGTATGCCTGTCCAAACTTAAATTTTTCCTCGCAATGTCACTCGTTCTCTTCCTGGCTACCGGCTGCGGCGGAGGCGGCGTTTTTACGGTCAACAGCAGCGCCGACGGCAACGACACGTCGCCCGGCGACGGCTATTGCCGGGCCGGCTCGAGCCTGACGGAGTGCACCCTGCGGGCGGCGATGGAGGAGGCCGACGCGCTGGCCGGCATACAGACCATACACTTCAACCTCCCGGCCGACGACAGCTACATATATCCGCTCTCGCCCCTTCCGCTAATCAGCGATGAGGTAATCCTCGACGGGACCTCCCAACCGGGCTTCGACGGCGGGAAACCGATCGTCCATGTGGATGGATCCTCCATGCCTGCGGCTACCCCGGTCAGCGGCTTCTATATTATGGACAATATCCACGCCACCATCAAAGGGCTGCAAATCCTTCGTTTCCCCGGGCACGGGATCGAGAATTACGGGAACCTGACCTTGGATCATCTGGAGATCGCCGTCAATCAAGTCAACGGGATCGATTCCTTTAAGGCTTCCGGGACGCTCGACATCACCCTCAGCAATTCCGCGATCTTTGAGAACGCCGGGACGGGAATAAGCGGGATCAACGCGAATTTCACCATGGATTACGTATCGTCCGAGAGGAATACCGGAGGCGGCATCCGGGCGATCGGCGGAGCATTCGTATTGGATCACGGCACCATCGCCGATAATGCCGTTCCCACTCGGGGAGGCGGATTATTCCTTTCGATGACAGTCAATCCCGAGGTTCGCAACACGACGATCGAGGGAAACACCGCCGGCCATGAAGGCGGCGGTTTGTACTGGTGGGGCCTGCCCGGCATGATGATGATGGTTAATAACTGCACCTTCGACGGTAACTACGGATACGACGGCGGCGGGATCTATATCGACGCCGGCACGTCGCACCTCGCGGCGAGCACGCTGATCAACAACCGCGCCAAACATCACGGCGGCGGGATTTATGTGAATACCAACAACAATCCCACGTTGTGGATCGAGGACGGGACCGCCGTCGGCCAAATCGGCGCCGGGAACATCGCCAATTCGGCGCCCGCCAGCGGCGGCTTGGGCGGCGGCATCTACAACCTGAAGAACCTGAACATCTCGGATTCGTCCATCGAAGGGAACACCGGCGACGGCATCTACAACGAAGGCGGAGAAATCCGGATCCTCGACAGCTCCGTCAGTAGCAACACCCTCTCCGGGATCGAATCCTTCATTTCGGGCGTAACGGTCGACATCATCGTAACCCGCAGCCAATTCGCCCAAAACGGCTCTTCCGGCATCGGCGCGATCAATGCCGACCTGACGGTTACGCAAGGATCATTCCGCGACAACGCCGCGAGCGGGATCCGGATGAACGGCGGAACGCTGATGCTGGATAAAAGCGAGGTGGTGGGGAACAGCTCCGCCGGCGAAGGCGGCGGAATCGCCCTGGTCAACGCCGGGCTTTCCGGAATTGAAAACTCGACCATCTCCGGCAACACGGCCGCAGCCTCCGGGGGCGGGATCTACTTCTGGGGGTTGGGGGTGGGCGGCGATCTGAAACTCTACAACACGACGATCAGCGGCAACCGGGCGGGGACAACCGGCGGGGGTTTCGAAGCGGCCAGCGGAGTTGTTGGGGTAGGGAATGTCACCCTGGCCCGGAACACCGCCGCGAGCGCCGGCGGATTGCACAGCGCGGCGACGGTTCATGTGCTTAATACCATTCTGGCGGAAAACACGGGCGGCAACTGCGGCGGAGCCGTAACCTCCTTCGGAAACAACCTCGATGATGCCGCCTCGTGCGCGTTTGCCGAACCGGGAGATCTTTCAGGCCTTCCCGCGAACCTCGGGCCGCTGGCGGACAACGGCGGCGGCACCTTTACGCATGCCCTGCTGCCCGGCAGCCCGGCGCTCGAAGCCGGCAACGACCTTGCCTGCCGGCCCACCGACCAACGCGGGATAATCCGGCCGCAGGGGCTGCATTGCGATATCGGCGCGTTTGAATCCGAGACGCCCGCCACGGCCACGCCGCCGGCGGTTACCAGCACGCCGACCCCCACCCTTACCCCGACGGCCGCTGCGATTATCTTTGACCCGGTGAGTTTCTCTGCCGATTTGATATATACAAAAATCGGCAGATCCTGCATACCCAAAGAAGTCATCATCCGGGTCAAGATATCCCCCGAGAAATCGGTCGGTTCGGTCGGTTTGTTCTACCGGCTGGAGGAGAAGGAAGGCACGAACGTTACGGCTTGGGGCGGAGGGTCGGCAATGATCCCCCAGGGCGGCGGCTGGTTCCAGATCACGGTCTACAGCGAAGATTTTCCGGATCTCTCGAAACTCCGGGGTGATTTCTGGCTGGCGGTTCAATTTGTCGCCAACGGTCCGGACGGAAAAATTCTGGCCCGCAGCGCGGTTTACCGCCAGGTGACTGTGGGGCAATGCCGGCAGTAGGAATGAATGTATCGCAACGGAATGATCCTATCCGGGAAAAACCCCACCGATCGCCTGGAGTCCGGTTATCCAGAAGGTTACCTTCTGGCAGTGCCATGGATAAAACACTCGGCGGGGAAATCATCCGGCGATTGATCCGGAAAGCCAGAATGAAATAGATCGAAGGAACACCATTCGCGAACCATCCGGACACCAATAAGGTGAACCATGAACATAATTTACCGACGGTCCGGACGGACAGATCCTGGCCCGCAGCGCGGTTTACCGCCAAGTGACCGTTGGGCAGTGCAGGCAATGAAATGACACACGAACCTTATAGCGCCGCTTCGCAAAGAATCATCCGAGACAGCCATATCCGAAAAGGATCCGGGGGAAGAGGATATTCGTGGAATTTTATTTCGGGACAAGGAGAAAAATAATGAACGTCAAATCCGCCATACCGAATAATGAGCTTCCCAGGGAAACCGGCAGAATCCGATCGCTGCGACCGGCGATTTGGAAAAAGATTTATAACCGCAACCGATTCTTGGCGGGAAAAATCCTCCGTCCCCTGCTGGCCGGTCTTCTCTTCCTCCTTGCGATCGGTTGCGTGCCGCCCGGCAATACCTACGTCGTCAACAGCTCCGGGGACGCGGGCGATTCCACCCCCGGGAATGGAACATGCCGGACCCTTGCGTCCGCGACGGAATGCACTCTACGCGCCGCGATCGAGGAAGCCAACGCTCGGCCGGGAACACAAACCATCGCCTTCGGCCTCCCCGCCGGCAATATGGTGATTCGCGTCCAATCAGGACTTCCCTCCATCCTCGAGCCGATCATCATCGATGGTACGACCCAGCCGGGATACGACGGGGTGACGCCCGCGGTCCATCTCAGCGGGACACAGATCGACACACTGCCAGCCCACGGTTTTCGTTCTAGCGACACCGTGGCAGTCACGATTAAGGCGCTTCAGATTGAAAATTTTCAATTTTACGGCATCATGAGTAATGGTCCACTCACTGTAGACCGTTCCGTCGTGTCCGGGAATCAAATAGGCGGAATCATCACAACGGGGCTGTATGCGAACACCATTACCGCCAGTACGATCCGCGATAACGGATCACAGGATCCCTGGACCGAAGCCGGCGGCATTGAAATCCGACAGGGGGACGTCACGATCACCGACAGCTTGATCACGGACAACCTCGGCTGGAAAAGCGGCGGCATCTACCTCGAATCCGGCACCCTTCATCTGGTTCAGAGCACGCTAACCAATAACATCGGATGGGACGCCGGGGGCATCTATGTCGAAGGCTACAACGGGAATGAACTCTGGGTTGACGGATCCGACATCGGAAAACCGGGCGAAGGAAACACCGCCGCGATCATTTCCGACGGGGATAAATTCGGCGGCGGAATCTACAGCGAAGGGAAGGTCCATGTTTCCGATTCGATCGTGGAGGGCAACAGCGGCGCCGGGATCCATTCGCGCGGGGTCGGCGGAAACGCCACCTTGGAGATCACCAACAGCCAAATCCTGCACAACTCCCTGGCGGGCGTTTATGCCACCCATTCCGATATGGACATCGCCAACTCGCAAATCCAATATAACGACAACGGCGGCATCTATCTCGCCCAGGGTTCCCTGACCGTAACGGGCAGCAGCGTATCGGGTAACCAAAACAACGGAGGGATCCATGTCGAGGCCGCAAGCCTGCTGGTAAATAAGTCCACGATCTCCGGCAACACGAATTCCGATAAGGGCGGCGGCTTATATCTTTACGCCACGCTTGGAACCGTCCGGATTGTTAACAGCACGATCAGCGGCAACCAGGCGGTTCACGACGGCGGTGGCATTTCGATAATTGGCGTGATCGTGGAACTGAATAATGTCACCGTTACCCTAAACTCCGCCGGGCATGGCGCCGGATTATGGAATGGGTTTGGGACATTAAGCGTGATCAACACTATTGTGGCGGACAACAGCGGCGGGAATTGTGAGGGGGCCATTACCTCGGGCGGCCACAATCTGGATACCCGGTCCACCTGCGGATTTTCCGGGCCCGGCGACATCTCCGATATGAATGCTGTGCTCGGACCGCTGCAGGATAACGGCGGCGAGACAAAGACACACGCCCTGCCCAACAATAGCCCGGCGCTCGAAGCCGGAGACGATGCCACCTGCCAAAAGAACGATCAGCGCGGCGTAAGCCGCCCGCAGGGGCTGCATTGTGATATGGGCGCGTTCGAAGCCGAGAATCCGGTTACGGCTACGCCGCCGTCGGTCACTATAACGCCCCGGCGTTCTCACACGCCGACGGATACGCCCACCGCAACCGCCCAAAAATTTTTATTCGATCCGGTGAATTTCTCAACCAATTTGATATACACGAAAATCGGCCGGACCTGCATCCCGAAAGAAGTCACGATCGAGGTAAAGGTCTCCCCCGCCGAGCTCGTGGGTTCGGTTGGCTTGTTCTACCGGCTGGAAGAGAAGGAAGGCGCGAACGTCACGGCTTGGGGCGGAGGGTCGGCGATGATCCCCCAGGGCGGCGGCTGGTACAAGCTGACGATCTACAGCGAAGATTTTCCGGACCTCGCCAAATTGAAAGGCGATCTCTGGCTAGCGGTTCAATTCATCGCCAACGGTCCGGACGGCCAGATTCTGATGCGCAGCGCCGTCTACCGGCAGGTGACTGTGGGACAGTGTTTAAAGTAGGAGAAAACTTCGGAAGGTAACCGCGCGGCAGCGCCATGGATGAATCCCGTGGCGGGAAACACTCCAGCCGATGCGGCCCCAGCCGGAACCGAGCCCTACGCCCACCCGGCGTTGACAAGCCGCATCGCGCGGCGGATACGCGGCATCGGATAATTGATGATGGGACATCACCGACAATCGAAACACATTGGGGAAAAGGAGAATCCAAAATGGATAACCGAGAGGGATCAGTCAAACCAGCCGATAATGATTCCATTGAACGGTACCGCCGGAGATCCTCAAGGCATCTGATCATTCGGCTTGCCGGCCGTCTGCGCGCCGCTCTGCATATCCTCTATCCGCTGACGGCCATTACGCTTTTCGCCTTGGCGGCCGGGTGCGGCCCTGGCTCCACTCCCGTTTGGCCCAGCGTGACAGTCAACAGCACCGGCGACGAGGTGGATTTCATCCCCGGCGACGGCACCTGCCGAATCGCCGCGGGGTCATCGGTTTGCACGCTGCGCGCCGCCATCCAGGAGACGAACGCCGCTCCCGGTGCCCAGACGATTCTCTTCGACCTCCCTGAGGGAGTTCAGGTTATACAGCCTGCCTACCCGCTTCCCTCGATCACGGCAAACACCGTACTCGACGGGACCAGCCAGCCGGGATACGACGGGATCACGCCCGTTGTAATCGTCGATGGAAGCAGTATGAACGGAAATGGATTTTCCATCAATCAAAGTGCTGGATTATTTGTCAAAGCTGTGGATATCCGGAATTTCAATTATGGGATTTACAGTTATGGATTTTTTAATGTAGACCATTCCGTAATCCACCACAACGAGTACGCCGGGATCGTCTCATCCTACGATACATACCAGACGATCACCAACAGCATCATCCGCGAGAATGGTTTGCAGGATCCGAGCATCCCGGCCGGCGGTCTATGGGTCAAGGACGGAACAGTCACCATCACGCACAGCACGTTTGCCGATAACACCGGCTTTACCAGCGGCGCGATTTACATCCAGAAGGGCGAAGTCCGGCTGAACGGCAGCACGCTTACCGGGAACGTCGGCTGGGACGCCGGGGGCGTGTATGTCGCCGAGGGTGCGGACAATCTGCTATGGATCAAGGATGGAACCCGGATCGGCAAACCGGGGGAAGGAAACATTTCCGGCGTCCTCTCCGAGGGCGCCAAGAAAGGCGGGGGAATCTACAGCGAAGCAGACGTCATTCTCAAAGACTCGTTCGTCGAAGGCAACAGCGGCGCCGGGATTCAAATCTTCCACGAAACCGGGCTTATTTCACTCGATATTTCCGGAAGCGAAATCGCCGGAAATTCCATGCAAGGGATCGACGCCCGTAATACCGACGTCACACTTTCAGCCAGCGAGGTTCGGGGAAACGGCAGCGGCGGCATTTACACACACCTGGGAACATTGAGCGTTTTAGAGAGCTCCGTAACGAGCAATGAAAACGGCGGCGGCATCGTCATGGAGGGCGGCCACCTGGTTATGACCGACGCCACGGTTGCGCTCAACACGAATGCCGGCCCGGGCGGCGGAATTTTTGCCCATAACCTGGCGGACGCGAACATCGCCGGTTCGACCATATCCGGCAACTCCACCACGGAAGACGGCGGCGGCCTGTATTTGCAGACGTACGGCCTGATCCAGATTATCAACAGCACGATCAGCGGCAATAAGGCGGCCGCGGGAGGCGGCGGCCTTTCGGCCGGGGGCGGCGACATCCGGTTGAATTACGTGACATTGGCGAATAACCAGACGGGGGATTCGAGCGCGATTAAAAATTCGGCGAACCTCACCATCGCCAACAGCATCCTCGCCCAAAACGGCGCCAGCAACTGCCATCTGGCGGAGTCGCCGGTTTCCCTCGGCCACAACCTCTCCGACGACAGCTCATGTGTCTTCGCCGGAGCGGGAGACATCAACAACCAGAACGCCCAGATATTGCCGCTCCACGACAACGGCGGACCGACGTTGACCCACGCCCTGATGAACACTTCACCCGCCGTCAATAACGCCGACGATGCCATGTGCCCGGCGTCCGATCAACGCGGGATCGCCCGCCCGTTCGGGCCGCACTGCGACAGGGGGGCATACGAATTGGAAGAAAACGCCGCGCAGGATAGTACACCGGCTTTCACCGAGACTCCATTGGAACCGACAGCCACTCCAACTACCGGCGCCAACAATAAATACCTATTCGATCCGGTGGAGTATTCCGACAACCCGATTTTCCATGACGGCAAAACCTGCACTTCCAAGCAGGTGACGATCCGGGTTAAAGTTTCTCCCGCGGAGCTGATCAAGTCGGTGGGATTGTTCTACCGGCTGGAAACAAAAACCGGCGACCGGTTCGGCGATTGGGGCGGCGGGCTGGCGATGATCCCGGAGGGCGGCGGCTGGTACCGGATGACCCTGAACGCCGACGAGATCCCGGATATCCGCAATTGGCGGGAAGATACGATCCTGGCGATTCAATTTGTAGCCAACGACGACGGCGGAGCAGTGCTGGCGCGCAGTCCGGTGCACCGGGAGTTGGTTATCTCACTCTGCTTGCGTTAGCCAGTACAACAATTTAATTAACATAGGCGCCGGGGAGGCTGATCTCTCCGGCGCTTTGTTGTTTCCTTTTTTACATCCTTTATTACTTCGCATTACCTCCAGAAAACCTCCAGAAAAACCACAAACGGCGCGAATCGCATTGCCCCGAACCCCGGTAGCTTTTACAATGCTCACATGCACTATGATTTTCTCCATCGGTAATCGATCTATGCGCGTTTTTCCAACGGGAGAGAGGGAGCCATGAATACAAAGCCTGACCTTTTCCTATCCTCGATGCCTTGCGTTTGTCCGAGGCCGCCATCGGTTTGGAGCAGGATTCAGGCCGGGAACCGGCTCGTTGCCGTAAAAGTCATCCGCCCGCTCCTGGTCGCGGCGCTTTTCTTGCTGACAGCCGGCTGCGGCCCAAAAGGCGGAGGGGACGCGTTGTTTGTCGTGAACAGCTCCGGCGATTCCGGCGACGATATCCCGGGCGACGGAATCTGCCGCACGGGCGCGCTCTCCCGCGCCTGCACGCTCCGCGCCGCGATCGAGGAAACCAACGCCCTCGCCGGATCCCACACGATTGAATTCGATCTGCCGGCGGGTGATTTGACCATCCTGCTGGAAACCGCGTTGCCGGTCGTCACCGGCGAACTGACGATCGACGGGGAGACCCAGCCGGGATACGTCCACGATCCGATCGTCGTCATCGACGGGTCGGACGTCGATTCCCCCCCCGCCAACCTGATGGAAACAGCGACGGGATCGGACGTGATCCTGACCGGTCTGCAAGTCCTGCATTCATACCGGAGAGGGATCTACGCCAAAGGAACTATCACCGTACAGAACATGACCGTCTCGGACCATGACGACTATGGATTTTTCGCCTACGGCGAAACCGGGGTTACCACTGTCCAAATCTACGATTCCGAGTTCTCCGGAAACGAGGGGACGGGGATCGGCGCCAACAACACCGATCTGTTCATCCTGCGGGCGATGGTCTCCGGGAACAACCACGGGGGAATATCCGTCGCCGGCGGATCGCTCGACCTGCGGAATTCCACAATCGAAGAGAATAACAACCCTTCGGCCGGCGGGGGGATCAGCATCGTAAGATCCACGCAGGCGAGTCT
>JBAVFZ010000071.1:0-14300 GCA_049684495.1 Anaerolineales bacterium | reverse complement strand
CTCTCGGAACACATCTGAAAACATCCTACTCGTCGAACCGGAAGGAGTTCATGCTATCGAGAACGACGCTATCCTGATTCTCGTTCGCGCCGGGCGTCCGGAAGTACATCGCATATACGGCGGTATTGTCTCCATCCGCGAAAAAGTACATGGTGATGAAGACATTATAGCCCTGCAGCGACGCGTTGAACGAGAACCAGGCGTTATCCGCGCCGGATTCCAGATCCAGCACGCCGTCATCCTGGGCGTCGTAATTATCGAACAAGGCCTGGAATTGCGATGTCATATCGGAGGCGGCATCCTCGGCCGATTGGTCCCATTTCATATCGAAGAAGCCGAGTTCGGTATCTCCGGGGCCGCTCCAGCCGCGCAGATCGGTTCCATCAACGCTTAGCTTCTTCCAGCCGTCGGGCGGGATGTAGGAGAAATTAACCCGGCCCGCAGTTTCAAAATAATACCGGGGATCCACCGTCGGCGTGGGGGTCGAAGTCGGGGTACTGGTTAGCGTCGGCGTGAAAGTCGGTGTCGGCGTCCACATCGTGGCAGTGGCCGTCTGCATTACTGCCGTCCGGGTAGAAAAATAGCTCGTGATGGGATTGGTGCAGGCCAGTGAGGCGGCAAAAAGCGCCAAGCCCGTTGCAAAAACGGCTTTTTTCGAACTCATCTTAACCCTCCTTTTCGTTTATTAACATGAATTTCCATGAGAGCAAAATATCGAAATCCCCCATAGATTTATAAATAATAACCGCGATTTTCCGGCTTGTCAAAGTAAATCTAGCTAAAATTTTTTGCGTCCACCGCCGCAAGCGACTCCCATCAGCAATTTTATCTTTTTTTTTCAAGTGTTTTTCATTGTAAAAAGGGGCTTCAAAAAAGGCCAATGAGAAAACCGATCGCTTTTGAAATCATCTGAAAAGACGGGCGAATCCCGCTTTGGCACGTTTGTTGCACTAATATAGGCAGGATTAACAACATGACCGCCAGTAAAACGCCTCCCGGGTTGGGGATCCACTACTTTCCAGACGACCGGCATTACCGGTCCAAGGATCTGGAGTTATGGATTCCTGAATTGCAGTCGATGGACATTCGATGGATAGTCCTTGCCGGAGCGCTGTCGTACGCCATCCCCGAAGATTTTCTCAGACAGCTGACGGAAACGGGCATCGAACCCATTCTGTTGCTCGACCGCGAACCTATCCAACCGTTGACGGACGTGTCCGGGTCTATCTTCCGGTCATACCGCCGGGCCGGCGTCCGGTTTATTGCCCCCTTCCCGGCGCCGAATCTGAATGCATCCTGGGCGGGTAATGATGAGCCAAGCGTTTCGCCTGTGGATAGATTTCTAACCGTCTTCCCGCCGGTTGCGGAAAGCATTCTTGCGGAAGGAATGATCCCGGTTTTACCGATGCTCGATCCCAACGGTAATTACTGGAGCCTGGCCTTCTTGGAAGCCTTTTTAACCGGGCTGGACCGGTGCGGGAAAGGCGAATTGGCCCGCAAGCTGGCTCTCGCCGTGGATTTTTCCGCCCGTAACCGCCCGCTGGATTGGGGCGCCGGGGGTTCCTCCCGCTGGCCGGATGCCCGGCCGTATCTCACCCCGCCCGGATCACAGGATCATCTCGGTTTTCATGGTTACGCCTGGGTGGA
Source organism: Anaerolineales bacterium (assembly GCA_049684495.1). Lineage (GTDB taxonomy): Bacteria > Chloroflexota > Anaerolineae > Anaerolineales > RBG-16-64-43 > JAFGKK01. Next base: position 12,653 of record JBAVFZ010000071.1, on the reverse strand, counting down.
TGAAGTCGTACGCCGCAGCCTCGGGACAAGCCTGCCGATGATCGGATTGCGGGCCGGAGCGACGGTTGGCGACCTGACCGACGTGGAATACCCGCCGGTGGATCCCATCCGTCACGATGAAACCAACCTGCAGGTTGTCCAAATTGCCGCCGGCGCCCGTTTCACCGCGCCGGTGCTCTGCTTGTGCTTTCGGCTGTTGGCTGCGGAAGACGCCGCCCCGGAGGCCGCAGAAGCCTGGTTCCGCAACGACGGCACCACATTGCCGATCGTGGATTCCCTCAAGCGCCGGGCGCTGGCAAAGAACCTGCACCCTTCCCCGTCAGTGCGGAAAACCCTACGCCACTACCTGCTTCTGCCGCAGGATCCGGGTTCGTTATCCGCCCAAGCCTGGGAATCGCTGCGCAATTATCTGATGGCATTTCAACCCGTCTGCGGATTTTCCATCGAGGAAGCCTGTCAGGCGGAAAAAGTAACCATTCTCGGCAGCACCCCCTCCACGGTGACAGCGCTCCGCCTGCGCGACAGCGGCTGCACCGTGGATACCCTTGCCGCCGAACGCATGTGAGAGGAGACCGCCATGTTTAATCCCAACGAACCTGAGGTTCCCGAGACGCCGATCGCTCCCCAGCCGCGGACCGTCATCAAGGTCGTCGGTTTGGGCGGCGGCGGATCCAACGCCGTCAACCGGATGATCGAACTCGGCGTGGGCGGCGTGGAATTCATCGCCTGCAACACCGATCATCAGGCGCTGCGCAGTTCGCAGTCTGAAAAGCAGGTGGCGCTTGGTCCGCGCACGACGCGCGGCCTGGGAGCGGGCGGAGACCCGGCCATCGGCCGCGCGGCCGCCGAGGAAAGCTCGCGCGAACTGGCGGAAGCGATGCAGCATGCGGATATGGTTTTCCTCACCGCCGGCATGGGCGGCGGGACCGGAACCGGCGCCATTCCGATTGCGGCGGAGATCGCCCGTTCGCAAGGCGCGATCGTCGTCGCCATCGTGACGCTGCCCTTCTCGTTTGAAGGCAAGCGCCGGATGCAATCCGCGCAGGAGGGTATTGAAGCCATGCGTCCCTTCTGCAACACGTTGATCACCATCCCCAACGACCGGCTGTTGGAAGTGGCGCCCAAACAAACGACCTTCGATGTGGCGTTGCGCCTGGCGGACGACGTCTTGCGCCAGGGCGTGCAGGCCATCGCCGAGCTCATCACCCGGCCGGGTTTGGTCAACGTCGATTTCTCGCACGTCCGTTCGCTGATGCAACTGGCCGGCGGCGCCTGTCTGGCTGTGGGCCATGGAACCGGCCCCGACAAGGCGATCCTGGCCGTCCGTTCCGCTCTGCACAATCCGATGCTGGAGATCGGCTCGCTCGAGACCGCCGCCGGGTTGCTCGTCCATTTCACCGGCGGAGAAGATATGGAGCTGGCCGAGCTGGGGCGCGCGATGGAAGAAGCAGCGGCCGATGCCGCGAACGCCGAAGTGTTCTTCGGCGCGGCAATCGATCCGGCGATGAAGGGCCGGGTCCAGGCGATCATCGTCGCCACCGGCGTAGGCGGGCAGCCGCTCAGCAGCGTGATTTCCGGCGCGTCGCACATTCTGCTCAAGCACACCAAACCGGAAGGCCAGACGGCCTCCGTGGCGGTTCCGGCGGAACAATCCGTGCCCGTCTCCCGCCGGCCGATCGCGCAGCTCCTGCAGCCAACTCCCGGACGGGCACCGAATCACTCGCGGCCGATCGTTCCTTCCGCCTTCTCCGCCTCCAGGGGGGGCGCCGATCAACCGATGGCCAGCACCGTTATCGAGGAAGAGGAAAATCTTGAGGCGGTTTGTTCCGGCGAGGATCTGGAGATCCCGGCCTTTTTACGGCGCCGGCTTCAACCGAGCGAACTGCAGCCGACCGCCCGCACATTCCACACGGCCGCCTAAGCGCGGTCCGTCCGGAGGCCACCATGTCGATCGAGAGTTCCGCCGTCGAAAAAATCAACCAACGCGTATGCCGAGAATATCCGGAAATGCGCGGCGTGCGTCCGTCGATTTCCTCGGGCGACAAGCGTTGCACGCTGATCTATAAAGCCAAGGTTCAAACGCCGGCCGGACCGATGTCGCGTGTGGTGCGCGTCGTGGCGGATGAGAACGGCCGGGTCATGCGCATCAGCACGTCCAAGTAGGAGGGATGCTCCCATGTACACAGTTCAGAAACTCTGCCTGCTGACCGCGCTGCGCACCCTGCAGACAACGGAATACATGCTGGAAGGATTGCTGCACACGAGGCGGTTCCTGCCTCTCGCCGCCCTCAGCCTGCTGTGCGGATTTGCCATCGGATTTCTTCTGGTGCGATTCTAGAAAATTCTTCCCGTTTATTTTAACCGATAGGACCTGGCTTTTTTGTGCAAGCCGGGTCCTCTTTTTATTCCTGGACCGGAAAGACGAAAGCTATTCTATGGTGGAGTGATCCGTACTATGGAACCGTTCCAATTTTGGATTCGACCGGCCGCGAAAAACACGTTCCGGTGATCGTCATCCCGGTGCCTGCCCTCGCGGAGCATCCCCACTCGATCATGGTTTATGGGTGGGGATGATTGCGAAGCGGGGGTGATCCTATCCAATAGCCAAAACATCCGAAGACACCGCATACCCTCCGCAACCAATCGGAAATATAATGCAGGTAATGTCCGAGAAGCGAACGACCGACAAAGACACTCGAAAAAACGCGGCGGATGTTCTTTCGGGGAGCAGCCGGAAGAATATGCTGGGCCGGCTGCTGCCTTTTCTCGGGCCCGCCTTCATCGCCAGCGTGGCCTACATGGATCCGGGGAATTTCGCCGCGAACCTCCAGGGAGGCGCGCAATTCGGTTATACGCTGCTGTGGGTCGTGGTCGCCAGCAATCTAATGGCGATGGTCGTCCAGACTCTTTCCGCCAAACTCGGGATCGCCACCGGGAAGAACCTGGCCGAACTGTGCCGCGAGGCGTTTCCCCGTCCGGTCGTGATCGCGCTGTGGGTGCTTATGGAGATCGTCGCCATGGCGACCGACCTGGCGGAGTTCGTCGGCGCGGCCGTCGGCTTCAACCTGCTTCTGGGAGTCCCGCTTTGGCTGGCCGGCCTGCTCACGGCCGGTATGACGATCATCATCCTAGGGTTGGAGCGCTTCGGGTTCCGGCCCCTGGAGGCCGTCATCACCGCCTTCGTGGGGGTGATCGCGATTTGTTATCTGGTCGAGACCTTCCTGGACCGGCCCGATTGGGGAAACGTTCTGTACCATGCCGTCTCTCCCCAGTTCGCGGGACCGGAAAGCGTCCTGCTGGCCGCCGGAATCCTTGGCGCGACGGTGATGCCGCATGCAATCTTCCTCCATTCGGCGCTTACCCAGGGGCGGATCACGGTGAAAGATCCGGCGCAGCTGCGCCGGCTCTACCTCTACGAACGGATCGATGTGCTGATCGCCATGAGCGTGGCCGGCCTGATCAACGCGGCCATGCTGATCATGGCCGCCTCCACCTTTCACCGCGGCGGGATGACCGCCGTCGGAACGCTGGAACAGGCGCACGCGACCCTGGAACCGCTGCTGGGGCCCGCGGCGGGCGTGATCTTCGCGCTTTCCCTCCTGGCCGCCGGACTCTCCTCCTCGTCGGTGGGGACGATGGCCGGACAGGTCATCATGCAGGGATTTATCCACCGCCGGATCGCGCCCTGGATCCGCCGGCTGGCGACCATGGGACCATCGCTGGTTGTGATTCTCATCGGGTGGGAACCGACGCGGGTGCTGGTCATCAGCCAGGTGATGCTGAGTTTCGGCCTTCCGTTTGCGATCATCCCCCTGGCCTACTTCAGTTCGAAAAAATCTTACATGGGTGTGCTGGTCAACCGCCGGTTTACAGCCATCGTTATGTGGGCGATTTCCGGATTAATCATCGCCTTGAACATCTACCTGCTTTATGCAACGTTCGCCGGAGGGACACCATGACCATCCGTTCGTTGCTTCTCCCCCTGGACGGCTCGGATCTGGCGGAAAGCGCGTTGCCGGCGGCGGCGTACCTCGCCCGTTTGTTCGGCGCATCAGTAACGCTTGTCCATGTAATCGAACAAGGCGCCCGGAATCGGGTTCATCGCTCCCGTCATCTCACCCAGCCCCTGGAAGCCAACCGCTATCTGAAGGAAGCCGCAGCCCGCTTTCTTCCCGAGGAAATAATCGTTAAGCGGCACGTGCACGAGGCGGCGGTGCGTAACGTCGCGCGGAGCATTGCCGAGCATGCCCGGGAGCTCCGGACCGATCTGATCATTTTGTGCGCACATGGCTCCGGCGGACCACGGGACTGGCTGATTGGCAATATCGCCCAACAGGTGATTGCGCAGGGACCCACGCCCGTATTGCTGCTTCGCCCGGAAGCACCGCCGACGACGGATGCCCCCTACTCCATCCGCTCGATCCTGCTTCCCCTGGATGGCGTGCCGGCGCACGAACGGGGCGTAGCCTTGGCCGAGGAAATCGCGGCGAAGTGCGGCGCCGCAGTCCATTTAGCGACGGTCGTACCCACTCCCGGCACGCTTGCGGGTGAACTTGCCGCCGCCGGCCGGCTCCTGCCGGGATCGACGGCGGCGCTGCTTGACCTGACCGGGGAGGAAGCCCGGGCGTTCCTTGAGCAGCAAGGTAACCGGATCAGTAAAAACGGAATATCCGTCACCACCCAGGTCCTGCGCGGGGATCCGGCGGATGAACTCGCGGGGTTGGCAAACCACCCGCAGGATGACCTGATTGTCCTAGGGACTCATGGGAAGGCAGGCTCGACCGCTTTCTGGAATCGGAGCGTGGCGGCGAGGGTGCTTGGAAAAATAAAAATTCCCGCATTGCTCATTCCGGTGGGCGAATCGCGAAAGCGGGAATGACGTTTGCCGTCATCCCTGCGTGCTTTTGGCAGGGATGACTGACTGCTCAGTATTCATGGCGAAATAATTTCTTCAGCCAGATCACGCCATGAAGGATTGGTTATTTCGATTAAGGGCTCCATTCTTTCCACTTACCAGAATGTAAACACAAGGTTGTCCTCGCCTTCGCATATCATCCCCCTCCACCTGCATTTATCACGGCGTGCCTGCAATTTGCACGCAGGCATGATCCCTCGCCTTCGGCTCGGGACAGGCTCATTGGACAACTCGATTCATTTCTTTCCGTAATTCTATTTATTTTTTAAACTGCTTCAGCGTCTTCCCCAGCCGCGACATTCCCTCGCGGATACCGTCGTCGGTGGCGTTCGAGTAATTCAAGCGGAGCGTGTTCTCGCCGCCACCGGCCGGGTAGAAGGGACTGCCGGGAACAAAAGCGACCTTGTTCTCAACCGCTGACGGGAGGATTTTGGCCGCGTCCATATAATCCGGAAGAGTCACCCACAGGAACAGCCCGCCCTGGGGACGGGTCCAAACCACGCCATCGGGAAATGTGCTCTTCATGGAATCCAGCATGATATCGCGCCGCCGGTGGTACACGCTGCGGATGACATCCAGGTGGCGGTCGAGGAAACCGTCGTAAGCGACCTGATAGGCGACCATCTGGGTGAAGGTCGCGGTATGCAAATCCGAACCCTGTTTGGCCTGGGCCATGCGGAAGATAACCTGCGGCGGCGCGACGACCCACGCCAGGCGCAGCCCGGGAGCGAGGATTTTTGAAAACGTACTGAGGTAGATCACGTTGCCGGAATAGCAGCCGGCGCACATCCCGCGCATCTGCGCGTCGAGCGTGATCACCGATGGAATGTGCTCACCTTCGAAGCGAAGCGCTCCGTAGGGATCGTCCTCGACGATCGGGACGCCGTATTTATCGGCCAGTTCGATCAACCGCTTGCGGCGCGCCAACGAGAGGGTCACACCGGTCGGATTCTGGAAGTTGGGCAGGACGTAGATCAGCTTGGGGCCGGCGCGCAGGGCCGCTTCAAGCCCGTCGGTCCGCATGCCGTCTTCGTCGGCCGGGACTGCGATATATTCCGCGCCGTATGCGCTCCAGGCCTGCAGTGCGCCGAGGTAGGTCGGCGATTCGACGAGGATTTTATCCCCCGGGTTGATGAATATTTTCCCGATCAAGTCCAACGCCTGCTGCGAGCCGGTGGTGATCATCGCGTTTTCCGTATCGACCGCTACGCCGTCGCGGGCGGTCTTGCGGGCGAGGAATTCGCGCAGCGGCAGGTAGCCTTCGGTGATCCCGTATTGCAGGGCTTCGGCGGGCTTTTCTTTCAGCACAATATCGCAGGCTTCGGTGAATTCCTTGACCGGAAAAATCTCAGGGGCCGGCAATCCGCCGGCAAAGGAAATCACGTCCGGCCGGGCGGTGATCTTCAGAATCTCACGGATGACCGAACTGGTCATCGCCTGGGTGCGCTGCGCGAATCGATGATCCCAGAGTGTTTCCATATTCTCTCCTCGACGGATGGGGGTGCGATTTGGAAATTGTATCATTCGACAAGATTAATCGAAATTAATCCTCGAATAGCTCGAAGAGCACAAAATTAAAATAACCAATCGTAAAAGATCGATCCCAATCGCGGAACGTTTATTCGGATTTGCTTTGCCGTTCAATCCGTTACCAAGTCGATGGTCTCCACACTGCCCCAGCCCCCTGCCCTTCGGATCTGAATCCGGGATGGAGAAACGCGCACGAGCGCGTAAAGTTCCGCACCCGGTTTCGACAGCAAGCTCATGCCCGAAATCGAGGCGCGGTCGAAAACGATCTGCGCCGTCCCTTTCAATTCCCATTCGCCGGTTAGCAATGTGACCGACACATCGTGTTCCAGATTGAACAAGTGATCGGAAATCCAGGGCACCGATAGAAAAAGTTCCAAGCCGTCCGCCTGGCAGGCAAATTCGCCGACTTGCACGCCGGCCGGCCCGTTGGTTGCGAGAATCGCCGTTCGGGGTATCTTCAGCAGATCGATCGCGCGTTGGCGGGCATAATCCAGCATGGCCTCACAATAAACCCGTGCCGGCGGATTGTCATCTGTCGAAAGTTGGATTTAGGGGTAGAGATTCAAAAGACGGAGGTCCCGCGCACGCGCAACGGCTTCCGTCCGGTTGCGGGCATTCAACTTTTCGAGGATGTGGTTGACATGGCTTTTTACTGTTCCCACGGTGATGACCAGTTTCTGCGCGATTTCCTGGTTGGATACGCCCTGCGCCATGAGATGCAGGACTTCCAATTCACGCTCGCTGAGCGGGTTGGGGAGCTGCGCGCCGGACGGGCCGCTTCCTGCCTTGCGGACCAATTTTTCGGCTTTCATTCCGGCCAGGATCCAGCCGGTCTTCTCGCGGCAAATTCCGCGTTCCAGGGCTTTGCCCAACAACTGGATTGAATCCGGCCCCTGATCGAAGGAACGCATGTACGCTTCGGCGGGAGCGGATTCGAGCGCGCGTTCCAGCGCATCCCAAATCCGCTGACCGCCGCCCTCAGCCTGTACGGCCAGCGCTTCGAGCATGGAGAGCTCGATTACCCGTTGCGCCAATCCATGGGCTGAAGCCAGGTCAAGCTGGCGCTGGAGGTATGAAAGCGCCGCCTTGGTTTGGCCCGCCGCGATCGCCACACGAACCCGCGCCAGATACGCCAGGTAATACGCCTCCGCGGCTCCCAACGGGCCCATTCCCGGGAGGAGACCATCCCCGTCAAGCAAAGAAGCAAAAGACCCATTCCAACGATTCGCTTCGGCAAGGATCCCCGGAGTGGCGGCTCCTTCCCGCAGGGCATGCATGATCCTCAAACCTCTCGCACAGAAATCCATGTCCGGGCACGCTTCCTCCAGACGGGAAAGATATTCAATCGCTTCGGCGGACCGGCCCTGGATCTCACGCAACCGGAACAATCCCACGTGGGCGGTCATCAGGAAATGGGGAGCCACCCCCCATCCGATCAGCGCCAGGCCGCGCCGCAACAGCTGCTCCGCCTCGTCCAACTGATTCCGCTCCAATAATATGCAACCCAACGCGACGTCCAGGCACCCCACCGCGGGAAGTTCCTGATCCGGATGGGCCAGCAGGGCAGCGAGATCGATCCGGCCCTCCCGGCAGATCGATTCCGCGCGCCGCAGCTGACCCTGCACCTGCGCCAAGCGGGTTTGGTGAAAAACGGCTTCCACAATCCCGATATAGTTCCGGCATGGAATCGATATTTCCTTGGCTCGCGTCATCGCCTCGAAACCCGCTTGCGCGTCATGAAGCGCCATGTGCGCGTATCCGGTCGTCAGCACAACCATCGACCGGGCCGGATCATCCTCGGAAAGCAAATCCAGCGCTTTCTGGGCGACGGTAAATTGTCTCCGGGGATCCGCCGATGGATCCTGAGTCATCGCTTCCAGGAAAGCGCGGATGGTGGCGGCTTGGCCCAGTAGAACCCGCGGGATCGGTCCATCCTCCATGGCGCTCACAGCCTGCTCGATCTGCCGCAGCCGCTCCTGGATCCTCATCCGGTTTTTTTGCCGGTACCCGATCAACCACGCGTTGCACTGGAAAATGCACATCGAGGGATGAACGCGCATCACGGTTTCCGGGAATGCCGCGCACCACTCGAAGACGGTCGACACTTCACCGTGCATCATCATGGATATGCCGTACTGCTCGACCAGCGCCGCCGAATATTCCCAATCCCGGGTCAGGAGGGCATGCCGGACCGCTTCGCGCCGGTACCCCTCGCGGGAGTGCCACTCGCAGGCGGCGCGGTGCAGTAAAGGCACGCGTTCCGGCCGGCTCTTTGCCAGGCGGGCCTGCAAGAAATCACGGAACAGGTGATGGTAGCGGAACCAACGGGCTTCCTCATCGAGTGCGACAACGAATAAGTTCTCCTGATCCAGGCGCTCCAAAACCGCCGCGCTTCCGGATTGGCCTTCCATGAGGGCGTCGCACAACGGAGCGCACATCCTTTCCAGGATGGAGGTGGAAAGCAGAAACGATTGCACCGGCTCCGGCTGGCGCGTGAAGACCTCCTCCAGCAGGTAGTCCACCAGGTATCGATGGCTCCCGCCGAAGGAGGAGATCAGGCTTTCCTGGTCGGTCCGGCCCGACAAGGAAAGCGCGGCCAGCTGCAGGCCCGCAATCCATCCTTCGGTGCGATCCTCAAGCACGGTGATCCACTCCTCCGGAAGATCGAGCCGCATCACTTCTTTCAGGAACCGGGCCGATTCTTCCAGCGTGAAGTTGAGGTTATCGGCGCGGATTTCGAGCAATTCCCCCCGCGCGCGCAGGCGGGCCAGCGGCAGCGGCGGGTCCGAGCGGCTGCCGATGGCCAGGCGCATTTTTTCCGGCATGTGTTCCAGGAGAAGGGCCATCGCGCTGTGGATGGCCGGTGAGCCAATCCATTGATAGTCGTCGAGGACGAGCAGGCAATCCCGGCCGCTGGCCGCGATAGCGTTGATGAGATGGCGCAGGATTCCCTGCAACTCCCACTCGGGTGAAGAACGCAGGAGTTGTGCGATTTGCTCCAATTCGAGGTTCGTCCCAAGAGCCCGGGTAAGGCCGGCAACCAGGTAGGTGCCGAACGGGATCGGCGAATCGTCGCCTGGGTCGAGCGCGTACCAGGCGACGGCGGTTCCTTTTTGCCCTTCGGATCGAGCCCACTCCGCCAGGAGCGTGGTTTTTCCGTATCCGGCGGGAGCGCAGACGAGGATCAAGCCGGCGCCGGATTCCGCCGCAATCCGCTCGACAATCCGCGTACGCGGGAGGATGCGGGGCCGCGCGGCGGGCACGGAGATCTTGGGGAGGAGAAGGGGTGAAGACGACGCATCCATATTTGTTGACGATTTTACACCTGCGCGTACCAAGGAGTGTTTTTCGCAAGTAAGTCGGCCGATAGCCGATAAATCCAACCCGCAATCTATCCTTGGATAGATGACGGGAAGGCGGGTGAAAGCTAAGATACGTCCGATTGAAGATCTGTCTTTAAAATAAAAAAGGAGAATTCCGATGGAAGACAAGGTTCTGGTGGCGTACGCTTCGAAGTATGGTTCGACAAAAGAGGTGGCCGAGGTCGTGGCGGGCGTGCTCCGCGAAAGCGGGTTGACGGCGGATCTTCAGCCTATGTCCAAAGTCCGGGATCTTGAGCCGTATGGCGCGGTGGTGCTGGGAGCCCCGATCTACCTCGGCAGCTGGCATGCGGATTTCCGAAAGTTCCTTGCCAAGCATCAGGAAGGTCTCATCCGGCGGCGCCCCGTGATCTTCACGCTTGGCCCGACGCATTCCGATCCGGCGGAATGGCAGGGTGTCCGCATCCAGCTTGAGAAGGAATTGGCCAATTATTCCTGGTTGAATCCCTTGGCGACGGAGCTGTTCGGCGGGAAATACGACCCGGCCAAACTCCGCATTCCCGACAGCCTTCTTTCGGCGTTGCCGGCCAGCCCTTTGCACGGCATGCCGGCCAGCGATGCGCGGGATTGGCAGGCGATCCGCACCTGGGCTCAAAAAATGGCCGAGCAACTGCGGTTCGTAGAATCCAAACAGGAGACAATATGAAAAACTCCAGAAGAATAATGCTTTCCACTTTCGGCGCCGTGATGGGATTGGCCGGGATCGAGCATGGAACCGGCGAAGTGCTTCAGGGCAATACGGCTCCCGGCGGACTGATGTTTCCCTCATGGCCCAATGCGGCTTTCTTTCGTAGTTTGAACGGCGAGCCGGCGATCAGCCTTGTCCCCAACCTGCTCGCAACCGGCATCCTGGCGATCCTCTTCTCTTTAATTTTCGCCATATGGTCAATTGGATTTATCCGGGCCAGGAGAAGCGGCCGGATTCTAATAGGGCTTTCCATCGCCATGTTGCTTACGGGAGCCGGAGTCTTCCCTCCACTTTTCGGGATTCTCATCGGCGCAGGAGCATCCACGCTTCATTCTTCTCCGAAAGCGCGTCGTTCGAGGCTTTTAGAAAATGCATCCCAAATAATGGGGAGTCTGTGGCCGTGGTTTTTCGGCGCCAGTGTGATTTCCTGGCTTGCCATGATCCCGGGGATTCCGGCCCTCGATTATTTCTTCGGGATCCAAAATCCCACCGCTATTCTCATCCTGCTCGCCTGCATGTTCGGGTTTATCATCCTGGCATGGATATCCGCCGGATTTCGCGATCTCGGCGGACCATTCCCCGCGGGAGCATGAGTAACCGGGTACGGCAGTCGATCCCCCGATATGTCCTTCACATGAAGTCCGTATTGGAACCTGCGCGGCAGGGGACGTACGGGCTTTGTTTTTTTCTTCTTCAGGCTTTTCGATTCTTATTGTTTGGAGATATGGTACTATCCCGCCGGAAACCGTAGACCATGTCCCTCCCCTGTATTTTCGATAAGTCGCTTTCCGATTTGCAGTCGTTTCTCCAGCGTATCGGAGAACCGCCCTTTCGCGCCAAGCAGATTCGCCAGAATCTCTACCGCGGATTGGTCGACGATCCGGAGCGCATGACGGATCTGCCGGCCGGATTGCGCGCCGAACTCGGCCGCGCCTTCACCTTCCAGCCGCTGGAATTGGAGCGGCAGGTCGTCTCGACCGACAAGCAAACCCGGAAATTCCTTTTCCGGCTGCCTGACGGCGCACCGGTGGAAACGGTCCTGATGCTTTACGAACGGCGCCGGACCGCGTGCATTTCCACCCAATCCGGGTGCGCCGTCGGCTGCGCATTTTGCGCGACCGGCCAGATGGGTTTCCGTCGTTCACTGACCGGCGGCGAGATCGCCGCCCAGGTCTTCAGCCTGGCCCGGATGCGGCAAATTGACGGGGATTCCCTGACCAATGTCGTGCTGATGGGGATGGGCGAACCCTTCCTAAACTATGACGCCGTATGGTCCGCGATCCAGCTTTTATCCGCGGAGGAGGGTTTCGGATTCGGCGCGCGACGCATGACCGTTTCCACCGTGGGTATCATCCCCGGAATCGGGCGTTTCACCAAGGCCCACAGCCAGGTCAACCTGGCGATCTCCCTGCATGCGGCCGACGACGATTTGCGCAGCCGGCTGATTCCCATCAACCGCACCTATCCACTGGCGGATCTTTTCGCCGCCTGCGACGAATACATCCGCGAGACGAACCGCCGGATTTCACTGGAATGGGCGCTGATCGAGGGCGTCAACGACTCGGCCGCCCAGGCGCATCATTTGGCGGACCGGATCCGCAAATCCCTGCAGAAACCATTGGTCCACGTCAACCTTATCCCGCTAAATCCGACGCGGAAATACAAAGGCGCGCCTTCCCAGGCGGCGCGGATCGAATCATTCCGGGTTGTGTTGGCAGCGGAAGGACTGGCGTGCACGATCCGGCTTGCCCGCGGAGTGGACATCGCCGCCGGCTGCGGTCAGCTGGCGGGGGCAGCGGAAAAGTGATCGTCATACCGGCGGGTACTTAGCCGGTATCCATTCCGGGATGACAACCCTCATACCGGCGGGTACTTAGCCGGTATCCATGAATAAATGGTGGTGAAAAAAGAAAGGGGGATACATGAAAATTGGCAGACAACCGGTTGTTTATATTTTAGCGAGTCAGAAATACGGCACACTTTATATTGGTGTAACAAGCGATCTTCTTAAACGTGTTTGGCAACACAAAAACGATACCATAGCTGGATTTACCCAAACGTATAAAGTCCATATCCTTGTTTATTATAAAATTCACGAACCAATGCTTTCCGCCATTCGGCGAGAAAAACAAATAAAAGA
>JBAVFZ010000070.1:0-14599 GCA_049684495.1 Anaerolineales bacterium | reverse complement strand
ATATTCCATCATCTCCGTATCGCCGGTGCTCATCCAGAAAAAACTGCCGCCGACAGCCGGGGTGACGTCAAATGCCGCCTCCGCCGAAGCATGATCCACCGGAACGTCGTAGAGGATCCGGAAGGAGGGAAGATCCACCGGCACGGATTCGCCTTCCCCATCCAAAGGGGGATCGATCTTTACCGGCGGGATGGCGGAGAATGCATACGCCCCGGACGGCGGCGGCATCTGCCCGGAGGCATCCGCCAGCGGCCCGGAGAAGGCAAGCGTATACCGCTGACCGTAAGGGATGGGGGCGGAAGTTTGATACCGGGCCAGGCTCCCATTCTTCCAGGTCCATTCTCCGTCCAGCGCGGGGGTGATCGTAAAGGGAAGACCGGTGGCGGTCTGGTCCAGCGGATAATTGAATTTCACATCGACCGAATTCGTCCCCGTTGTGGTGACGGTGGCTTTCAGCGGATCCAGCCAATACGACAAGACGTAGTCCTCCCGCATGACCACGCCGTCCGCGCCGGCGGCAGGGGCTGCCCCATCCGCCCCGGACACGATGAAATCGTACCGGTTGTCCGGCTGGAGCGGCTCCAGCAGGGCAATCTCGGCCGTGCGGCCGTCGCGCCAGGTCAACCGGTGGCGGACGGGCGGTTGAATGGAAAAAGCCTGTTGGGTCCGGGCGGAATCCATATCGCGGTCGAACACCAAGATGATTTTTTCCGTTATGCGCGACGGGAGCGCACCCGGAGCCGGCGCGACCGATTTCACCGCCGGACCGTCCTCCACCCGGACGGTCCATTGCAGCGCGCTGTCGAGGGAAACCCCATCGGCCGTCCGCAGCATCGGATCCAGGAAAAAGGTGTACGTCTCGCCCAGCGCCAGCGGAGATCCGGGCTGAAAGGAGAGGACGGTATTCTGGTAGGACCAGGCGTAACTTCCTTCCGCATATGGAAAACTCATCAAAGGAACGGCGCTGCTTTGGGGATTCATCGCCGCATAAAACCGGATGGAGAACAACCCCATGGGCGGAAAGGCTTCGATATCCGCGGAACCGATATAAGCCGCCCCCACACCCGGCCCCGGAGTCGATGCGGGATCGAACAGCAGAACATGCGGGGCGAATCCTCCGCCGGAAGAGCCGCCTCCGGGATACCCCGCTCCGGAGAGAAACAACCCGACCGCGATGAAGAGCAATCGTTTAGGGCTGAAGGTATTGCGCAGCATGGAATCCTCTCTTTCAAACCTGCGTCGGCGGGGAAAAAGGCTGTACGAATAATTCGTTCGCCGGTTTCTTTCAGTCTATTCCCCGGCTATTGCGAAGTCGTTACCGTTGAGTGACAAACCTGTAACAGGCAAGCTCCGGACACAGGGAAAGGGCCGGATTCGAAGGAGAGGATTGCCACAGGGCAAGCAGATTGATTACCGGCGCTGTTATTTCGCGGTGTTTATCAGGATCTCGCCGGTTATTTTTTTGTTGGAAGACTGAGGAAAGAACCTCTTTTTTAATTGGAGAAATAACGATTTTGGTATCTGCTTAGGCCGGGAAAAGCGTACACGGATTACACGGAGAAGAGCCGATTACACGGATTCTTAAAAAGAATAATCCGGTGTTTTCGGCTCTTTTCGGTGTTTCGGTGTACAAGAAAGAGAAATCAGGCTGAGCAAATACCGATTTTGTTTTAATAATAAATTCAACCGAATACCCATGACCTGGCTGTGTCGATATTAAATAATTCTCCGTTGCAGGGAAGTTTCATCCGGCCCAGACCGCCGCCGGGCTTATTGCTTCTTGCCTTCCCCTTTGATTTCATCGAAAAGCACAAGCGTGCGCGGCCCCCGCCGGTGCGCCTCCCAGAGCGCGGTGGACGCGCGGGAAAGCAATTCGATTGAGCTGATCCCTTCACCGCCCGGATGCGAAGCCACCCCGGCACAAACGGAAACCCGGTATTCCTGTAACTGGCGGGTGACCTGCTTGCCTTGGAATTTATCGACCAGCCGCTCGGCCGCTTTTTTCGCCCCCTCCGCATCCGATTCAGGCATGACCACCAGGTAATTTCCCTGATAATGGCCGGGCATATCCACCTCCCGCAGACCGGCCTGCAGAATGTCGGCCAGGAATGACTGCGCGCTTTCCAGGACATCCGGCGAGGGATTTTCATCAAAACGCAGACCGAGGTAGAGCACCGACAGCGGGCCGGGGTACCGCTTGGCGCGCAGCACTTCGCCGTCGAGCAGCGATTCCAGCATCTTCTGGGGATATAGCCCGCTGGATTTATCAAGTCTGGCTTCTTGTTCCATGGGGATCTCCTTGATCCATCCGCCGTTTCACCGGAGTCGGCGGGATGGAATGATTCCGCTTGGACCCGCACGGCCGGCAGGCGCGTTCAGTCCGCGCGCGTTAGCTTCGCTTCGTATACCACCAGGTTTTTCGTTCCGCGTTTTTGGGCTTCCCACAGCGCAGAGGATGCGCCGGATAAAAGACCGGAAAGGGATTTCCCTTCACCTCCCGGATGAGAACCAATCCCCACACTGATTGAAATTCCAAACGGTTTCGCCCTGCGGATGGCTTGCGATCCGCGAAACGCCGTCAGCAGACGTTCGGCAGCCTCCCTGGTTCCCGGACCGTTGCTGGCCGCCATGATCACAAGGCAGTTCCCTTCATAAAGCCCCGGCAGATCCGTCTCCCGCAATTTGGATTGCCGCAGGTCGGCCATGGCCAGCCGAGCACTTTCGACGATCTGCGCGGAATCAGCCTTCGGATACCGGATGGCGAGGCAAAGCACGAAAACCGGGCCGGGATACCGGCGCGAGCGGATCCCCTCACGATGCAAAAGCGTCTCGATCATCTTCTGCGGAAATAATCCGGAGCTTATCTCGAGACGTTCGGCAGGGTCCATGAAACCTCGTCCGGGGCGGATGGGAACCGCCGAGCTTGCGCCTGCAAGGCCGGCATTTATGCTTCTGATGAGTATATACTGAGTTTTCTGATTTGGATCACTCGAAATCACCCGCAGGGATGACGAAAATGCGATAGATCGTCATGCCCGCGTGCTCCAAGCGGGCATCCAGGAATCGTGTCCGTGCATCCTGAGCCACGCAGACTGGATCCCCTGATAATCCCACCCCCGCTCCGCTTTCATCCCGGCTCTTGAACAAAAACCGAGCCGGGATGCTCCGCGAGGGCAGGCTCGAGGATGGCGATCCGGCGAGCGCGATGGATCTATTCCGCTTTCTTCAGGCGGACAAATTTCCTTTTCCCGATCTGCAGCACCGGATCCCCAACGAGGGCCACAACACCGTTCGGATCTTTGGCCGTCTCGCCGCCCAGGCGGACTCCGCCCTGCTCGACCAGGCGCCGCGCATCGCTTTTGCTTTTGGCCAATTCCAATTCCACCATCAGGTCCGCCAGGCGTTTCCCGTCCTGCACCGCAATCACGGGGATGTCCGCCGGCAGCTCCGATTGTTGAAAGACCGCCCGGAACTGCTCCTCGGCCGCCGCCGCCGCTTCCGGTCCGTGATAGATCTCGACGATCTCCCGCGCCAGGCGCATCTTTCCATCGCGCGGATGCAGCGCGCCGGATTGCAGGTCGCGTTCGACCGCGGCGATCTGATCCGGGGTGAAGCGGGTCAGAAGACGGTAGTAGAGCGCCATCGCCGAATCCGGAACGCTCATCACCTTGCCGTACATATCCCCCGGTTCGGCCATGATCGGAATGTGGTTGCCGAGGGATTTGCTCATCCGGACGACGCCGTCGGTCCCGGGGAGGATCCCGAGCAGCACGCCGATATTCGGGCGGACGCCGTAGTACTCCATGATCTTCCGCCCCGACGTGAGGATGTTGAAGAGCTGCTCGGTCCCGCCCACCTGCACGTCGGCGCGCAGGGCGTAGGCATCGTAACCCTGCATGATCGAGTAGAAAAACTCATGCAGATAGATGGCGTCGCCCTTATCCCAGCGCAGGCGGAAATTCTCGCGGGTGGTGAACTGCTGCACCGTGAAATTGGATCCCAGGCGGATCAGCTCGGCGAAGGAAAGCTTGGAAAGCCACTCGGAATTGTGGCGGACCTCGGTCTTTTCCCGGTCCAGAATCCGGAACGCCTGCTCGGCGTAGGTCCGGGCGTTGGCGTCGATTTTTTCTTCCAGCAGTTGCGGGCGCAGGGCGTTCTTGTCCGACGGATCCCCGACCCGCGCGGTGTAATCCCCGATCAGGAAGACGACCGAATGCCCCAATTCCTGGAACTGGCGCAACTTGCGCATGGTTACGGTATGCCCAAGGTGAAGATCGGAAGAGGTGGGATCGTAGCCGGCATAGACCCGCAACGGGCGCCGTTCCTTCTCCGCCAGAATAAGGCGTTCGCGGAGTTCCGCGGCCATGGCCTGCTTGAGCGCCGGATCCCCGTATTCGGTTCCCTGCATGAGTAGAGCCAGTTGTTCGTCGATCGCGGGTTTGGACATTCCTGCTCCAATGCGGAATGGAATGGGGTGCGAATGCTTCCGTGGGGCGGGATTATAGCATCAACTCCGCTATTTCTGCGGAAAAAACGGTGAAATTTCGGATGGTATAATCGATTGCTGGTCCTTTTGGGACCCGGTGGTCATCCCGAGCCGAAGGAAGCCTGTCCCGAGCAACGCGAGGGAAGGGATCGGCAGTTCCTTCAACGCGCAACCGATTCCTCGGGGTCTGAAGACGCCTCCCCGGCATGGAGCACCCCCGTTCCGTGGTTGACATTGCCAAAGAACCAAAGACTGGCAATGTCACTCCGCGGGGGCAGGCGGAATGGCTGTCTGCGTTTGACGGTGGATTTCTTTCATTATCCAGGAGAGGACTTTGGTAAATCCGCTTCAGTGGCTGCTCGGCCTTATTACATTAGATATCAGCATCGACCTTGGGACAGCCAACACGCTGGTCATCGTCCACGGCAAGGGCATCGTCATCAATGAGCCTTCCTGGGTGGCGATTGATAGAAAATCCCGCCGGGTGCTTAAAGTAGGCCGCGCGGCGAAGGAACTCATCGGCCGCACGCCGCCCAATGTGGTGACGATGCGCCCCATCCGCGACGGTGTGATCTCGGAATTCGACGCCACGGCCACGATGCTGGAATACTTCATCCGCCGGGTGATCAACCAGAGCGTGGTCCCGGTGCCGCTGACGCGGGTCATCGTCGGCGTCCCGGTGGGCGCCACGAGCGTGGAACGGCGGGCGGTGATCGACGCCGCCACTTCGGCCGGAGCGCGCGAGGCGCTCCTGGTCGAGGAGCCGGTCGCATCCGCGATCGGCGCCGCGCTGCCGATCCGCGGCGTGCACAGCGTGATGCTGATGGACATCGGCGGCGGCACGACCGAGATCGCGGTTTTCTCCTCGCGCCGGATCGTGCTCTCCAATTCGATCCGCGTCGCCGGCGACGAGATGGACGAAAATGTGATCACCTACCTGCGGGATAAGTACAACCTGCTGGTGGGGCAAACCATGGCCGAGCAGGCCAAAAAGACGGTCGGCGCCGCCGCGCCGCTCAGCGAGGAAAAGGTAATAACCGTCCGCGGCCGCAACCTGATCTCCGGGCTGCCGGAGGAAGTCGAGATTTCCTCGATCGAGATGCGCGAAGCGCTGGCGCCCTCGCTCAAGGTCATCTCGCAGGCGTTGCGGGACATACTCGAGCAGGCGCCGCCGGAAATCATGGCCGACCTGCTGGACTCCGGATTGTGCCTCACGGGCGGCGGCGCCCTGCTAAACGGCCTTCCGGAAAGACTCAGCGAGGAATTCAAGATCCGGGTCTGGCGGGCCGACGATCCGTTGACCTGCGTCGTGCGCGGCGCGGCCGCCGTGCTGGCGGGCATCGACCAGCACCGGGAATTCATCGCCTCTTCCGACCGGGATTACCGCGGCCGAAGGTAATCCGCCGTTTCCGCATTGACTCCCATCCGGTAACCCCATGCCCAACTCCAGAAGACGTCTCTTGATCGCTTCCGCGCTTTTCGCGGCCGCTCTCGGCCTGGTGCTGCTCGGCCAGGCGGGGCTGCTCGCCCCGGTCCAGGACCTGGCGCTGCGCGCCGTTTCCGGCGTGCAACGGTCCATATCGACGGCCTTCTTTAATATCCGCGACTTTCTCACCGCTCCGCGCGACCAGCAGCAGCTGATCCAGACCAACGGCCAGCTGGAACAGCGCGTCGCCCAGCTCGAAGCCGAGGTGGTGACCCTGCGCGAACAAGCTTCCGAGGTCGACGCGTTGCGGGCGCTGCTCGGCGCCGCGCGCGAGGCGCCCGAAAACCGCTACCTGGCCGCGCAGGTGATCGGGCGCGATACCAGCCCCTTCCTGCACTACTTGATCCTGGATCAGGGATCGGATGCGGGCGTGCGCCGGGGAATGCCGGTGGTGAACGAGAAGGGCCTGGTCGGGAGGATCAGCGAGGTCAGCGCCACTGCCTCCAAGCTGCAGCTCATCACCGACCCGGATTCGGTCATCAACGCGCGGATCCAGGAAAGCCGGGCGGAAGGAAGCCTCGTCGGCCGGCCGACCGGCGAATTGGAAATGATCTACCTCTCCCAGGATATCAAGATCACCATCGGCGAAATCGTCGTCACCTCCGGCCTGGGCGGAGGTTTCCCGCCGGAGATCCTGATCGGCCGGGTAGTCAGCGTCCATCGCCGCGATTACGAACTCTACCAGACCGCAATCATCGAACCGCGCAGCGATTTCTCCCGCCTGGAAATGTTGCTGATCATCACCAATTTCGAACCGGTGCTGATCGATCCGCTTCTGGAGAACGCCCCCTAGGCCAAACCGATGATCTGGGCGATCGCCGTTCCGCTCCTGGCCGTCCTCTCCCTGCTGCAGACCACGGTACTCCGCCACATCCTCCTTCTGGACGGGAACCTCGACCTGTTGCTGCTGGCGGTCCTGTGCTGGAGCCTGCTGCGGCCTGAGGAAGGTATGATTTGGGCGGTACTGGCGGGATTCTTCTGCGACATTTTCACGGGCGGCCCCTTCGGGGTGACTTCGATCGCCTACCTGTTCGCGGCGTTTTGCATAAGCTACCTGCACGGGCGGTTGCGCACCCACAGCCCGATCGTGGTGATGGCGATCGCCCTGTTCGGCACGATCCTCGCCCACCTGGTAACGGTCGCGCTACTGGTCGTGTTCGGCCGGCCTCTGGAGGTCGGTTACCTGCTCATGTATGTCACGCTGCCGACCGCCTTCCTCAACACCCTTGGCGCCGTCCCGGTGTATCTGGCCCTGCGGCCGCTGCACCGGATCGGCGTTCCCGTGCTCGCGGAGGATATGGAATGAGAACTTCGTTCAGCGAGAACCGCGTTCAGCCGTCGCGAATCCGGTTCTTCCAGATCGCGATGGCCGGCTTGTTTATCCTGTTCACCCTGCGCCTGTTTTCCATGCAGGTCATCCTGGGCGATTACTACGGCGGGCTGGCGCAAAGCAACCGCACCCAGCGGACCTATGTTCCCGCCTCGCGCGGAGTGATTTACGACCGCAACGGGACTCTCCTGGCGCGCAACATGCCCGCCTACAACATCACCATTACCCCGGCCGATCTGCCCGACACGGAAGCCGAGATCGACTCCATCTACCGCACCCTCTCGCAGCTGACCGGGGTGCCGATCCGGGTTCCGGGCTCCGTTCCGTCGCAGGAATGCGCGCCCGGACGCGGGATTGCGGATCTGGTCGATGAATGGATCGAACTCGCCCCGTACAACGCGGTAAAAATCCAATGCGACGCCGATCCCGAGGTCGCAAAAATCATTCTGGAAGAAGCCGCCGGTATGCCGGGGGTGGGCGTGGACATCACCCCCGTGCGGGATTACCCCAACGGCCGGTATACCGCGCATATCATCGGCTATATGGGCCGCGTCCCGGCGGAGTCATCCGAGTTCTACAAAGAAAAGGGCTATAACCTCGACCGCGACAAAATCGGATACGCCGGGATCGAGGCCTACATGGAGGAAGAGCTCGCCGGAACATATGGCAGCGAACTGTGGGAAGTGGACGCGGCCGGCAAGCATATCCGCCTGCTGGAGCCTCCGGTGGCGGCCGTCCCCGGGCAGAACCTCCGCCTGACGATCGACTCGCGGCTGCAGCAAGCCGCGACGGAAATCCTCGAGAAAAAAATCGAGGATACCCGGGCGCTCAAGCCGGAATTCCTGCGCAGCCCGATGATCGGCGGCTCGGTGGTGGCGATGAACCCGAACACGGGTGAGATCCTCGCCATGGTCTCGATCCCGACCTACGACAACCAGAAATTCTCGCGCAACATCCCGATCGATTATTACAACCAGCTCGCCACGGACATCAGCAACCCGCTCCTGAATCACGCGATCTCCGGCACGTACCCGCCGGGATCGATCTTCAAACTCACCACGGCGGTCGGCGCGCTCAACGAAGGGATCGTCACCCCCGATACGCCGGTGGACTGCCGCGGTTCGATCTCGATTATGCAGAAATTCCACCCTTCGGACCCCGGTCGGGAGATGCTGTTCTACTGCTACAACCGCAGCGGGCACGGCGTGATCACCTTCCTGCGCGGGCTTGCGCTCTCGTGCGACATCTACTTCTACAACCTGGGCGCCGGGTACAGCGGCCCGGGCGGCGTGGAGAAGGGATTGGAAATCGAGCGGATAAAACAATACGCCCTGGCGCTTGGGTACGGCCGAAAGTTGGGGATCGACCTGTTCGGCGAACGCGACGGCCTGATCCCCGATCCGCAATGGAAGCGGATCAATCAAGGGGAGAACTGGGCCACCGGCGATACTTACATCGCCACCATCGGCCAGGGATATGTGGACGTGACTCCCCTGCAGGTGGCCGAGTCGATCGCCACGATTGCCAGCAACGGAAAGGTGATGAAGCCCACCCTGCTCAAGGAATATCTGGACGGGGAGGGGAACGTCATCCGCACCGTCGCGCCAACGATGCTATACGATATCACCGACAACGTCACCGACGATCTGTACGACACCGTTGTCGTCGAGCCTTGGGTGCTCAAAATGGTGCAGCAGGGGATGCGGCTGGCGGTGACGGAAGGAACCGCCGCGGATTATGCCCAGATCGAAAACATCCCCAGCGCGGGAAAAACGGGCACGGCCGAATACTGCGACGACATCGCCCAATCCCGCAATCTGTGCAAACGCGAAGCCTGGCCGACCCACGCCTGGTACGGCGCCTACGCGCCGTACGACAATCCGGAAATCGTAGTCGTGGCGTTCGTCTATGACGGCGGCGAGGGCGCGGTCACGTCCGGCCCGGTCGTCCGCGACGTGCTGAAGGCGTACTTCGCGCTCAAGACGATCGATCTCGAACAGGGCGGATGATGAGTGCATATGTCATTCCGCCTGCCCCGGCGCCTGCCCCCGCGGAGTGACATTGCCAGCCTTTGGTTCTTTGGCAATGTCGACCACGGAACGGGGGTGTTTCGAGCCGGGGAGAGCCGGAGGCTCCGGGGAATCGGCCGGCTCCCGAACTCCCCGATTCCTCAGCGCAAAGAACGGCGCTTCGGAATGACGCCGGATCAGGTGCTTCGGAATGACGGGATGCGCATGCTATAATTTACAGCGATGGACAACAGGCGCGAACTCTGACAACCCGCCATGCCGCTATCCGTCAGCGTTAAGGGTATCCACGAAGGCCTCCTGATTACTCCCGGAGAGGGGAATTGGGAGGAAGCATACTCCTCCCTCCTAGGACATCTGGATTCGAAGCCGGATTTTTTCTTCGGCGCCCAAGCCATCATCCAGCTGGGAGCATACCCGTTGCATGCGGCCGAACTGGCCGCGCTGCGCAGCGCGCTGGCGGACCGCGGCGTGGGATTGCACTCTGTCCTTTCCGAAAACCCCGCGACGGTCGAGGCGGCCAGGAGCCTCGGCCTGGGAACGGCGCTTCCCAAACGCGAGACGAAGGAATCGCCGTTCTCAACCGAGCTGCAGGGGATGGAAGCGATATTCCTCCAGCAGACCCTGCGTTCCGGGAACAGCATTCACTTTCCCGGGCATGTAACGGTACTCGGGGACGTCAACCCGGGCGCGGAGATCGTCGCCGGCGGCAGCATCATCGTCTGGGGCCGTCTGCGCGGGACGGCCCATGCGGGAGCGCAGGGCGACGAAACCGCCGTCGTGTGCGCGATGGACCTCAGCCCGATGCAGCTGCGGATCGCCTCGCTCGCGGCCACATCCCCGCCCCGCAAAGGGAAGACCCAGCCGGAAATCGCCTACCTGCACGAAGGCCTCTTGGTGGCGGAACCGTGGAGCCCGAAGGAAAAGCCGAAAGTTGGGGACGGGGGAAAAGAATAATCGTTGACGATGCGGATGCGATTCCTCGGGCTAGCCGGAGACCGACGCGGTCCCGGCTTCGAGCACGCCGGGATGACGGACCGGCTTCGAGCACCCTCGCTTCGCAATCGGCATTGCCCGAAGACCAAGAGCTGGCAATGCCGCTACGCGAGGGCAGGCGCCGGGATGACGCGTCGATCTGATCGGATTCAGGGCGGGCCCGGAATGACGTTCAAGCGGTCATCCCGAGCCGAAGGCGAGGGATCGGTTGATCTTTCCAGCCGATTCCTCGGGCTCTTCGAGCCCTTCCCGGCCAAGAGCACGCCGGGGCAGGCGGAAAGACATCCTGTAATGAGGAGCGGGAATGACGGCTAAGGTTCTGACCATAACTTCGGGAAAGGGCGGCGTTGGGAAAACCACCGCCACGGCCAACATCGGCGTCGCCCTCGCGGCGCTCGGGCAGAAGGTGGTCTGCATCGACAGCGACATCGGGCTGCGCAACCTGGACGTCGTGATGGGCCTGGAGAACCGGATCGTCTACGACCTGGTGGACGTGATCGAGGGCCGGGCGCGGCTGCGGCAGGCGATGATCAAGGACAAGCGGCTCCCCGAACTGCACCTGATCCCCGCCGCCCAGACGCGCGATAAAACCGCCATATCCCCCAGCGACATGATCCGCATCTGCGACGAACTGCGGCCGGAGATGGACTGGATCCTGATCGACAGCCCGGCCGGGATCGAGCGCGGGTTCCGCAACGCGATCGCCGCCTCCGACACCGCGCTGATCGTCACCAACCCGGAAGTGTCCGCGGTCCGGGACGCCGACCGGATCATCGGACTGCTGGAAGCCGAGCAGAAGGGGCCCGGCAAATTGATCATCAACCGGATCAAACCGGAGCTGGTGGAACGGGGAGATATGCTCGACACCGCGGACGTGCTCGAGATCCTGGCCGTAGACCTGATCGGGTTGATCCCCGAAGATGAAACGGTCCTGATTTCGACCAACCGCGGAAACCCGATCGCGCTGGAACCCAAGAGCAAGGCGGGCCAGGCGTTCCGCGACATCGCCAAACGCCTGATGGGCGAGGAAGTCCCGTTCCCGCCGCTGGACGGAACCGAAAGCCTCAAGCAGCGCCTTACACGGCTGATCCATCCCAAGGGTGCGTCATGAACGGGTTAATCGACCGGCTTACCGGGCACGGCGGTCGTTCCAGCGCCAAGACGGCGAAGGAACGGTTGATAGTAGTGCTGAGCCACGACCGGGCGGACATCCCCCCGGCGCTGCTCGAGGCGATCAAGCAGGAGATCGTGCGCGTGATCTCGGAACACATCGACGTGGATCCCGCGACGGTCCAGGTCAGCTTGTTCTCGGAAGGCCGGGAGCAGCACCTCAAGGCCGATATTCCGCTCGCCGCGGGATCCTCCCGCCGGAAGCGCATGCTCTAAAACCCCCATGTTCGATTGGCGAAGATGGCGTCATTTTGATTTCTGGTTGCTGGGGTCGGCCGCGCTGCTTGTATTGCTCGGGATCGTCGAGATCCGCTCGGCGGTGGCCGACAATGCGAGCCTGGCCGACAGCGCCCAGCGCCAGGCCACCTTCGCGGCCATCGGGCTGGTCGTCCTGATGGTGGCCACCGTCATCGATTACCACTTCTGGCGCAGCCTTTCGCGCCTGCTCTTCGTCGGGATCATCCTGCTGCTCCTGTATGTGGAACTCATCGGCACCTCATCGTTCGGCGCAACGCGCTGGATCCAGGTCGGCGGTATCACGATCCAGCCTTCGGAAGTGGCAAAGATCTCGCTGATCATCATCCTGGCGGATGATATCGCCCGCAACGAGGAGCGGCTGCAGACCTGGTCGGGCATCCTGCGGACTCTGATCCTGGCCGCGATCCCGGCGGTAGTCATCCTGCGCGAACCGGACCTCTCCACGGCGATCCTGACGATGGTGCTGTGGGCGGCGATGGCGTTCGCCGCCGGAATGCCGCCGCGCTTCATCTTCATTATGGGCGGCGCGGCCCTGTTGTTGCCTTTCATCGCATTGGCCCTAAACCTCCTGCAGCCCTATCAACTGGACCGGCTGGCGCTGTTCTTCATGCCGGACGCGGATCCGAGCGCCGCGTACAACATCGAGCAATCCAAGATCGCGATCGGTTCCGGCGGCTTGGTCGGCCAAGGATACGGACTGAGCACCCAGGTGCAGCTGCGGTTCCTCAAGGTCCGCCACACCGACTTCATATTTTCGGTGATGTCGAGCGAATTCGGGCTGGTCGGCGACGTGGCTTTCTTCGGCCTGCTCGGCTTCGTCGTCTCCCGCTGCCTGCGGGCCGCGCGGCTGGCGCGCGACACCTACGGCGCGCTGATCGGTTACGGCGTGGCGACGCTGATCTTTTATCAGGCGGCGTTCAACATCGGGATGAACCTCAACCTGCTGCCCGTTGCCGGTCTGCCGCTGCCCTTCATCAGTTCGGGCGGCAGCTCATTGTGGTCGGTCCTTCTCGGAATCGGCCTGGTGGAAAGTACAATTCTCTACCGGAAGGACATCGAATTCTGATGAACACCCCGGTTACCGTCCGCTTCGCCCCCTCCCCGACCGGCCGGATGCACATCGCGGGCGCGCGCACCGCTCTTTATAATTATCTTCTTGCGAAAAAAGTCGGCGGACGTTTCATCCTGCGGATCGAAGACACCGATCTAAAACGATTCGCCCCCGGCGCGGAAGAGGAAATCATCGAAGGCCTGCACTGGCTGGGGATGGATTGGGACGAGGGACCGGATATCGGCGGGCCGCATGCGCCGTACCGGCAGACGCTCGCCCGTGAAATCTACCTCGACCAGGCCCAGCAATTAATCGAAAAGGGCGACGCCTATCCGTGCTTCTGTACCGCCGAACGCCTGGCCCAGATGCGCGAACAGCATCGCCTGCGCAAGGAACAGCCGCTGTACGACGGCCTCTGCCGCCGCCTGGATCCCTCCGAAGCGGCGCGGCGTGCGGCGGCCGGGGAACCCCACGTCATCCGTTTTAAAACGCCGGACGAGGGAACGACCACCGTGACCGACATGCTGCGCGGCGAGATCTCGGTGGAAAACAAAACCCTCGACGATTTCATCCTGGTCAAATCCGACGGGCTGGCGCTGTACCACCTGGCGGCGATGGTCGACGACCACCGCATGGCCGTGACGCACGTCATCCGCGGGTCGGAATGGCTTTCGACGCTGCCGCTGCATGCGCTGGTCGTTCGCGCCTTCGGCTGGAAAGAGCCGGCCTGGTGCCACCTCTCGATCTTCCTCAAGCCCTCGGGCAAGGGCAAGATGAGCAAGCGCGACACCACCCAGGCGGTGACCGAAGGCCACAGCATCTTCATCCGCGACCTGAAGGAAATGGGCTACATCCCGGAAGGAGTACTTAACTGGATCGCGCTGATGGGCGCCTCCTTCGATGAAGCGGAAGATGTATTCACGCTTGCGGACATGATCCGGCGGTTCGACATCCGCCATCTCAACCCCTCGCCGGCGGCGATCAACTTCGAGAAGGCGGACCATTTCAACGGGACGCACATCCGGCGCCTGACCGTGGACGACCTGGCCGCGCGGCTTGCGCCGGTATTCGAAAAGGCGGGGTTTGCGCCGGACGAGGCGCGGCTGCGCAAAGTGGCCGCGGTCGTGCAGGTGCGGATCGTCACGCTCGACGACGCGGTCGAAATGGGCGGCTTCTTCTTCCGCGATGAAATTTCTCCCGATCCGAAAGATTTAATCGGGAAAGGCCTGACCCCGGCGCAGTCGGCGGATGCGCTGCAGGCCGCGCGCGAAATCCTCACCGCCAAGCCGGCGTTCGATCCGGCGACGGCGGAGGAGGAATTGCGCGCGCTGGCTGAAAAACTGGGGTGCAAGCCGGGCGTGCTGTTCGGGATGATGCGTTCCGCGATCACCGGCCAGGCGGTCAGCCCGCCGCTGTTTGCGAGCATGGAGATCATCGGGCGGGAGATGTTCCTGGCGCGGATGAAAGCGGCGGAAGCGGCACTACGCAACATGTAATAAGGGGACAACGAATAATCATGTGATCGTCATTCCCGCGTGTACTTAGCGGGAATCCAGATATCATCTTCCCTCGCACATATACTCAATAGAAATAAATTTACTGGATCCCGGCCAAAACCGCGCCGGGATGACGAAGAGGATCGTCATGCCCGCGCGTTTATGGCGGGCATCCATCCTGTGATCGTCATTCCCGCGTGTTCTAAGCGGGAATCCAGGAATCGTCCTCTCACATACACCCACTCCAAGAAAAATACTCCTGGATCCCCGATAAGATCACCCCCGCTACGCATTCATCC
>JBAVFZ010000069.1:0-4155 GCA_049684495.1 Anaerolineales bacterium | reverse complement strand
GTTTTTCCTGTTAGCATGCCCATTGATTCCTCCTCTATTTTCTACGAGACCGATGAAATTGTCACCTGAACGCCCGCCCCCGAGCGATAAGCATCGGCAACCTCCCGATGCGAAGTATTCGCGAGCGGGGGCAGCGAAGGGTCTACAGAATCAGGAGGAGATGCTTCGCTTCCCCCGCTTTCCCTCACTTCGCTCGGGATAGACACGAGGGCAGGCGCTCAGCATGACAATCTTCGTTGCGAGATGAAAAAACTCCCGCATCTTTTTGATGCGGGAGTGATCTTCTATTCGAGTAAGGTCTTTTTAACGTCCAAAACCGCGGTGCTGCTTTTCATCACGACCGCGCCGGCGACCCGGATCTTCGGGAGCACGTCCGCCAGGTAGGCGCGGAACAAATCCTTCTTGTGCGGAAGGACCTGGGCATCCTGCAGGATCAGCCAGGAACAGATGATCCATGCCGCCATATCGACCAGATCGCTGGCATAGAAGTCTATAACCGCCCGGTCCTGAGCCTTGAGGTGATCGACCGCCTTCTGATACTGTTCGGTCGATTCCTCCAGGGCAGCTTTCTCTTCCGCCAGGTCGTTATCCACCGCGAGGTCCATCCACACATGCAGCAGCGGATCCAGCGAATGGCCGAGCAGTTTTCCGGTGGCGGCGACCACTTGCAGCTGGCTCGTGCCCTCGTAGATATTGGTCACCCGCTGGTCGCGCATCAGCCGTTCGACCTGGAACTCGCGCATGTACCCCACGCCTCCGTGGATTTGCACCGCCTGGAAGCACACCCGGTTGCCCATCTCGGTTGAATAATATTTTACGATCGGGGTGAGGGTTTCGGCCAGCATGGAGGCCGTCTTCAGCCGCTCGCGCGCGGCGTCGGGATCCGGGACCGCTCCTTCGGCGGATGCGCGTTCATATACCTTCAGCAGGTCCACCCAGCGTCCCGTTTCGCCCAGCAGCGCCCGGGTGGCTTCGATCTCGCCGCGCATGGCGATCAGCATCCGCGCGACCGGCTGGAGTTCGCGGATCGGCTTGCCGAACTGGATCCGCTGGCGGGAATATTTATCGGCCTCGCGGTAGGCGGCTTCGGCGATCCCGAGCGCCTGGGCGGCGACGGCGAGCCGCGCGCCGTTCATCAGCGCCATCGAGTAGCGCAGCAGGCCGAAGCGGCGCTTGCCGATCAGTTCGGCGGGGGTGTTGGTGTATTGCAATTCGCAGGTGGGGGAGGCGTGCAGCCCCATTTTGTTTTCGATGCGGCGGATCTTCACCGAGTTGTCCCGTTCGACCAGGAACAGCGATAGCCCGCGGCCGTCGTGCGAACCCTCTTCGCTGCGAGCCAGGACGAGTGAGACATCCGCGTTGCCATTGGTGATGAACCGTTTCACGCCCGTAAGCCGCCAGACCTTGGCTGCCTCGTCGTATACGGCGCGGGTTTGCACCCCGCCCAGGTCCGAGCCGGCGTCGGCCTCGGTGAGGATCATCGCGCCGGAGACTTCCCCGCGCGCGAATCTCGGCAGCACGCGCTGCTTGGCTTCCTCGCTGCCGTATTCCTCGATCGAGGAGGCGATCTCCTGCAGCCCGAAGATGGTCATCAAGCCGCTTTCCGCGCGCGAGACGATCTCGACCATCATCTGATAAACGCTTTCCGGGAGGAACAGACCGTCGTATCGGCGGGGGAGCATCGAACCGAAGAGCTCCGCCTGGCGCAGGGCGTCGATCGCGTCGCGGGTGGGTTTGGCGTATTCCACCCTGCCGTTCGCGAAGTGGACTCCTTCCTCGTCGGCTTCGGCCGCGCGCGGCGCAACCCGCGTGGCGCAGATCTCGCCCAGCACCTCGAGGATCATGCGGTAGTTATCCTTCGCGTCGGCGTAGTTGCGCGGCGCGGTGGGATAACGCCCCGCGTCGGCGTAGCCTTTTTCTTTACGCTCCAGCACTTCGCGCAGGTCCAATTGTTCGAGCCGGAACTGCAGGTCCGGATTATCCAGAAAGAAATTTTCGATCATCGACGGCTCCCTGTCATTTGGCCTTTTCGCGGAGAGATTGAATGATGAGCGGCAGCACCTCGGCCAGGTCGCCGACGATCTTGTAATGGGCGACCTGGAAGATGGGCGCGTCCGGATCGGTGTTAATGGCGATGATCTTCGAGGATTGATCCATGCCGGCGCGGTGCTGGATGGCGCCGGATATTCCGGCGGCGATGTAGAGCCGCGGGCGGACGGTGACGCCCGTCTGGCCGATCTGGTGTTCGTGGGATATCAACCCGGCATCGACCGCGGCGCGCGAAGCGCCGACCTCGCCGCCCAGCAGGTTGGCCAGGTCGCGCAACATTTGGAAATCCGCGGCTTCGTCCGCACCGCCGCCGCCCGCCACGATCACGGGCGAATCCTTCAGGTGGACGGTGGACGGCTTCATGGAGCGGCTGAGGATCGTGAGCGCCAGATCGCCCTTTTCCAGATCCGGCTGGATCTCCTCCACCACGCCCTTACGCGCCGGATCGGCTTCGCGTTTGTGCATCACGCCCTCGCGCACGGTCGCCATCTGCGGCCGCGTGCGCGGGTTGACGATCGTCGCGATCAGGTTTCCGCCGAACGCCGGACGGATCTGGTACAGCAGCTGCGGATAGGTTTTCTGTTCCTTCTTATCGGTGTACTCGCCGATCTGCAGGTCGGTGCAATCCGCGGTGAGGCCGCAGCGCAGGGCGCTGGCGATCCGCGGAGCCAGGTCGCGCCCGTTGGAGGTCGCCCCGATGAGGAAGATTTCCGGCTTGCGGCTGCGCGTCAGATGCAGGATCACGCGCGCGTAGGGCAGCGTGCGGTAGAGCTCGAGTTCCGGATGATCCGCCACCAGCACGCGGTCCGCGCCGTGCGCGATCACCGTCGGCGCGAGATCCTTTACGCCGCGGCCGCACAGCACGCCCGCCAGTTCGTGGTGCAGCGCATCCGCCAGTTCGCGCGCCTTGCCGAGGAGTTCCAGGCTGACGTCGGCGATTTTTCCTTCATTCTGTTCGATAAAAACCCAAACGCTTTGAATTTCTGGCATGGTTCCCTCAGCCCACGATGTATTCCTGCACCAGCTCCTCAATCATCGCCGCAATGCCTTCCCGGGTGGGGGCGATATCCTTGCTGGCGGTCGATCCGAGGACGACGAAGTTGATTTTGTGAACCTGGGTCGGCGATCCGGCCAGGCCGATTTTTTCCGGCTCCGCGCCGATATCCGCTGCCGTCCAAATGGGGATGAATTGGCCGCGTTCCGTCAGGTGCTTTTGTAATTCAGCTTCGGTTTTAAATTCTGGCCACTTCGCGAGCAACGCGGGGAGCTCCAGCGTGGTCGCAGCCAGTTTGTATTCGATCCGTTTGCGGGCCGAAGGCGGTCGGGGAGTGTTGGCCGAAGCCACCACGGTGATCAGGCAGGGCAGGGCGCAGCGGACAATTTCGGTACCCAGGTCCAGCGTGCGCTGGACGGTGATCTCGCGCCCCTTAAGCTCGAGTATGGATTCGGCGTAGGTGATCTGGGGGATACCGAGTTTTTCCGCGACCTGCGGACCGACCTGGGCCGTATCGCCGTCGATCGCCTGCCGGCCGCAGAATACCAGATCGAACGCGCCGCTTTTTTCGACGGCGCACTTGAGGGCATACGAGGTGGCGAGCGTGTCGGCGGCGGCGAAGGCGCGATCCGTCAGGAGGATGACGCGGTCCGCGCCGCGGTACAGGCAATCCCGCAGAACATCCGCCGCCTTAGGCGGCCCCATGGTGATCACCGTCACCGTTCCGCCGTGCAGGTCACGGACGTGGAGCGCCATCTCAAGCGCGTTGAGATCCTCCGGATTGAAAATCGCCGGAAGCGCGCCGCGGTTCATCGTTCCGTCCTTGGTCATCACATCGACGGTGACGTTATGGGTATCCGGCACCTGCTTGACCAGGACCACCGACCGATAAGATTCGGATTTCATCATTCCTTATTCCTTCCTCCCGCGATCGCCCGGCTGGAGCCGGGCGCGGATTTCTTCCTTTAATAGCCGATCGAGGGATTCCACCGCTTCCGGAGTGGCGCGGAACCGCCAGGGGATGCTTTTCCAGGGTTCCGGCACGGTATATAACCCCACACGCGGCCCGGTCGTCACACCCTTTTCCGAAATAGAAAAGGCCCGCTCCAGAA
>JBAVFZ010000068.1:0-2162 GCA_049684495.1 Anaerolineales bacterium | reverse complement strand
GGGGAGGGGTTTAGGTCATCCTCACCTTCACTCCATTTTGATCCAGATACCGCTTCAGCTCCGCGACGGTGGTGATCCGGTAATGCAAAAGCGAGGCCACGAGCGCGGCATCGGCCTTGCCATCCGTGAGGACCTGGCGCAGATGCTCGGCCTTCCCGCCGCCGCCGGAAGCGACCACCGGAATGCGGACAGCTTCGGCGATCTTGCGGGTCAGATCGATGGCGTACCCTTCCTGCGTGCCGTCGGCGTCGATCGAATTCACCACCAGTTCGCCTGCGCCGAGCTCCTCGCCGCGCCGGGCCCAACCCAGCGCATCCAGTCCGGTGCGGGTGCGGCCGCCGTGCGTGACGATTTCATATCCGGACGGCGTATCGGAAGATGGCGGAACAGCCAGCACATCCATCGAGAGCACGACGCACTGCGCGCCGAACGCGCGCGAAGCGTCCGCGATTAATTTCGGGTTTTGCACCGCCGCGGTGTTGACGTTGACCTTTTCGGCGCCGGCCAGGAGAACCTTCGCGCAATCCTCGACCGTCCGCAATCCGCCGCCGACCGAAAACGGGATGAAGACCTGCGCGGCGACCGCGGACACCACGTCCAGCATGATATTCCTCTGGTCGCTGGAGGCGGTGATATCGTACAGGACCAGTTCGTCGATTCCGGCCTCGTAATACCGCCGCGCCGTCTCGACCGGATCGCCGATATCCTTCGTCTCGACGAATTTAATGCTTTTGGCGAGACGGCCGTCGCGCACATCCAGGCAGGCTATGATCCGTTTGCTCAGCATGTTCCGTTACCTCCCGCGCCCGTTCCACTCGATAAAATTGCGCAGGATCCGCAATCCGGCCGGGCCGCTTTTTTCCGGATGGAACTGCGCCGCAACAAGGTTCGCGCGGCCGATCACGGCCGGGAAGGGGGATCCATATTCGCATTCCGCCATCACGCACTCCGGATCCTCCGGCTGGGGATAAAAGGAATGCACAAAATAAAATTCCTCCTCCGCAGCCGCTCCCTTGAGGATGGGATGATCCCGGACAATCCGGATCCGGTTCCATCCCATGTGCGGGATTTTCAGCGACGGATCGGAAAAGACAAACCGTTTGCTCACACCCGGGAGCAGACCCAGGCAGGCGGTATCGCCCTCCTCGGAATGCTCCAGCACGATCTGGGATCCGAGGCAGATGCCGAGAATGGGCGTGCCGCGCGCATAGGCTTCCCGCAGCGCGGCATCCAGCCCGCGCGCGCGCAGAATTTCCATCGCGCTCGCCGCCTGGCCGACGCCGGGAAAAATCACCTTTTCGGCGCGGCGGAGGATATCCGGATCGGGCGTGATGACGGAATCGAATCCGAGATGGATCAGCGCGCGCTGCACCGACGTGATGTTGCCGGCTTTGTAATCCACGATGTATATCATGATTTCCCGTCGTCCCTTGATGGGGGAACTGGTGCTCCACTGCGAATGGACCGGTCGGACCTTCCATGTTCAAACGCCACCGCCGATCGGAGCGTGAATGCGCCTTCATACAATGCCCGGCCGATGATGATGCCGGGCAGGCCGGCCCGGGCGGCGGCCTCGACATCCCGGAGTGAAGCCACGCCTCCGGAAGCGATCACCTGCAGCCCGGTTTCCTGCGCCAACCTGACCGTGGCCGGAATGTTGACGCCGGTCGACACGCCGTCGCGATCGATATCGGTGAACACGCACCAGCGGACTCCCTGGGAGAAAATCCTTCGGCCGAGATCGACCGCGTCCAGCTTGGAATCCTGCTCCCAGCCGCGGGTTTTCACCTTTCCGGCGCGCGCGTCGATGCCGACAGAGACCTTATCCCGGCCAACCATGCGCATAGCCACATCGATAAGCGATGGATTCTCTATCGCAGCCGTACCTATCACCACCCTGGCCACACCCGCATCCAGAGCGCGTTGGATTCTCGAAATATCCCGCATCCCGCCGCCGAACTGCACCTTCAACCCGGCTTTGAGAATCTCGGAAAGTGCCGCCTCGTTGGCGGAAGTGGATTCGCCGAATGCCCCGTCCAGATTGACGACGTGCAGCCACGAAGCGCCCTCAGACTGCCAGCGGCGCGCCATTTCGAGCGGATCGTCGCCGTAGACAGTCTGCCGCTTAGGGTCGCCCTGAGACAGGCGGACGACCTTTCCGC
>JBAVFZ010000067.1:0-17010 GCA_049684495.1 Anaerolineales bacterium | reverse complement strand
GGGTCGCCCCGACGACGATTCCGATTCAAGGCGGTCTTTTTATTTTTTTTTTGTATTTACTCAGCCTGATTTCTCTTTCTTGTACACCGAAACACCGAAAAGAGCCGAAAACACCGAATTTTATATTTTAAGAATCCGTGTAATCGGCTCTTCTCCGCGTTTTCCGTGTACGCTTTTTCCGGCCTGAGCAGATACCTCCCGCTTTTTCTTTCTCCTCCGGTTGAATCCGAGTTGCATTCCTTGATGGACTGCGAGTGATTAATCTCGATTCGTCATCCGGATACGCCCTTTGTGCCGACCGAATAACAGATTCCTACTTGACAATTCCAAAAACCGATTATATGATAACGATACCATAAAAACAGGTATTGAGGAAAAAGCCAAGGTGCGAAAAAAGCAGGAAAAGCCGTCACCCACTATCCGTGAGGTGGCGAAACTGGCCGGGGTTGCGCCCATCACCGTCTCGCGCGTTATTAACAACGGCACGTATATCCGCGACGATACCAAGAAGCGGGTCAAGGCCGCGATCCGGCAATTGGGATATGTCCCCAACACCCTCGCGCGCAGTTTGCGCTCCCGCCGGACCTGCACTTTGGCTTTGGTTCTGACCGATATCACCAATCCCTTCTGGACGACCCTTGCCCGCGGGGCGGAAGACGCGGCCAGGGAAGCCGGTTTCAGCATGATCCTCGGTAATACCGATGAATCCGAGGCCAAGCAGGGCGAATACCTGAATGTCCTGCTTCAGAAACAGGTGGATGGGATCCTGTTTGTACCCGTGGGCCGCTCCGTCGCGCCGGTCCAGCTGCTGCACCGGCAGGCGGTCCCCGTCGTTGTGCTGGACCGGCGGTTGGATGGAGCCCGCGCGGATGTGGTGCGCAGTGATTCGGAGGGGGGCGCTTACCAGCTTATAAAACTGCTTTTATCGCTCGGGCACCGGCGGATTGCTTTGCTGTGCGGACCGCATGGCGTCTCGACAGCGGAAGACCGGGCGGCCGGATATAAAAGGGCTTTGTCCGAATCCAACCTGGCCTGCGAGCCGGAGCTCATCCAATACGGGGAATTTACCGTGGAGAGCGGGTACGCGATGGCCCATCGGACCCTCTCCGGTTCTCCGCGGCCGACAGCCCTGTTTGCCGGGAACAACTTCATCGCCATCGGCGCCTTAAAAGCTTTGCGCGACATGAATTTGCGCGTTCCGGACGATATCGCCATTGTGGGGTTCGACGACCTGCCCACGGCGATTATGGTCGATCCCATTCTCACCGTTGCCCGGCAGCCGGCCTACGAAATGGGGAAGCGGGCGGCGGAGCTACTGATAGCCCGTCTGGCCGGCGAAGCCGAAAAAGGGTATCAGGAAATTATCCTCCCCACCGAAATCATCGTCCGCCAATCCAGCGGTTTGAAAATCGCGCCAGCCGTTGGAATACCCAGGGCCCAATCCGTAATTTGAAAAGGCGTCTTTTTTTTAAGGCGATATGGTAACGGTACCAAAGACGAAAACGAAAGCGGCGCGGGATACCGGTTCCGCGAGGGAAAAGGAAATTCAAGGAAAGCAGGAGAAACCATGATGGCGAACCAAAATACGAAGGCCCTCGATATGCTCAAAAAGGATGACCAAATCGTCATCACCGGCGCGGGCGGTTTTATCGCCGGCGCCCTGACGCGGTATTTTCACGACCAGGGGTTCACCCGCATCCGCGCGGTGGACCGGAAGCCTTTGCCGAATTGGTACCAGCGGGTGCCCGGCGTGGAATGCCTTTCCATGGATTTGGCGGAAAAGAAGAATTGCATCCGCGCGGTGGAGGGGGCCGTGGAAGTGTACAACCTGGCGGCGGACATGGGCGGGATGGGCTTTATCGAACACTTCCGGGTCGAATGCCTGCGCAGCATACTGGTCAACACCCATATGCTCGAGGCGGCGTACCGGGCCGGAGCGGCAAGGTACTTTTTCTCCTCATCCGCCTGCGCGTATAACACGCTGCTGCAACAGGATCCGCATGTGCGCGCGCTCAAGGAATCGGACGCCTACCCGGCCATGGCGGAACGCGGGTACGGTTGGGAAAAACTGATGTCGGAAATGTTCTGCCAGGAGTATACGGCGGAGCGGGGATTGCGAACGGCCATCGCCCGTTTTCACAACGTCTACGGCCCGTGGGGAACGTGGGACGGCGGCCGCGAAAAGGCGCCGGCGGCCATTTGCCGCAAGGTGATCGAAGCCAAGGACTCCGGCAAGCACGAAATCGTGATTTGGGGGGACGGGACCCAGACGCGCAGCTTCATGTACATCGACGATTGCGTCCAGGGCATCGACATGATCATGCATTCCGATCGGCTGATCGCCACGCCGATCAACCTCGGCTCGGGCGAACTGTTTTCCGTCAACGATCTGGTCAGCCTGGTGGAATCCATCGCCGGGATAAAACTCGAACGCCGGTACGATCCAACCGCGCCGCGCGGGGTGGCCGGCCGCAACAGCGATAACACGTTCATCCGAAAGATCCTGAACTGGGAGCCCGGCACTCCGTTCCGCGACGGCCTCCAAAAGACGTTTGCGTGGATTGAGCAGCAATATCAGGACCGGAAGTCCGGCCGGCATACCGTCCGGGAGGCCGGATGATCCGCACCGAGTTTCGGGAAGCCGGTTTTGCCATCTTCCTTTTCTTCGAAGGCCAAAAATGACCTCGTCCCAGGCATCCGAGATCACCGACGTCGTCAGCAAGATCCCGTACCGCATGGCTTTTGCCGGCGGCTGGATCGATCAGCCGTTCTTGTCCAGGCATAATCCCGAACCGCCGGGCTCCATGGTGGTCGTGGCCCTGGAACCCGCCACCCGCTTTATGGATCGTTGCGGCATGGCCACCAGCACGCGGGAGATCGCCATCCGGCTGTGGAACGGACGCATCCCCGATCGTCCCCCCCAGCAATTGATCCGGGAATTATACGCGGAGGAAAACCGCGGGAAGGCCGAACCTTCCGGTTCCCAGGATATGGCCGGGATGATCTATCCCGGAATCAACCGGCTGGATTACGACTTCGCCTATGAAGGCGGATGCTTCCCCGTTCATGTCGAATCGAACAACGATCCCGCCGTCGTCCGTTGGCTGGAAGGAGTCATCCATTTGGTTCCGGTCGCTCCACGCCCCGGCGGATACAGCCCGCTCGGCGTCATCAACCCGGATCCCCAATGGATCCGCCGGTTGAGCCAATCGGGCAAAGACTGCTATTCCTCCATTCTGGCAAAGGACCTCAAATCACTGGGCGCTTCGATGAACGAATGCATGCTCGCCTGGGAAGCGTTGCTGCCCCAGACGGTCGTGCATCCCGCCATCACCGTCGACCTTAAAAGCCTTCTTGGGGTTTATCAATCCCGTTATGCCGGCGCGATGTATTCCGGTTGCGGGGGGGGCTATCTGTATGTGGCGTCGGAAGAAGTGGTTCCCGGTTCGCTTCACATCACCGTTAAAGTGGCGGGTGGAAATGACGAATAATCAGCGGACCGTGCTGGTCACGGGGGAATTCCGCCAATACGGCGCCCCGCGCGTCCGCTTTCTGGAGGAGGCCTCCAAGCTCGGCCGGGTGACCGTCCTCCTGGAAGACGACCATTCCGAATCGCTTCGGGACGGCGGCACGCCGAACTTTCCGTTGGAAGAGCGGGTTTATCTCCTCGAAAACAACCGCTACGTGTCAAGCGTCACGGTGGCCATGGACGGCGCAGGGCCGTATGACCCGGATCTGCCGAAAGACCCGAAGCCGGATGCCTGGGTTGTGGAGGAGAAAGACGATACCCCGGAAAAACGCAAGGCTTGTGAACGAAGGGGTATCGCCTACCGGGTGGTTCGAAACGCCGACTTGGAAGGGTATCCGATCCTTCCACCGCCGGCTCCGCCTTCCGGGCGGAAAAAAGTGATCGTAACCGGTTGTTTCGACTGGTTTCATTCCGGGCATGTCCGCTTTTTCGAAGAGGTTTCTGCTTTGGGTGATCTGTATGTGGTGGTGGGCAGTGACCGGAATGTGCGGCTGTTAAAAGGTGAGGGGCACCCCCTATTTCACCAGGAGGAACGCCGTTATCTGGTCCAATCGGTTCGCTATGTCACGCAGGCGCTGATCTCATCCGGAGCGGGGTGGATGGATGCGGAACCGGAAATCGACCGGATAAAACCGGATCTCTACGCCGTCAATGAAGACGGAGATCAGCCGGAAAAACGCGAGTATTGCCGGGCGCACGGATTGGAATACGTTGTTCTGAGGCGGGAGCCCAAACCGGGTTTGCCGCGCCGTCAGAGCACCGATCTGCGCGGCTTCTAATCTCCCGGCAGGAGGTTGGGATGTTTTATGCCATGATCATGGCGGGAGGCAGCGGCACACGTTTGTGGCCTCTCAGCCGCCGCAACCGTCCCAAGCAATCGCTCAAGTTGGTCGGCGAGCGCACGATGTTTCAACACGCCGTGGAGCGGCTCTCCCCCCTTTTTCCGCCGGACCGGATTTTGGTCGTCACCCGGGCGTCTCATGTCGACCTCCTCCACCCGCAGGCCCCCGATGTCCCTTTGGAAAATTTTATTGTCGAACCGGAAGCCCGCGGCACGGCTCCGGCGATCGGTTTGGCGGCGATACACATGCACCGGAAGGATCCGGATGCGGTGATGGCGGTGCTGACCGCGGACCACTTCATCACCGACACGGAAGGTTTTCGCCGGTCGCTTGCGGCGGCGGAGACGGCGGCACAAACCGGGCATCTGGTCACGCTGGGGATAAGCCCTTCTTCCGCATCGACCGGCTATGGCTACATTCAGCGGGGGGAGCGCTTGACCAACGACGCCCCATTCCCCGTTTTTCGGATAGCCCGGTTCGTCGAAAAGCCGGACCCGGCGGAGGCCGCCCGCATGGCCACCGACACGGAATACGCCTGGAACAGCGGCATGTTCGTCTGGCGCGTGGACCGCATCCTCTCGGAATTCCAGCGGCAGATGCCGGTGTTCCATGCACAGTTGACCGAATTAACGGATGCCCTGGAAACGCCCGCCTATGCCCGGACAATCCAACGCATCTGGCCGCAGGTAGCCGAGCAAACCATCGATTACGGCGTGATGGAGCATGCCCGGGATGCGGTCGTGATACCGATCCAAATCGGCTGGACCGATATTGGAAGCTGGTCCAGCTTGACCGACCTCTTGCCGAGAGACGAAAATGGCAATGCCTTCACGGGGATGCATGCCGCCATCGATACCCGCAATTGCCTGGTGGTTGGAGGGGAGCGGCTCATCGCCACCATCGGCGTAAAGGAACTGGTGATTGTCGATACGGAGGATGCGCTCCTGATCTGTTCCAAGGAAAGGGAACAGGATGTTCGCGCGGTCGTACGGCAATTGGCCAAGGAAGGGCGCACGGCATGGCTGTAAGCGATCCTCGCGGATCAAGCCCGTCGTAGCGCGCCGGGGATCCGGCCGGGAGAACGATCCGGCCGGTGGAACGCGGACCTTACGAGAGACATTTCGCTCAATCCCATAGGAGAAAAGAATATGGCCGCTCTGCAGAAAATACGTCAATCGCAGTTCGTGCAGCAGTTTATGGAAATCGTCCCTCCGCTGGTCGCGCTGTTCCTGATGACGGTTGTCATCCTGATCCTTGCGCCCACCTTCCGGCAATGGCCGGCTTTCGCGAACGTATTGGAAAACTCCTCGACGCTGTTCATCATGTGCACCGGCATGACCATCGCCCTAATCGCGGGCTGCTTGGATCTTTCCGTGGGATCGATCTACGCCTTGGTATCCGTTTGCACCGGTCAATTGCTGATCAACCACGTGCCCGTCCCCCTGGCCATCATGGGCGGATTGGTCACCGGCATCCTGTGCGGCGTGGTCAACGGAATTATCGTCACCAAGACCGGAGTCCCGACGCTGATCGCCACCCTGGGCACCCAATTGGCCTTTCGCGGTGTGGCCAACATGATCGGGGCCGGCAAAGACATGTCCCGCTTTCCGGAATCCTTCGATCTGCTGGGTTCCGGCACCTGGGGCCCGGTGATCAATTGCGTCATTGCGTTCGTCTTCATCTGGTTCATCCTTAACCGGACCAAGCTGGGATTCCACGCCTTTGCCATCGGCGGGAACCAGGAGGTGGCGCGGTTGGCGGGCATTCCGGTCAATCGCAACAAGATTATTTACTACGCCATCTGCGGGTTGATGGCCGCTCTGGCGGGCATTGTGTATACCGCCCGGGTGGATATGGCCCAGGTAAATCGGGGCCAGGGCATGGAACTGTGGGCCATCGCGGGAGTCGTGGTCGGCGGCACCAGCATGTTCGGCGGTGTCGGAAGCGTGGTGAAAACCGTCATCGGCGTGCTGATCATTAATGTGCTGCTGGCCGGGCTTATCCATTTGCATGTCGAGGCGTTCTGGCAGCAGGTGGCTTCCGGCGTGCTGATCATAATTGCCGTCTGGTTGGATTACCTGCAGCGGAAGGCCCGGGCTTAGCTCCCGTGGCCGGTCCGGAATCTGCGTTTGGGCCGCGAGGTGGTTGCCGATCGAAAGCGGACTTAACCTGCGCTTCCGGTTTCCACAAGAAGCGGTCTCCCGCGGCAAGGCGGGGTTATCCTGCCGCGGAGGATGCGGAAAGAAAGGAGCGACCATAGACGATTCACAAATACCGACAACCCGCTGACCCGGAAAACGTTTGATAACGTCACAGGAGGAAAAATGAGACAAGCAAGCAAGTTAGGATGCGTTCTGCTTTCAGGATTGGCCGTTATTCTGGCTTTGGCTGCGTGCAGTCCGGCCACGCCGGAGAAGAAAGTCACCATCGCCTACTCCGGCTACGCCACCAGCAACGACTTCTGGAACACGCTGGGCAAGTCGGCGGCGGAAGAAGCCAAAGCCAAGGGCGTGAATTTCATCGACCTGACGACCGAGACCCAGGACGCCGCGGCGCAGGTGCAAGCCATCAACACCGTAATCACCCAGAAACCGTCGGCGATCATCATCGGCTCGGTGGATCCGAATGTCTTCAAGGACACGATCGCCAAGGCCAAGGCGGCCGGGATCCCGATCCTGGCCGTGGACACGGAGATCGCCGACCCGTACATCTCGGCCCTGATCCAGACCGATAACCTCGGCGCGGCGGGCCAGGAGGGCGACTACATCTGCACCGCCCTGAACGGCGCCAAGGGCACCGCGCTGGTGATGGCCGGCACGGTCGCGCACCAGACCGGCGACGCCCGCCAGAAGGGTGTGGCGGACAAGCTGGCGGCCTGCGGGGAAAAGGTGATCAAGGAATACGGCAACTGGGACGAGAACGTGGAAGTTCAAATCGCCTCGGATACCATCGCCGCCAACCCCGACTTGAACGTCATCTTCGCCCCGCACGACGGCGGCGCGGCCGCGGTTGCCGCGATGGTGAAGCAGAAGGGCCTGACGGACAAGATCATGGTATTCGGGTTCGACGCGCTGCCCGTGATGTTGAAGGCCATCCAGGCCGGGGAAGGCACCGGCACGATGAAGCAGGACAACGTGCGCATGGGCAAGGAAATCGTAGATACCGCCCTCAAGCTGCTCAACGGCGAGACGATCGAACCGAAGATCCTCATCCCCGGGATCATGATCGACAAGAACAATGTGGGTGAGTATCTCAGCGGCGGAGTGCCGACGGTCGAACCGACGAAACAGGAAATCGTCATCGCCTACTCCGGCTACGCCACCAGCAACGACTTCTGGAACACGCTGGGCAAGGCGGCGGCGGAAGAGGCCAAAGCCATGGGCGTGACGTTCATCGACCTGACGACCGAAACCCAGGACGCCTCGGCGCAGGTGCAAGCCATCAACACCGTGATCACCCAGAAACCGTCGGCGATCATCATCGGCTCGGTGGATCCAAACGTCTTCAAGGACACGATCGCCAAGGCCAAGGCGGCCGGGATCCCGATCCTGGCCGTGGACACGGCGATCGACGATCCGTACATCTCGGCCCTGATCCAGACCGACAACCTCGGCGCGGCGGGCCAGGAGGGCGATTACATCTGCGAGAAGCTCGCGGGAGTCAATGGCACCTCCCTGGTGATGGCCGGCACGGTCGCGCACCAGACGGGCGACGCCCGCCAGAAAGGTGTGGCGGATAAACTCGAGGCCTGCGGGGAGAAGGTGATCAAGGAATACGGCAACTGGGACGAGAACCTGGAAGTCCAAATCGCCTCGGATACCATCGCCGCCAATCCCGACCTGCACGTCATCTTCGCCCCGCACGACGGCGGCGCGGCCGCGGTCGCCGCGATGGTGAAGCAGAAGAATCTGACGAGCAAGATCATGGTCTTCGGGTTCGACGCGCTGCCCGTGATGTTGAAAGCGATTAAGGCGGGCGAGGCCACCGGCACGATGAAACAGGACAACGTGCGCATGGGCAAGGAAATCGTCGACACCGCCCTCAAGCTGCTCAACGGCGAGACGATCGAGGCGAAGATCCTCATCCCCGGCATCATGATCGACATCACGAACGTGGACCAGTATTTGCAGTAAGGAAAACCGGGGGTTGTTCAGGCTCGGGTGGATCGGTGGATGGGCCGACCTGAAAGGCCTGCGAGGTCTTGAAGCGCATGGGACACAGGCTTGTGGGACCTCGCAGGCCTATAAACAAACCGATAAACCCAAACGGGTTTAACGGCGACAGGATTTTACCACCCTGAATCCGATAGAACCTTCAGGGAAGAAAACCATTTTGGGATCGCACCTTTTACGGACGCTTGGGAATTAGGAAGGAAAGGATCACTATGGATACCTCGATGGCCGAACGGCAGTACCTCGTGGAGATGAAGCATATTACCAAGAAATTTCCGGGCGTCGTGGCTTTATCGGAAGTTAATTTCCAGCTTCTACCGGGCGAGGTGCATATTCTGTTGGGTGAAAACGGAGCGGGAAAATCCACGCTCATTAAAGTGTTGAGCGGCGCCTATGTGGCCACCGCGGGGGAGATTTTTATCGAGGGCCAAAGGGTGGAGATTGCCTCCCCCCAGGATGCGATCGACAAAGGGCTGCGGTTTATCTACCAGGAACTCAGCCTTGTGCGGGAATTGGATATTGCCCGGAATATGTTCCTCGGCATGGAGCCGATGCTGGCTCCCGGAATAATCGATATAACCAAATTGTACAAAGAAGCGGCGAAATTTCTGCAATTATTCCACATCGACCTGAATCCACGGAGTGTGGTGGGGCAGTTGAGCGTGACCCAGCAAAAGATGGTGGAAATTGCCCGGGCCCTGACCACCAAAGCCAAGGCGATCGTCATGGACGAGCCGACCGACGTGCTGGAAGACCAATCCAGGAAAAACCT
Organism: Anaerolineales bacterium; assembly: GCA_049684495.1. GTDB lineage: Bacteria > Chloroflexota > Anaerolineae > Anaerolineales > RBG-16-64-43 > JAFGKK01. The sequence goes on along the minus strand of JBAVFZ010000067.1, from coordinate 7,695 downwards.
GTTTGAGGTGATCCGCCGGCTCAAAAAGGAAAATAACGTCGGGTTTATTTACATCTCGCATCGCTATGCGGAAGTGTACGAACTCGGCGACCGGGTAACCATATTGCGCGACGGATGCAACGAGGGCACGTATCCGATCAAAGATCTGACCTTTGAGGAGATGGTGGAAAAAATGATAGGGGGTCAGATAAAAAAGCAATATCCGGCGCTTCCCAAGGCCTCCCCGGAAACCCTGTTGGAAGTGAAGCATCTCTCACGCGGAAAGCTGCTCGATGATATCAGCCTAACCATCCAGCGGGGAGAGATCGTGGGCGTCACCGGCCTCATGGGCGCGGGCAAGACCGAATTGGGGCGCGCTATCGCAGGCGTGGATCGCATGGACCGGGGGGAATTATTCCTGGGGGGACGGCGGGTACGATATTCCGATCCGGAAAAAGCCATTCGCGAGGGCGTCGCCTACCTTCCCGAAGACCGCAAGACGGAGGGTTTGATCCTGGATCACACCATCCGCAACAATTACGCGCTGCCCAGCCTGAACCGCTTAAGCCGATGGGGGATGGTTCAGCACCGCCAGCTGGACATGGAAGCCGCCGGATATATGAACCGGCTGAATATCAAAGCGCCGGGGATCAATACCTTTGCCCGGAATTTGTCCGGAGGGAACCAGCAGAAAACGGTCGTCGCGAAATGGCTTGGAGCGCAATGCAAAGTGCTCGTGTTCGATGAACCCACCCGCGGGATCGACATCAACGGCAAGCGGGAGATTTACCGGATCATGGAAGAACTGCTGGAACAGGGGGTGGGCATCCTCATGCTGACATCGGATTATACGGAAGCGCTGGAAATGAGCCACCGGATCATCGTAATGAGCCGGGGAAAAATCTGCAAAGAATACCGGCGCGGCGAACCGACCGAGGCGGATATCCTGCGGGTGGCCATCGGTTTGCCCACCTTCAACGAGTATACGCATGCCATTTAGAAACCTTCGCGGGATTATCCTGGAGAGGAAAGGGCATCATGCTTAAAAATGGGATACTCAATTATCAAATTCTTTCCCTGCTTGCCCGCGTGCGGCACACGAATACCCTGGTCATTGCTGATAGGGGTTTTCCCTATTGGCCGGGGATGGAGACGGTCGATCTGGCTCTGGTCGACGATGTGCCGACCGTCCTGCAAGTGTTGAGCGCCATCCGCCAGAATTTCTCCATCCGTCAGATCTACATGGCGGAGGAATTTCTCATCGAGAATACCCCCGCGGTTTGCGAGGAGTTCGCCGGAAAACTTGCCGAAGTACCCGTGACGTATGAGCCGCACGAGGAATTCAAGATCCGGGTGCCGCAGGCCGTCGGGTTGATCCGGACCGCGGACACCATCCAATATGCCAATATGATTTTGGTTTCGGCATAAAAGAACGGAGTCCCGGTAAGCCGTCCGAAAGATCTCGCCTCCCTGCGGCCGCTCAGACAATTTAGATTGCCGTCCGCGAAGCCCGGAAGAAGCAGCGTGGGAAAAACCATCCGCGAACCGTTAAATTTTTAAGGAGAGTGAAACCTGCTCCTTGAAAGCGGGGTGGAATGTACAAGTTCCTGGTTGTGGATGACGAAGAAATCGTTCGCCGGGGGTTTCGCAAAAAGATTGCATGGTCAGAGGCGGGTTTCGAATACCTCGAGCCATGCCAGAACGGGCGCGAGGCCATCCGGAAGATCGCGCAGGAGCATCCGGATGTCGTGATGACGGACATCTGCATGCCGCTGGCCGACGGCCTCGAGATCGCGGCCTATATCGCGGATCGGTTTCCCGAGATTATCGTGATTGTCTTGAGCGGGTACGACGAGTTCGAATACGCCCGATCGGCCCTGCGCAGCCGGGTGGCGGAATACCTGCTCAAGCCCATCACTTCGCACGAGCTTTCCGCGTTGGTGGCGAGGTTAAAAAAGCGTTTGGACGAAACCGCGAGCCGGCGCGCCGGGCTGGAAACCGCCGGCACGAAGGCTAGAAACCCGTCCTCGGAGGGGACTTCGGCAGTATTCCACGCAAAGGAATCGCCAGGGTTCGCCATGACCAAGGTGGCCGAGGCGAGGGAATACATTGAACGCCACTACCCCAAAAAAAAGTTATCCGTCGACGAAATCTGCCGGGACCTGTTCATCAGCCCAAGCTATTTGAGCCGCCTTCTCAAGCAGCATTTGGGAAAAACTTTTGTCGACGCGCTTACGGAATTTCGCGTTGAGAAGGCCAAGCAACTGCTCTCCGGCTCCGATTGGAAGACCTGCGCGATAGCCGACGCGGTCGGATACAGCGATCCGCATTACTTTTCGACCATCTTCAAGAAGGTGACCGGTGTGACTCCCTCCGAGTACAGAGGCGGGATCCTCAAATCGGAGCGGACATGAAAATTCGCAGCCTCCAGCTGAGCATCATTTTGGGATTCACACTTCTTATCGTTATCACTATTTTGACCATTGGCACTCTCTCCTTTTATTTGTTCGGCGACACGCTCAGAAGAAACTCCCTGGACAATACTTTTCAAGTTGTCACGCAGCTGAATCGAGTCGTCGACAATTACATCTCTTACATGGACGACATCTCTCGAGTGGTTAACTCCAACAACGATGTCCAGAACTATTTGCGCGAGGATTTCGGCGAGGAGACACTGCCGAGTCCCGATCCGACGGCAATCGCTCCGACCGCCACGAAGGAGAAAGTCTCCTCCTACTTCCAATCGATAATCTCCGTGCGCAAGGATATCGACTCCATCATTCTGTTGCTGGACAACAAAACAATCGTGACCGATCAGGCCGGCGACAAGATCAATCCGTACGCGGCATGGCCTTCGGCGGGTACGTTTCCCATGCCTGTGGGCCTGCTTTCCGCTTCGTTGTCTTCTTCGTACGTTCAGAATTTCATCTCCGGAAAGTACCCGTGGGTGATCAGCTTGAGCCGCGATGTTCGGGATATTCGCACCGATGCGCACAGGGGAACCCTTCTGGTTAATCTCAATTACAGTGTCATCGAAGGGTTGTGCAGCGACATTCAGCTTGGCAAGAGCGGATACGTCTTCATCATCAATCACGCGGGCGAGATCGTTTACCATCCCCGGCAGCAGCTGATCTACAGCGGCCTGAAGCGGGAGCCGATGGATAGGGTCAAGGACATACCCAATGGGAATCTGACGGTAGAAGTCGACGGAAGAGAGGTTCTATACACGACAAAGACTTCTCTGTACACCGGCTGGACGGTGGTGGGCGTGTCGTACCTGGACGAGCTCTTCTACAACCGTTCCGAACTGGAATACTATTTTGCCATGATCGCCGTTTCCTGCTTTTTTGTCTCGGTGATCATTTCGTACTTAATCTCGGTACAGATAACCCGTCCCATCGAAGTGCTTCGTCGTTCCATGCAGGCCGTCGAACGCGGCAATTTCGACATCGATATCGCCGTCAATTCGACCGACGAGGTGAACAGCCTCGCGCAGGATTTCAATATCGCTATCCGGAAGATAAAGGAACTTATCGCGCAAAACGTTCAAGCCCACGAACAAAAACGCAAACACGAACTGAAAGCCCTGCAAGCCCAGATCAATCCGCATTTCCTCTACAACACGCTCGACTCGATCATTTGGATGATCGAATGCGGGGAGGCCGAAGATGCGATTGTGATGACTTCCACGCTGGCCAAGTTTTTTCGCCTGGGTATCCGCAAGGGCGGCGACCTCATCACGGTGCAGGATGAAATCGATCATTTGAATTGCTATCTCACCATCCAGAAAATGCGATACAAGGACAAGCTCGACTTTCTGGTCGATGTAAACCCGCAAATCCGCTCCTGCCGCACTCTGAAGCTTCTCATCCAGCCTTTGGTCGAAAACGCGATATATCACGGGCTGAAGACCCAAGAACGGAAAGGGATGCTTAAGGTTGTGGGTGATAAGGAGGGGGAGGATCTCGTCTTCAAGGTAATCGACAATGGAACAGGAATGACGAGCCGGGAGCTTTCCGAGCTTAACCATTCGAAGCCCACCTCCAAAGGGCCGGGCGGAGTCGGAGTGACAAACGTCCGCGAACGAATTCAACTCTATTTCGGCGCATCGTATGGCGTTGCGTTTGAAAGCGTGATGGGGGAGGGAACCATCGCCACCATCCGGCTGCCGGCGCTGACGGAGGACAAACCATGAACCCCCGGATCCTTTATCCGGGTCCATGGACGAGGATCCCGTGATAAGAGAAAGCCGCCTGGTTTTTATTCTCACCGTCGCTTTCCTGATTCTTGCGCTCGCGATCACCGCCGTCTATCGAGGCAATAACCTCCTCGACGGCGGCGCAAGGTCCAAGCCGAGGATTGCGGTCATATTAAAAACGGTCGACTATAATCTGGCGTTCTGGCAGACGGTAAAGGACGGAGTGGAGTCGGCGAGCAAGGATTTTGACGTTGACTTCACCATCCTTGGTCCCCTGAGCGAAACGCAGGTGGACGACCAGATCCAAATAATTCGCAGCACTATTCTTGCTAAGCCGGATGCCATTGTGCTCGCCGCCACCGATTATGATCGGCTTGTTCCGATTGCCAAGGAGATCAAAACCGCGGGCATTCCGCTCGTCACCATCGACTCGTTCATAAACGGCAACGACGCCGACACGAAAATCGGCACCGACAACTACGACGCGGGGCAGAAGGCGGGTGCGGCGCTTATGGAGCATCTCCGTATAGGAAGCCGCGTGGTGATCATGAGCCATGTTCAGGGTACCTCGACCGCTATTGACCGCGAATTGGGAGTTCGTGATTTTCTGCAAGGGAGGGCCCGGGTAACGGACACCCTCTATTCCAGTGGCGAACCGGACATTGCGTACCAGCAAGCACTCCGGCTTTTACGGACGGATACGGACGTGAAGGGGATCATTGCCCTCAATGATCCCACCACCATCGGTACGGCGCGGGCGCTGGCGGATTCGGGAAGAGAACGGGAGGTTGTCCTGATCGGTTTCGACAACTCCCTGACCGTGCTGGGGTTCGTCGAAGCCGGCGTAGTGCGGGACACCATCGTCCAAAGGCCTTTCAATATGGGATACCTTGGCATCCAGATCGCATTGGAGCTGATCCGGGGCAAGAGGGTGGAGCCTTTCATCGATACCGGATCCCAAGTCATCAACCACCAGAATATGCTGCTCCCCGAGAATCAAAAGCTGCTATTCCCCGTCACACGGTAGAAAATTCCACCGGCAGTACAGAATACTAAACACTTTCCCGCCTGGCTCGCGCGTACGTCCACGATTTTCAACCATCCCGTCAGAATACTCTATTTTCAATTCATCGGACCACAATGATAATTTTAACGCGAAGGCGTATTTCCACATTGCCGTTGTGCCGGAGTCTGTGCGCATGGACGTAGGCGGATCATCGCCCGCACGGGAGGTAATTCTCGAAATCGAGGATGTCTCCAAGAGCTTTCCGGGGGTAGAGGCGCTTGATCGCGTCTCATTTGATCTTCGAAAAGGCGAGGTGCACGCCTTGGTCGGCGAGAACGGCTTTTTTTCAAACCTCAAAGGGAAGCGGTGGAACCGATGACAGAAACCACACCCGTCGTGGAAATGCGGAGCATCAGGAAGAACTTTGACGCCGTCCGGGCGCTGCGCGGGGTAAACCTGGTATTGCACCACAATGAAGTGTTGGGGCTGGTGGGCGACAACGCCGCCGGCAAATCCACCCTGATGAAGGTTCTCAGCGGGGCCTATATCCCCGATGAAGGAGAGATCTTCATCGAAGGCGGGAAAGTCCATATTAGGGATCCCTTGCATGCGCGCCATCTGGGCATCGAGATGGTGTATCAGGACCTGGCCCTTGTCAACCATCTTGACGTGGCCGCCAATGTTTTCCTGGGACGTGAAGCGATGTCCGCACGATTGGGCCGGATCGGTGTGCTGGACATGCGTCACATGGAACAAGAGACGCGACGCCTGCTGGATCGTTTAAAGATCGACATCTCCTCCGTGCGCTTGAATGTGGAGAGCCTGTCCGGCGGTCAGCGCCAGTCGGTGGCTATCGCCCGCGCGACGGCTTTCAACGCCAAGGTCACCATCATGGACGAGCCCACGGCGGCCCTGAGTGTGGCGGCCATCGGCAAGGTGCTCGATCTGGTGCGGGCGCTTAAGGCGCAGGGCAATTCGATCATCGTCATCAGTCACCGCTTGGAAGATATCTACCAGGTTTGCGACCGGATGGTGGTGCTTCGCCATGGGTGCAAAGTCTGCGACTACCCCGTCGCCGGCGACATTCATGAGTTCCACGAGCGGGTGGTAGCCTACATCGTCGGCGCCCGCAATGATTTTCCCGAGGCAGCCGTAGACTGACGCCCGGGCGGGAAGGGGAATCCACATGAACTCCGCCAGGATGCCGGAAACACCTGGCTTGACGGATCGCCTCCGGTTATTCCCCGGGGAGAGGTCCATGACGCCGCGCACTACCGCGGAAAAGATTCCGGATGATGTGTTCCATAAAGCGGCTGAACGCGCGGCATCCATCCCGGGAGGCGCAAGTATGGGCGGCCAAAAATTTATCCCGGCGGGAGAGCGGACATGAGCGAATGGACGGGGAAACACATTAAGAAAGGCACTTCCGAAATCAGGGAAGCGTCGGGGCGATCCCGGAAGGCGCTTGACAGATTTCTCACCTTCGCCGCGGTGATCGTGCTGTTCATCTTTTTTTCGATCACGGCCAGGAATTTCTTCACCATCCGGAGCGTCCTCAGCCTCGCCCTGCAGACCAGTGCGGTGACCCTGATGGGCATCGGGGTGACCTTCGCCATCATTTCGGGCGGGGTGGATCTCTCCATTGGATCGGTCGTCGCACTTTCCGGGACGGTCGCCGTGATGGCCGCGATTGCCGGAGTCCCGATTTGGATCAGCATGCTCATCGGCCTGCTTGTCGGAGTTGTCTGCGGTCTCCTCAACGGGCTGATGATCACCCGGTTAAAGCTGCCGCCGTTCATCGCGACTCTCGGCATGATGATGGTCGCCCGCGGGGTCGCCCTCACCATCACGAACGCCAACGCGTGGCCGGCGCCGGAGGCCTTCGGCGCTTTGGGGAACAACACCATCTTCGGCACCGGGCAGGTTTTCCCCGGGATCCCTTTCCCGGTGCTGATCATGATCGGGGTGGCCCTTCTCTTTCACTTCATCCTGAGCAAAACGCGGATCGGCAGGTACACCTACGCGGTGGGATCGAATGAAGAGGCGGCGCGGCTGGCCGGGATCAAGGTCGGCCAAGTCAAGATTGTCAACTACGTCATCTGCGGTACGCTCGCGGCCCTGGTCGGCATCATCCTCGCCTCCCGGATGGTCACCTCTCAGCCCAACAGCGCCATCGGCTACGAGATGAACGCCATCGCCGCCGCCGTCATCGGCGGCACGAGCTTTATGGGGGGCGTGGGCACGGTGGGCGGAACGGTGATCGGGTCGTTCATCATCGGGATTCTCACCGTAGGCCTCACGATGTCGGGAGCAAACTACTTCATGCAGCAAATGGTTATCGGCCTCGTCGTCATCGGCGCCGTGACCGTCGACCAGCTCAGGAGCCGCAAGTGAGAAACGGCCCCGACCACGCCGGCGCGCCGGGGTGTTGTCCTTTCGGGTAACCCGGTCCGCCTGGACCGAGGGCAATCCAAGATAAGGAGAAGCTTATGAAGAAGATGCGGTTCATTTC
>JBAVFZ010000066.1:0-7760 GCA_049684495.1 Anaerolineales bacterium | reverse complement strand
GGCCGCCCGCAAGGGCGGCCTTCTGCATTAACCTAATCCCCGAAAGAAATTCCCAATCCGCGCGCCGTCATCACCCCCTCGCCGAACGGATCCACCCGTTTGGGCACGGCCAGCGCCTCCTCCAGCGGCAGATCGGTGATCGTGGAATTGCGCAGCGCAACCATTCGGCCGAACGCGTCCCGCATGGCCAGGCGGACCGCGGCCGCGCCGTAGCGGGTCGCCAGCCAGCGGTCGAACGGGGTCGGGCCGCCGCCGCGCTGCACGTGCCCCAGGACGGTGACGCGCGCTTCGGTCTGGCAGCGCTCGCCGACGACCTGGGCGACGGCGGCGCCGATTCCGCCCAGCCGCGGGACGTATACCTCGTCGCCGGGTCTGGAGTAAACCGGTTGTTCGCCGCGGGGATGGGCGCCCTCCGACACGGCCAGGATGCTGAACTTGCTCCCGCGCGACGCGCGATCGGTCACCTTGCGGCACACACTCTCGAACAGAAACGGGATTTCCGGGATGAGAATCACATCCGCGCCGCCGGATACGCCGGCGTTCAGCGTCAGGAAGCCGGCGTCGCGGCCCATCAGCTCCACCACCATCGCGCGATGGTGGGATTCGGCGGTGGTGTGCAATTTGTCCAGCGCTTCGGTCGCGGTGTTCAGCGCGGTGTCGAATCCGAAGGTGATCTCGGTTCCGCCGACGTCGTTATCGATCGTCTTGGGGACTCCCACCACCCGGCAGCCCTTGCGCTCGAGCTCGAGCGCGATTCGCAGCGTGCCGTCCCCGCCGACGACGATCAGCGCGTCGAGGGCAAGCGAATCTAAAGCCTGCATAAACTGGTCCGAACGGTCGACGACCGTTGTCGTCCCGTCGGGCGCAGTCACCTTCTGAGCGAAGGGATTCCCGCGGTTGGCGGTGCCGAGGATCGTTCCGCCGCGCGGAAGAATCCCGCGCACGTCATCCAGAGTCAAGGGCCGGGTTCCACCGCCGGTGAACAGCCCGTCAAACCCGTCTTCGATCCCGATGATCTGCGCGCCGTGCTCGATGATCGCGGTTTTGACCACCGCCCGGATGACCGCATTTAAACCGGGGGCATCTCCTCCGCCGGTAACGATTCCGATACGCTTGGCTGCCATATGGGCTCCTATTCTGTCTTTACCTCGTCCCCCGCTCATGGAATAGAAAGGGGGAGGGCCTATCCTCCAGCGCCTGTCCCGAGCTCTTGTCCCGAGCGCCTGTCCCGAGCGAAGCGAGGGAAAGCGAGGGAAAGCGAGGGGAGGGTGCTGAAGCCGCGGAATCCTTCCGCGGCGAAGGCGGGGTGAGGGGGCCGGGAGAACTATCCATCGGATTTTTGGATACCGCATCTCCCGATCGAAGAAATTATTCCTTGCGATAAGCCAAGGGCGCGATTGCCTTGCGCTTCATTTTAATATATCCTGCCAATTTAGGTGAGGTTATCCAAATCGGCCATTATTGGAAATCTTCCCGTGACAAGTATGAAGCAAGATGCAATATAATTTGCTTGTTCAGATGTTCATATGATCATTTCTCCCGGAGGCGCACCGTGACCGAACAAATCGCTCCCGCGAAACAAAACCGCATTCCCCGCAACCTGCTGGCGGTTTCCCTGGGGTCGCTGTTTACCGACATTTCCTCGGAGATGATCGTCTACCTGCTGCCGCTCTTCCTGACCAATGTGCTGGGCGCAAAGACGGCCATTATCGGATTGATCGAAGGCGTGGCGGAAAGCACCGCCAGCCTGACCCGCCTGTTTTCCGGCTGGCTGTCCGATAAGCTCGGCAAACGCAAGGCATTGACCGTCTTCGGCTATTCGCTTTCGGCGGTGGCCAAGCCGTTGTTGCTGCTGGCCGACACCTGGCCGGTGGTGCTGCTCCTGCGGTTTTCCGACCGGCTCGGAAAAGGGATCCGCACCGCGCCGCGCGACGCGCTGGTGGCGGATTCGGTGAAAGCCGAGAATCGCGGCTTCGGGTTCGGATTGCACCGCGCGGCGGATTCACTTGGAGCGACGATCGGCCTCGTGGTCGCGGCGGCGGTCACGTACGCCGCAGGACCGGACGCGGTCACGCTGGGAGAGAATACTTTCCATCTGGTGATCTGGATCAGCATCATCCCCGCCTTTCTGGGCGTGATCAGCCTGATCCTCCTCGCGCGCGATGTGCCCATCGCGCCCAAATCGAAACCCTCCATGGATGCCGCCGCTTCCGCGGCGGCGGCGGGCAAGCGGCGCCTCAGCCCCCGCCTGACGGGATTCTTTATCGTGGTGGCCCTGTTCACACTCGGCAACTCCTCGGATGCGTTCCTCGTCCTCCGCGCGCAGGACCGCGGGTTGAGCGTGTTCCATGTCATGCTGGCGCTCGTTATTTTCAACGTGGTGTATACGCTCGTTTCCACGCCGGCCGGCCTGCGCTCGGATAAAATCGGGCGGGGGCGGGTGCTCGTCGTCGGCTGGCTGATCTACGGCTTGGTCTACCTCGGCTTCGCATTGGCCGGCGCTTCCTGGCAAATATATATTCTCTACGCGCTGTACGGTTTGTATTACGCGATGGTGGAAGGGACCGCCCGCGCCTACGTGGCCGACCTTTCCTCCGCCGAACACCGCGGCACGGCGTATGGAATCTACAACACCGCGGTCGGCATCATGGCGCTGCCGGCCTCGCTGATCGCCGGAATCCTCTGGCAGGGCGTGGCCAATTGGCAGGGTTTTGGAGCATCGGCGCCGTTCTTCTTCGGTTCCGCGATGGCGATCGTCGCGGTGTTCCTCACCGTTTTCTGGCTGCCGAGACTGGCGAAGGAGTGAACCAGTCCTAACCCCTCCCCGCCATCGCCCGCGAAAAATCACACGGGCTCTGGCACCCCTCTCCCGCTTCCCTTTATGGGGAAGGGGGAGAGCCTGTCCTCGAGCGAAGCGAAAGGAGGGTCGGGGGTGAGGGGGTTGGGTCAGAGCGCGGATAGCCCGAATCCACAAGCTGTGATATAAAGCCACCGGGTGTTCTGCTCCAAGGGGGATGTATGACACTCTTCTATTTATGTATCGCATGGCTGGCCGGGATCGGATTGGCGGCGCCGCTCGGGCTGCCGCTGGCCGCATCCTTCTTCGCCGGTATCCTGTTTTTCCTCTTTGCCTTCACCGTAAAAAAATTTCGCATTCCGTTTCTCTGCCTGGCGTTTTTTCTTTTCGGCGGAGCGCGGCTTTCGGCCGCCCAGCCCAAACCGGGCCCGGAATTCATCGGCACCTACATCGGCACTCCGGCCGAATTTGAAGCCGTGCTGGAGGAGGATCCGGTTCCCGGGAACAGCGGATTCCGGGTCCGGGCCCGGATCGTTCGGATTATTTTGGATGCGGGCGATGAAATCCTGAATCTGGATGGCGCGATCCTGTTGGAATTCCGTGCTCCGCCGGGGGATGCCGAACTCCGGTATGGAGACCGGGTGCGGTTGTCCGGTGTGCTTGGGCCGCCGCCGGTTATTCAGGGTTTTGATTACGCGCTTTACCTGGCGCGCCAGGGGATCTATGGGATCCTGAGCGATCCGGCAGTCCGGTCGGTGGCGCATGGGGAGGCATCGCCGATCCTTGCGGCGTTATTCGCCTATCGCCGCCGCGCGCTGGAGACGCTTAAAAAAATCTTTCCGGAGCCGGAATGCGCTTTGCTCGCGGGAATTTTATTGGGGGAAGAAAGTTCGATCCCGGTCACCCTTCAGGAGGCTTTTTCACGGACCGGCACTTCGCACATCGTGGCGATTTCCGGTTTCAATATTTCCATTATCGCGGGGATATTCCTCTCCTTCACCAAGCGATTCCCGCGCCGGATTCCCGGCTGGCTGGCGGCGATCCTGGGGATCGCTCTCTACACGGCGCTGGTGGGCGCGGCGCCGTCTGTCGTCCGCGCCGCGATCATGGGCGGGATGGCGATGCTCGCCCGTCAGCTGGGCAGGCGCTCGCATGGGTTGACCTCGCTCGTCTTTACCGGCGCGGTGATGACGGCGTTTTATCCTTGGATGCTGTGGGATATCGGCTTCCAACTCTCGTTCGCCGCAACGCTGGGGCTGATCCTGTATGCCGACCCGCTGCAGGGCGGAGTCGAGCGGTTGCTCCTCAATCGTATTCCGAAGGACAAAGCCCGGACCGCCGCCTCCGCGGCGGGGGAAATATTTCTGATGACGATCGCGGCGCAAATTACCACTTTGCCCTTCCTGCTCCTGTATTTCAACAACCTCTCTCTCAGCGCGTTCCTTGTCAATCCGCTGGTGCTGTCGGTCCAACCGCTCGTAATGGTGGGCGGCGGATTGGCGCTGCTCGCGGGGATGCTTTTCCCGCCGGCCGGGCTGGCCGTGGCGTGGGTGGGATGGGCGCCGACGGCCTACACCATCCGGGTGGTGGAATGGGGCGCAACCTTTTCCTCGCTGTCGCTGCCGACCGGGCCGATACCGCCGGTTTGGATCGCCGTCTACTACGCGGGGTTGTTCGGATTAACGGCTGAATGGGTCCGTAAAAGGATCCCGCGTTGGGAGTGGGGGAAGGATGCGGCCGCGAGGATTCTCACCATGGCGCCGCCGGTCCTCGCGGCGGGCGCGTTCATTGCCTGGGGCGCGTTCTTTCACCGGCCCGACGGCCGTCTGCACCTGACGATGCTCGCCACCGGCGGCGGGGAAGCGTTCCTGCTCCGCGGCCCGGCCGGAGGGACGGTGCTGATCAACGCCGGCGGCGATCCCAACCTTGTGGTTTCCGGATTGGGACGCATCCTCGGCTACGGGCCGCAAAGGTTGGATTGGGTCGTGGTCGGTTCCACCGCCTGGGAGAATACGACCGCGCTGGCCGAAGTGGCCGCGCGTTTTCCAATCGGCGGGGTCCTGCTTCCGGCCGGCAGCGACCGCAATGGGAAGACACTTTCCGCCTTCATTGACCGGTGCGGTGAAAAGCATGTCCCGATTTATGAAGGCTTGGCGGGCTCCAGCCTCGACCTGGGAGGCGGTTCGATCCTGGAGGTTTTGACGCTTGGCGGGGATGGAATGGCACTGTCGCTGGAACGCGGACGGTCGCGGTGGCTTATCCTCGACGGGCTGGATGAAACGGCCGCCCGGCGCATGCTCTCCCAGGGCAGGGTGCCTCCGGCTCAGATTGTCCTTTTTCCCTTGACGATCAAGGATACCGGCGGAGTCGCGGACTGGCTCCGCGCGGCCCGCCCGCTAGCGGGCCTTTGGCCATATGTGGAAGATCTCGGATGGCCGGATGGGATTGACCTTCTGCGGATGGATGCGCATGGCTGGGTGGATCTATCCACCGACGGAGAGCAATTATGGGTGCGGGTGGAGAAATAAATTTCCACCGGTGCCAAGAACCTCCACAAAACCTCCATAAAGGCTCCGTTTCCCTTGCGGGAAACCATAAGTCGACCTACAATCCCCCTAATTGCGGAATGGATTCTCAATCAGGAGGTCAGGATGATCCCGGGTATGCATCTTCGGAAGCTGGTATTCCTCAGTCTGGTGTTTTCTCTCAGCAGTTGCGGCACACCCGTCTGCGCGACCGATTCTCTGCAGAGTCCGACTTTAAATTCGCCCCTGGATTTTTCCGTCGTCGGATCCTTGAATCCCGAGCTGAGCTGGAACTATCCCAACGCCGGATGCCATCCGCAGGGTTACCGGATCGATCTTTCCCCTGACCGCGATTTCGCCGATACCAGCCTGAGCGGGGGGACGGGTAATCCTTCCACCAGCTGGCTCCCGGGCAGCAACCTGCAACCCGGGAAGGAATATTTCTGGAAGGTGGCGGCGATCAACGATTACACGCTTGGACCGGCCTCGTCCTATCGCAGGTTTTTTACCGGCCCATACTGTGATCCGGCGGCTTTGGCCGCGCCAACCCTGGTCTGGCCGGCCAACGGGGAGACGGTCGACACCACGATGCCCGGCCTGCATTGGGCGAACGGCAACAACGGCTGTATCCCACAGGGGTATGGGATCCACCTATCCTCGGACCCGGCCTTTGCCGACACCAGCCTGAACGGCGGCACCGGCAACCCGGACCAATATTGGTACCCGGGAGACGATTTGGCCGATTGCACCACGTACTACTGGCATGTGTTCTCCGGCATCGACACCACCTTCGGCCCGGAATCCGCGACGCGTTCCTTCCACACCGACGCTTCCGGAACATGCGCGCCGGCCGGGACGGGATCCATTTCGGGATTGGTATGGCACGATCTTTGCGCGATTCCCGACGGATCGGTGAGTGAACCCCCGCCCGGTTGCATCGACTTGGGAGGGGGCGAAGGTTTGGGAGCCAATGGAGATTACGATCCGGGAGAACCGGGAATTCCCGGTGTGCACGTCCGGTTGGGGCAGGGTGTTTGCATGTCCAGCACCATACTGCAGACCTATATCACCGGTCCGGATGGAACGTTCGCGTTCGAAAATCTTGCGGCCGGTGAATACTGCGTGTTTGTCGATTCGCTGGAGGCCGAGAATGTGACGGTTCTTATCCCCGGAAATTGGACCCATCCGATGCGCTGGGTCAATCCGATCCGGCAGGCGGTCATCCTGGCGGACGGGGAACACCGGACCGGATTGAATTTTGGCTGGGATTATCAGTTCCTGCCTGCGCCGCCGACGCCCACTCCGACCCAGGCCTTCACGCCGACCTTTACACAGGCCCTTCTGCCGCAGAACTTTTTCCAGCCGGTGCTCAAGCCGAACAAAATATACTACCGCGGCACGGGTTGCGGGGCGCTGAAAGCCGAGATCCAGGTGAAAGTTGCGGATCCGAAAAAGACCGCCGGCGTATGGTTTTTCGCGCGCCTCCGGAACAAGGATGGTGAAGGAATCACCGAATGGAATGACGCGCAAGTGATGACCCCCCTAGGTTCGGGCTGGTACTCCTACCTGTTGTATTCCGAAAACATCCGGGATTTCACGAAATACGAGAATGCCTGGGTGCAATACCAGTTCGTGGCGTACGACAGCAGTTTCAACCGGATCGCGACGAGTGAGGTTTACTCCGATCTCGAACTGTCCGCTTGTCACAAGTAAGCGTTCGGAGAAATAAAACGTACAGGGGCGCGGGGAATTCACGGTAATTCTTCGCGCCCTTTCGTTGGATAAAAAACATTCAAGGAGGAAAGATGAGTTTGCGAAAATGGTTCCTGTCAGGATCGCTCCTGATGATAGCGGCAGCTTTTTCGGCCTGCGGAAAATCCACGATCGTCTACGGCGGAGGCCCTCCGGCCGTCTCCTTCACGGTCACTACGGCGGATAATTCGGACGACGGCACCTGCAATACGTCGCACTGCAGCCTGCGGGAGGCCATCCAGGCCGCCAACGCGGCGCCCGGGTTCAACGGGGTGTACTTCGATATTCCCGGCGCCGGTGTCCACATCATCGAGACCGCGGCCGGTTTTCCCGAAATCACCGAGTCGACCCTGATCGACGCGACCACCCAGCCGGGGTGGTCGGGGACGCCGCTCATCGAGCTGCGCTCCAGTTCGGCCCAGAACGGAACGGCGTTGTCGGTCCGCGGGGGTGGCAGCACGGTAAAGGGATTTTCCATTGTCAATTTCAATATCGGGGTGGACGTCAGGGATAACTCCAACGTCTGGGTCATCGGCAACTACATCGGCATCCTGCCCGACGGCGCGACGGCGCAAGGCAACCATACTGGCGTTTCGGTCCGGTCGGGGACCAACCACATCGGAGGACCCCAGTCCGGGTATCGCAACGTGATCTCCGGAAACACCGCGGGCGTCGAAGTGGTATGC
>JBAVFZ010000065.1:0-8249 GCA_049684495.1 Anaerolineales bacterium | reverse complement strand
GCGTATCCCCTCCGTGACCGAGCACCTGCAATCCGTTGCGGCTCATTTCATACAAACCGTACGCCCACCCGTTCAGACGCGGATCGTGGGAGAAGATCCGGGTGAACATGGTGGCGACGGTTTTCTCGCCGAGGATCCTCGCATCGCCATCGGCTCCGCCGTTGAGCAATGCGCTCATGAACTTCGACATATCCGCGGCGGTGGAGGTCGCGCTTCCGGTCGGCGCGGGTACGATGTATTCGAAATCCAGACTCTGGTATCCCGCTCCGTCAAAGACATACCCCTTCGACAAATCCTCCGCCCATCCTTCGGGGACAGGCTGCCTCAGGCTGGTGCGGTCCATCCCCAGCGGCGCAAGGATATTCTTCTCCACATACTCCTCGTACGGGAGGCCGGAAATACGCTCGACGATATATCCCGCGAGGCCGGCGCCGTAGTTGGAATACGACGCCATCTCACCCGGAGCGCGCACGCGCGCGGGGATGTGCGCCGCCAGCCACTTCCCCAGGGGAATCTGATCCTGCTCGGAAGCCGCCAGGTACCCGGTCACGCGGTCTTCGAATCCGGCGGTGTGCGTCATCAGATGGCGCAGCGTGACCAGCTGGGGAAAAGTGTCCGGAATCCGAAAGTCGAGATAGTCGTTTATGTCTGCACCCAGATCCAGTTGCCCCCGTTCGACAAGCTGCATCACCGCGGTCCAGGTAAAGAGCTTGGTCGTCGACCCGATCCGGAAGAGGGTTTCCCGCGGGTCGGCGGCGACCCCGTTTGCCTCATCCGCATAACCGTACCCCTTGGTGAAAACCACCTCGTCCCCCTGCACGACGGACACGACCGCTCCGGCGATATGAAGGGACTCCATTTGTTCGGGAACGGCCCGGTCGAAGAATGCCTGCCAATTTCCCCCGGCGGCCGTTCCGGCCTGCGCGCGGGTGGTCGCCGCGGGTTGGCCAAAGCTCGCCGCCAGCACCAGGCAAAGCACGGCCATCATGCTCCGAAAGCATTTTTTGTTCATTGCGAATTTCCTCCGATTTATAAGTTGGGAATTACCTTGGCGGATTATTCATCCGTCATCGAATTTCCGTCTCCCCCTCGCCGATGTACAGCTCCCCGCCCGCGCCGTCAACCGCTTCTCCCGGGTAGAAACTTATATTGACGGTGTACGGGGCGCCGTCCTTCGACGGGCGTTTTTCAAATTCCTCCAACAGCTTCATTAGCCGTTGCTGGAATTTGGCCACATCCTCCAGCTTCATTTTCAGGCTCTTGAGCAGCCCGAAGACCATTGCCTCGTCCCCCTGGCCTTTCAACGCCTGGATGGCCACCGTCAGATTGTCGTGCAGGAGGGACAACGCCAGCACCTTCTTATTGGTCAGCGTTTCCCCCGCCAGGTTCACGGTGAAATGAAAAGCGACCGCGCGGTAAAACTTTTCCAGGTTTTTTCCCGTGTCCCTTTTTTCCACCAGCCGGATCAAGCCCGCCTTCTCCAGGAGTTTAAAATGGTGGGTGAGGTTGGCGGGATGCACGCCCAGCGTGCGCGCAATACCGGACACGCTCTGTTTCTCCCGTCCGAGCTGCTCTAAAATGGCCATCCGGGCCGGATGCGCATACGCTCGGATTTGCGTTTCCTCCATGAGCGTCATCATCGTTATGGGAACGAAGTCATTATTAGCCATTTTTATAATTATAGAACTTTTTCTACTTATGTCAAGCCCCGAAAGGAAACGGCGTCATTATCTGCTGGATATTTGAATAATGGCTTCGGCAAGGGAATCCCGATTTCCTTGCGGGGGAAAAAGGGATTGCATTTGTTCCGACCGGAATCTCCTTCGAAAACGTTAATCCGGCGCCACATATAAATGGGTTCTGAAAGGAGATTTGCCATGGATAACTATGAATTTCTCACGCCCGCGGGGTGCCCGGAAGTGATCGTGAAACAGACCATTGACGCGTCTCCCAAAGAGATCTTTAAGACGGTCACCGACCGCCGGCTGATCCCCAAATGGTGGGGACCGGAACGGCTTCAAACCAAGGTAACCAAGATGGATGTCCGAAGGGGCGGACAATGGCGCTACATCCAGCGCGATACCGACGGGAAGGAATACGGATTCCATGGGGTTTACCATGAGGTCCTTCCCGCAAAGGAATTGGTATATACCTTCGAATATGAGGGCATGCCAGGCCATGTTTCCATGGAAACGATCACCTTGGAACCCAAAGACGGCAAGACCGCGGTGACCGAGAAGATCGTCTTCCAGTCGGTGGAAGACCGCGACGGCATGCTCCAGGACGGAATGGAAGAGGGGGGAAAGGAAAGCATGGAGCGGCTTGAAAAGCTGGTGACCAAGCACTAGCCGCTCGACCCGCATCCTCCCCCGACCGGTGCGGTTGCCGGAACGGGGGAGGATTCCGGAAGGGGGGAAAGTTGGATCCATGAGAAAACTCATCGTCTGGAACCTGGTGACGCTCGACGGTTTTTTCGAAGGCTCGAAGTCCTGGGACCTCGACTTTCATAAATACGTGTGGGGCGAGGAACTCGAGCGGATTTCGATCGAGCAGTCTAAAACCATCGGAGCGCTGCTTTTCGGCCGGATCACATACGAGGGGATGGCCGCCTACTGGTCAAAGGAAAAGGGGGAAGTGGCCGATTTCATGAACCGCGTCCCGAAGGTCGTTTTCTCGCGATCGCTGGCGAAGGCCGGCTGGAACAGCACCCGCCTGGTGCGGGAGGACGCGGCCGCGGAAGTGGCCCGGCTGAAACGGGAACCGGGTTTGGATCTTTTCATTTTCGGCAGCGCCAATTTGATATCCAGCCTGCTGCCCGCCGGCCTGATCGATGAGATCCGCCTTGGGCTTGTGCCCGTGACGCTCGGCGCGGGGAATCCGCTCTTTAAAGCGGACCAGCGCCGGTTGGATTGGAAGCTTCTCGAAAACCGGCCGTTGAAATCCGGATGCGTGATCCTGCGCTATCATCCCATTCGATCCTCCGCATAGATTCTCTCTGAACCCGGCATTTCGCGTAAACCCGGAAAGGATTTGCGGGGGATCGAAAAGGACGAAAAAGAATCGCATGCTTCCTCCGTAAAGATCCACATGCGGACGCATATCTCCGTATGACAGTGCTTCCGGAGCGAACGTTTCTATTTCCGGTCATTGAATAACCGCGCAGCCAGCTGCGGGGTATCAAGCGGCACAACACCCAAGAGCATTCGCGGCAAGCTGCGGGGTATTCTTCATCCCGCGAGAGCGGGAAAAAAACCCCGATCCGGACTTCGGATCGGGGTTTTTCGTCATTCTATCTCTTACCCGGCAGATTTCATGCCGGATCGGCGGAGAACATCACGGCGAAGGATACACCGCCTCTGTTGCCGTGGCCGTTGCTTCCAAAACCGGTTCGCTGGTGGGTGTTTCGGTGGCGGTTGCCGTCACCGTCGGAGTGGCAGTTCCACCCGCTTGCGCGGGATGGATGACAATCGCGAGAGCCGTAAGGCCGCCGCCGGTCACATCGCGCGGGGTGATGATGGTCACGCGTGATCCTACCGTCAATTGGCCGGCATGCTCGGACGGGAGGATCTTTGTGTCGGCGGTAAGCCGGAAGACAAACTCAACGCCTTCCCTGTCCCGGATCGTGATACTGACACCGGGTTGGTAGTCGATTACGATGCCGACCCGATGCACTTTGTCCGGTTTGTTTGGCGCGACGTGAACCTCGCCGGCCACCCATGCCCCGGATTCATCCAAAGCGGCGCGAACGGTCACGTATTCCCCGACCACAAGGTCCGCGAGGGTGGCATTTCGGCCCAGACCGGGAACGCTGACCTTTGTGTCCGCGTTCAGGATGAACGCCAGGGTCGAACCGTCCTTCTGCGTCAGGGTCAGGCTGCCCGCATCCACCGCCGCGATGGTGCCCCTATAGTTCTTCTTTGCCGGATGGACCGTGATCTCCGTCGCGGTGAGAGTGCCGCCCGCCGGATCCAGCGGGGCGACGACGGTCACCTCCGAGCCAACCTGCAGCGTGTTGTCTTGATCCTTCTTTCCGAACTTGATCCTGGTCTCGGCCGTGATCAGGAAAGTCCGCGAGGTGCCGTTCTTTTCCAGGATCGTGAGGCTGGCTCCTTCCTGGTAGTCGGTAACCGTCCCCTTGAAATGCTTCACCTTGATTTTTACTTCGACTTGACTGGCCGTCAGGGCTCCGGTGTCATCCTTCGCCGCGTGGACGGTGGCGCTATCACCAACCTCCAGATCCGCCACAGTGGCATTTTTCAAGCCGGTGATTTTTATCCTGGTTTCCGCGTTCAGAACGAAGACCAAGCTGGAGCCCTCATTCAGCGTGAGGGTCAGGCTGCCGGCTTCCACCACCGCGATCGTCCCCTTGTAGTCTTTCGGCTTTTCGGCCTTCGGCTTCTTGACCGCGATCTCCTTGGCGGCCGGGGTTCCCGCGGACGTATCCCGCACCGCGGCGATGGTCACTTCCGAACCAACCTCAAGGATCTGCTCTTGATCCTTCGGGTCGAAGGTGATCTTCGTCTCAGAGGTTATCCGGAAGGACTGCGGAGTCCCTTTCTTTTCCCGGATCGTAATACTGACCGCTTCCTCGTAGTCGGTGACCGTCCCGGTGTAATGGTCCAGCTCCGGCTGGACGGGTTTCACGTCGATCTTGTCGGCCACCAGCGCGCCGCTTTCGTCCGTCGTCGCCCGGACGGTGGCGTCGTCCCCGGCTTTCAGGTCCGCAACGGTTGCGCCGCGGCCCAGACCCGTGATATTAATCTTCGTTTCCGCGGTTAGGATGAACCCCAGGCTCGAGCCGTCCTTCAGCGTGAGGGTCAGGCTGCCGGTATCCACCGCCGCGATCGTGCCCTTATAATCCTTCTTGTCCGGCTTCTCTTTGTCTCGCCCCCGGGTTGGTTCCGAGTGCGGCGTGTGATTTGGCGTGGGACGCAGCAACACCGAATCGGATTCCTCGGCCGTTACATTTGCCGCCGTCAGAAATCCCAGCAGGATGGTGAGCAACGGGATGAGTATCTTGATTTTTTTCATAGGTACACCTCCTTATGGCTGATAGGTCACGGTAAGCACCGCTTCCACTTCATTCCCATCCATATCGCTCGCGATGATCTGGATGGTATTGAGTCCCTCTGCCAATGAAATGGTTTGACGGAAGGGACCCGCATACACAATATGCGTCGCCTCATTGATCGTTACGACCGCATCCGATGACACTTCCCCGAGAACGGTCAGCTGCGGGTTGTCCACCACCGCGTCATCCGCGGGATAGAAAACCGTCAGCGTGAAGGGGCCGGAATTCAATTTAATCGGCTCCGGACTCTGGGTGGCATCCGCCGGAAGGCGCTTGGTGCTCGTGGATACGCGGTTCGACACGGTTGCCGACACGGAACCGCATCCAAAAAGCAGCAGGACCAACGGGACCATTTTCCAAGGCTTCATGTTCTCTCCGATCATGTTCTTTATAGAATCGACCATGAGATTTTTTCAACCTCACGCCCGTTCCATCCGGGAGGCCCGGCGCAAATTTGAACGTCGGGAAGCAGACTGGCTTCCGGATGCGTGGGAGTTGCCTTTTTCTTCCTCTTCACGGCAATCTCATTTGCGATCGGGGTGCCCCCGGAGGCATCCCGCGCCGCGGTGATGGTCACTTCCGAACCAACCTCAAGGATCTGCTCTTGATCCTTCGGGGCGAAGGTGATCTTCGTCTCGGAGGTAATCCGGAAGGTACGCAAAGCGCCATTCTTCTCCCGGATTGTGATGCCGGCGCCCGCCTGATAATCGGTGACCGTCCCGGAGTATCGATCCAGCACCGGCTGGACGGGTTTCACGTCGATCTTGTCGGCCACCAGCGCGCCGCTTTCGTCCGTCGTCGCCCGGACGGTGGCGTCGTCCCCGGCTTTCAGGTCCGCAACGGTTGCGCCGCGGCCCAGACCCGCGATATTAATTTTCGTTTCCCCGGTCAGAACGAACGCCAGGCTCGAGCCGTCCTTCAGCGCGAGGGTCAGGCTGCCGGCATCCACCGCCGCGATCTTTCCTTTGTAGGTTGCCGGTTTTCCGGCTTTGGGCGCCTTGACGGCAATTTCACTGGCGGTCGGGGTGCCGCCGGAAGCATCCCGCACGGCGGCGATGGTCACCTCCGAGCCGACCCTCAGGTTCTTCGATTTGTCTTTCGGGTCGAAGATGATTTTTGTATCGGAGGTGATCAGGAAGGTCCGCAGGGTTCCGTTCTTTTCCCGAATGGCGATGCCGGCCCCGGCCTGGTAGTCGGTGACCGTCCCGGCGTAGCGAACCAGCACCGGTTGGACGGGTTCCACATCGATGCTTTCGGCGACGAGCACGCCGCTTTCGTCCTTCTTTGCACGGACGGTTGCGCCGTCGCCGACTTTCAGATCGGCGAAGGTTGCGTCATGCCCGAATCCGGGAATACGGATCTTTGTTTCCGAGGTCAGGACGAATATGCGGTTCGAGCCGTCCTCCAGCGTCAGCGTCAGGTTGCCGGCATCCACCGCCGCGATCGTGCCTTTGAACTCCGCCGCTTTCCCCCGGTCTTTGGTGGGTTTGTCGGCATCCGTGTCGTCGCCGCCCGGATCCGGAGTCTTCGATGGCCGGCCTATAGTGGGAGCCGTATCCGGAGTCTGAGAGACATTCTCGGATCCATTCGAGTCAATGCCTGCTTTTTCCTCCTGCTCCTCCCGGATTTTTAACCGGAACTCCTGCGGGGCCGTTTTCCCCAATTCGATTTTTTGCACGTGTTCCCGCAGCCGGTTTTGTAAAAGGACGAGAACGGAAACATCCGGACCGGTGTCCAGAAGCTGCACGATCTGCCGCAATTGACCATCCGCATGAGAGGACGCCTGCTCGAGCGATATCGCCATGCCGGGATCGTCCATCCCGGCGGCCAACGCAAGTACGAGATCCAGTTCGTCCTGATAGCGCTCGATCGCAAATTCCGGAATGGGGCGCCCGGCGTATTGCAGGCCGGTAATTTCGTAAATGCGGCGGTCGGTGAAACGCAGGGTCAGATCCACTTTTGTCTGCGGGGAGACCGGCAGAAAAAACGCCGCGTCTTCGCTGAACGTCTTTATCCCATACAAGACATCGCCGGGAAGGCTGTTTTGGGCGGCGAAAACGGTCACCGCGCTTCCACCGAAGAACATGAGAAGCGCCAGCGCGACGGCCGCCAGACCCGCGGGGAAGAGAAGGAAGCCCCGTCCCTGGAAGAAAGACACGCGCCGATCCGCTGCGCCGGCGCCGGAAGGCTGCGCGGTGCGGGAGGCGGACGCCCTCCATCCCGCCGCCTGTTTCAGGAAATCCCGCCGGCCGGCTGCTTCCGCCGCAGGATCACGCGCCGGCACATCCCGGAACCGGGCGAGGAGCAGCTGGAGTTTTTCATCCGGTGAAATATTTTTTCTTGTCATGACTCTTCCATTCCGGACGGAAGCAGCATGCGCCGCAGGCTTTCCAGCGCCCGGTGTTGCAGGGCCTTGACGGCCCCCTCGCTTTTATTCAACGCCGCCGCAATCATCTCGCTGTTCCATTCCTCCTCGAACCGCAACAGTACGACTTGGCGCTGGTCGGGGGTCAGACGGCTCAAGGCCGCCCGTACCTGCCCGCGCTCCGCCTCCAAATCGGAAAGTTGCATCGGTTCGTCTTCACAAGCCGCCCTCACGGCGGGATCAAGCGGTAGGAGCGCGGAACGGTGGGATCGATAATAATCGGTCATCCAGTTGTGGGAGATGCGGAAAAGATAGGCCTGCAGGAATTCCCGCGGCCCGCGGTCTTGATGGAGTGAAACCAGAAATCGGCTGAAGGTCTCCGCCACGCATTCCTCCGCCAAATCCTTTGCGCCCAACAGGCGCAGGGCATAACGGTAGAGCGCCGGACTCCAGCGATCGTAAATCTCCGCCAGAGCCTGCTCGTCCAGCAATTGGGCTCGTACCAACAATTCCCGCTCATTCACATGCTTCATGGTTTATGACGGAAAAAAGGTTTGGGAGGTATGCATCCGGGACGAATGTCTATGCCTTCAGCCAATCGGCAGACAAGTTCAGAATAACCCCTCATTTTTTAGACATCCATGGGAGATAAGTCTCTTTGTTTTCCTATCCGAAAGTCCCGGGTCGATTCCGGCTATTCCGCTTGAGTCAACCCCGGCCGAGCGGCTGCGCGGGGAATCTCCCGAAAACCCCGGATCCGAAATAACTTACGGGGACATTCTGCAGATACTTGTTCACGAATAAGTACATGCG
>JBAVFZ010000064.1:0-3337 GCA_049684495.1 Anaerolineales bacterium | reverse complement strand
GTCAAACCAAAGACCGATGGGCTGCTGTCCATTAGGGGTGCGGGCAAGTAAACGAATTATTACCTCCACGGAGGGCACGGAGGGTCACGGAGATAAATCGAGGAATTTCTCTGTGTGTCTCCGTGTTCTCCGTGGAAGGTTAAAACAATGAATACCACATCCATCGTCCAAAATCGATTTATCGAAGGTCGATCGTCCATGGTCGGCTTATCGATGGTCGATGGTCCATTTTCTCCTCGAAAGACAGAGCGAAAAAGGAACGTTTAGAACGGCAGCAGCCATCCGATCCCGAAACTGGCTCCGTTCAGAACCAGGCTGAGCAGCAACGCTTCCCGGGTTCGCGCTTTCTTCCGCAAAGCGATCGCTAAAATGGCCGCTTCGACAAACCAAACCGCCAATTCGCAAACCAGGATCCAAGGCAAGTTGCTTTGCGTGAAATGATAGAGCGCTGCCACGGCAATAGAGAGCAAAGGGCGGGTGATCACGTTCATCCCCAAGACAATGGTCAGCAGCAGAACCGCCGGATGCCTGCGCCACTGTCCATAGGCGGCCGCAATCGGCAGCTCAACGGCCAAGGTGGCCAGCAGCCCCTCCCGGGCGAAAGGAACGGACGGGATCCATCCGACGACAAACAGCGAAGCCAGCCACGCCGCGAGGTATCCCTTCCATAACGTCCGGAAGTCCGCCGCGCGAACCGCGATCAGTATGAGGAGGATCGCAAGCGACAGGTAGGCACCGGCGAAGAGGCACGTCGCGGGCATGGCGTTAATCGGGAATGGAATAGAGAAGCCGTCCGGCTTTCATTCCGGATCGAATTAGGAGGCCATCATCCGCAGGATAATGGACGCCAATCCCAAACCGAAAACCGGCACATTCAAAATAAGGCTGAGCAGCAACGCCTCGGGAAATCGCGCCTCTTTCCGCAGGGCAACCGCGAGGAAGCCCGCGTCAAAAAGCCAAACCAGAAACACCGTCCCGAGAACCCACGCGGCGCCGGTTGTATTCGGATGGAGAACACCTCCTCCGATGATGACAAAAACCGGCAGGGTGATCACGGCCAAAAGCAACACGACGGTCAGAACCAGCGCGCGCGAACGCTTTCTCCAAGCGGCATAGACGAGGGCGATTGCCGCTTCCGCGGCCAATACGAATATCATTCCGGTAAATAGGGAGACCAGCAGAAGAACCACCGCTGTCGGCAGCGAGACGATCCAGGTGGTGATGTACAACTTGCGGCTTTCTTCATATCCGCGGCCCCGCCAGGCGACCACCAGAAGCAGGATGATCGAAATCAGGAATCCGGCGACAAGCAGGAAGGCGCCGCCGAGGAGAATCCATTCCAAGGAAAAGAACGGCGCGAATTCCCCGATCTTTTCTTCCACCAGCAGGTCGTTCTCCCGAACGGCGACCGAATACGACGCATAAAAGTAATTCTTCCCGAAAATGTTGCTCTGGCGAGTTTTACCATCGGAGAATTCGATCCGCAGGCGGTGATATTTGGAATAGGAATATGCCAGGGAAGAGCACATCGCAGAGCCGCAGTCGAAATGCTGCGGCCCGCCCTTCATCAAGGGGTGGGCGTCCGAGCAATCGGCTTGATAACATTCTTCCAGAATCCCGGAAACGATCGCAGGCGCCGGCGAGATCTCGTATTCGAACGAGAATTCCATAGTGGGCTTGGGGCCGGTGTCCGCCCGGGCGGTCTGTAGCGGGACTGCCGCAAGGGTCAGCAGAGCCAGCCCAAAAAATATCCGCATCGGTTGATGATTGGGGAACAAGACTTTTCCTCCCTGATCGGATCTCCCCTGATTTTATATCCAGGGAAAGCGGAAAAGCAAACGGATCCACGCTGCAAATCCAATACCGCCCGCCGTGCCGCCGCTGTCTTCCATGGTTAGTCCGTGCTTCCGGCCACCCACAAGTTGTCATCCGGTTTGATTTGAGGAACGCGGTATTCCGGGTCAATTCGGATTTCAAGCGGCCTTTCATCGCTTTCGAATTCCACGGAGAGCAACCCGGCTTTCGTCACGCGCATATCGATCAATCGCCAATCTTCTCCGGGCGAGGTTTTGTAGCCGAGCGCGGTGGAAAAATGATAATCACGGTCGGCGTCGATCTGCACGTCCACGCGAATGTCATAATGCCCGTTTTCCGGGAGGATGGCGACATCCTTGATGGTTAAGTCGATCCTGGCATTGTGCCGGGTCCATTGGGATAAGGTCGCCGCGATATCCGCCGTGGTGTGCGTTTTCAAACAGGCAATGAATTCCTCGTAGCCGGTTGCACGGCCGCTATGCAGTCTGTAAAAATCCCGCAGGCCGGCCGCCAGGGATTCGGAACCCATTTCCTGCCGCAATTGTTCCCACACCAGCGCCCCGTAGTTATATACCAGCGACCAGGATTCAAACCAGCCGTCATCCAGGTTGGCAAGGTTCCTGCCGTAGCGATAGGCTTCCTGTTCATTAAAACCCTGCAGATGGCTAAGGCGGTTTTGCGCGCCGGCTTCACTCCCATACAGCTCCTCCTTCGCCCAGGAAGCCATGAAGTTGGCTCCTCCCTCCACCCACCACTCGGCAAGGGATCCTTCCCAGGTTAATCCCCAAGTGTTCCAGAGGTGATAGCCCTCGTGAGCGATAAGCTGGATAAAACTGTCCTGCGCGGCGCCGTCAAATTCCAGATAGGGCCGGAGGTCGCCCAGCAAAACCAGGTTCCCATTGCTTTCCCCGCCGCCCCCTTCGCCGGCCAATTCAGGAAATACAATTTGAAAACTGCGGGCGGGCGACGCCCCGAATTTCTCACCATAGAACGAAAGAATTTGGGCGGCCGTAGAGAGCATCTCCGCAGAGTGATCCAGCAGGACGGGAGCGAACAGCTCGATGCGCATATTTTCGGTTTCCGTGCTCATCACCTTGTACGGCGCGCAGGAGAAGGAAGGATCGTACGGGATGTCCGCCCGGTAGGTGACAGTCTTGAATCCGCCTGTTGTATCCGCGGCTTGCAGTTCTCCGGGAAGAGCGCAGGTAATATCATCCGGGTGCTTGATGGTGATCGAAAACGGCGCCGACAGGTTGCCGTCCACCAACGGGAAGGCGCCGCTTTCCGGGCCTCCGGCATGGCTTCCCCGCGGGCTGATGAATAAAGCATAGAGGTTTTCCGCCAACCCGGCCTGAATGGCTTCCGCCGGAAGATGGTATTCCAGGTTAACGATCAGCCGGCTGTCCGCGGGGATATCCTCCGCGGTTTGGATCTCCAGGATGGCAAATCTGGAAATCCCCCAAAAATATTCGATGTTGTGGTTGCCCGTTTTCCGCCAATCCTTGACAGCAAGGGCGTATCC
>JBAVFZ010000063.1:0-1939 GCA_049684495.1 Anaerolineales bacterium | reverse complement strand
CCGGAAATCCTTGACGGTGAACCTGATATTCCAGAGCAGTAATGCGAAATAGCCACTATTTTGGGAAAAACAGTTTGCTGAATATACGAGAAACCAATCTCATAGAATAACCGGCCATGGTCCATGGTCTATCGTCCATTGTCCATGGTCAGTATCTTATCGGAAGGAATCGCACATAAAGAGTATGCATAGTAGGCAAATCCACTTGCTCCTCGGCATCCTGATCGCTATCACGCTTGCAGCCTGTTCTCGGGATGCGACGCCCACGGTTTTTGCCCCGACGCCCGCCGAGGCGACCGTTCCGGCCGCCACGCCGACCGGAGAGCCCTTTGCGCTGCTGATGGCGCCGGATGCTCCCCCGACGAAGGCCGCGCAGCTTGCGGTTCAGGCGGTGGAAGCTTTCGCCTCGGAGAAGGGCTGGGCGCTCCGGCGCGCCACACCCGGCGAGGACATCCTCGCATCGGGGCAGCCGGGCAATCCCGCCTGGGTGGCGGTCGTTGCATCCGGTTACGGACAGGCATTATCCGCCGCGGCGCAGGCGCATCCGGACGTGCGGTTTATCGCCATGGAAGAGCCGGGCGTGCAGCCGCTCCCCAACCTCCTGGTGGTGGGCGGGGATAACGTCCGGTACGATCAGGTTGCGTTCATGGCGGGTTTGCTTGCCACGATCGAAAACAGCAACGACTATGTCGGCTGGATCGGCGAGGCGGACACGACCCGGGGGAAAATCTTTCAAAATGGATTCCGGCACGGCATCCGGTATGCCTGCCCGCGCTGCCGGGTCTTTGATTTCGAACTATCGCCTTCCGCGGATGCGGCGGCGGGAGTATCCGCGGCCGGGCAATTGCGGGAGAATTTCATCGACACCGCCTCCGCGATCCCGGGCGCGGCGGGCGAAGCGGGGCTGGCCGATCTCGCCGAAAACGGTGTCCGGGTCGCCGGCGCCGGGCCGGATCTATTCAGGTTGGTGTTCGCCGACGGCGCCGCTCCCGGCGCCAAAAGCGTCCTCGGCGAACCGGCTTTCCGTCCCGACCTTCTGCTGCCGGATCTGCTGGCGCGCTTCCTGTCGGGTGAATCGTTCCCGGAGGCCGTTCCCTACAGCCTGGAAAACGGCGGCTTGGAATACGCGCCGTTCCCGAACGCATGGATCTCCTCCGCGCGCCAGTCCTACCTTCAGAAGATCCTGGCCGAGGTGGCCGCGGGGCGGCTGGATATCGGGATCGATCCCATAACCGGCGAAGAGCGATAAGCGACCATCGACGGCCGACCATCAACGATCCGAAAACGGACGATGGAGGATGGACCATAGACGGTGGCCGTGATTGTATTGGCGCCGATCTCCGCAAGAAGAAGTTGATCCTCGACGACTGCAATTGAATTCCGGAGAGGGAGTATGCCCATTCCCGCGTTTCTGGTGCTGGACCTGGACGATACCATTCTGGATTATTCCACGCCCGGAGAGGCGGTGTGGAAGCGGCTGTACCGCGAATTCGCTCCGCGCATGGATATTCCGCTCGAGCAGCTCCAAAAAGCGATTGACGCCAGCCGGACCTGGTATTGGTCCGATGCGGACCGCTTTCGCGAAGGGAGGCTGAATTTAAAAAAAGCGCGCCGGATCTTTATCCGCGACGCCTTTGCCGCGCTCGGCCGGGCCGATGGAGAAACCGCCGACGAACTGGCGGACGCCTTCACGCGCGAGAGGGAAATCGCCATTCAACCGTTCGACGGGGCGATGGACGCGCTGAACCTGTTCCGGCAAAGCGGCGCACGCATGGTCCTGCTCACCAACGGGGAATCCTCCATGCAGCGGGCGAAGATCGAGCGCTTCCGGCTGGCGGGATTTTTTCAATCGATCCTGATCGAAAGCGAAGCCGGTTTCGGCAAACCGGACCCGCGCGCGCACAAGGCGGCGCTTGCGGCTCTGGGAGTGGAACCGCCT
>JBAVFZ010000062.1:0-19571 GCA_049684495.1 Anaerolineales bacterium | reverse complement strand
CTCCTGGCATAAGCCAGGAGAGGGGGAAGGGGACGGGGGATGGAGGTGAGGAATGCTACAAAGGGCTGAGAAGTTCCCATACGTTGTGGCGGAGAATAATTACATGCCGGATCCCGCGTTGTTTCTGCAGGCCGAGGGCCTTCACAAGCAATACCGCCAGGGACAGAAGGCGCTGGAAGTTCTGCGCGGCGTAGACCTGACGATTCGGCGCGGGGAATTCATCGCGGTGATGGGCCCTTCGGGCTCGGGCAAATCCACGCTCCTCAACGTCCTCGGCGGGCTCGATCGCCCGACCTCCGGGAAGATCCTGGTGGATGGGGAGGAGATCACCGCGCTGGACCAGGATGCGCTTTGCCGTTACCGCCGCGAGCGGGTCGGCTTCATTTTTCAATCCTTCCAGCTTCTGGCGACGATGACCGCCCGCGACAACGTGGCCTTCCCGATGGTATTCACCGGCGTGCCGCACCGCGAGCGGACCGCGCGCGCGGATAAATTGCTGGCCGAGATCGGGCTGGCGGACCGCGCGCACCACAAGCCGAGCGAGCTTTCCGGCGGCGAGCAGCAGCGGGTGGCCATCGCCCGGTCGCTGGCCAACTCGCCGGACCTGCTCCTGGCGGACGAACCGACCGGCAACCTGGATTCCGCGACCGGCTCCGAAGTGATGAACCTGTTGAAGCGATTGCATCAGGACGGCCATACGCTGATCATCGTCACCCACGATGAACGCATCGCCCGGCACGCCCAGCGCGTCCTGCGCATGCTGGACGGGCGGTGGACAACCCGAACGACGGAGAAAAAATCATGAACCCGACTGCCAACCCCCTCCGACCCATTCCGCATAGGCGCTCGATCCTGAAGGGCGCGGGAATAATTCTGCTCGCCGCGTTGAGCATCGCCGCCGCCGGCAAGGGCGGTCCGGATGCCGACATCACCATTTACGGCCGGCCGATGCTGGTCGTTTCCGCGGCCGTGGTGGGCCCGCGGCCGGGCTCGGAAGATTCGTACCCGCGCGTGTTCGATCTGACCCTGACCGTCTCGAACATCGGATCGATCACCGCCAGCCACGTGGTCGGGACCGTTCCGGCCAACGAGTACGTCGGGACGGAAAACGGCAACTCGTTGTTCGGGTACACCTACATCTATCCCGGCAAATCGGTGGAAGCCACCCTGCACATGCTGCTGGATTACGCCGATCCCGGGGGTAAAGTGCAGCCGGTGATCCATTTCGAGTACTACATGCACGACGAGAAAGAGGACACCGATGCGAAGTTCACCGGCGATGAACCGGTGCGCCTGACGTTCGGGGAACCGGGCTGGAACCAGCCGACCCTGCTGGTCGAGAAACTGACGACCGTTCCGGCCGTCCCCGCCCCGGGCGATAGTTGCCAGCTCACGGCGCGGATCTCCAACATCTCCACCGGCGCGGCGGAGCAGGTGCTTATCCGCCTGGGCGGCGAGGACGGGCCGAAGCCGTTCGCCACGGTCGGGGCGGGCAACGTCAGCCACATCCCGCGGATACCGCCGCACGAAAAGGCCTCGGTGGAATTCTCATTGGTCGTCGAAGGGGATACGGCCGCCGGGCTTTATCCGGTTCCGGTCACCCTGACGTTCCGGAACATGCTCGGCGAGGAATTCTCCGATACGCAGACCGTCTACCTCAAGGTGCAAAACAAACCCGCGCTGCAGGCCGGGTTGATCGGCGACCTCCCCTCGCCGCTCCGGACGGGCGAGCCGTTCGAACTGCCGGTCGAGGTGATCAACATCGGGCGGCAGCCGGTTAACATCAGCACGATCGAACTGACCAGCGGCGAGCTGACCCTGACGAACGCTTCGATCTACGCCGGGCCGCTTGATGAAAGCACCTCCACCTCTCTGGTGGCCAACGCCGTGGCGGAAAAGGCGGGGCCGGCGGAGGTGACACTGACCGTCCACTACCTGGACGATTTCAACCAGCCCCAGACGTGGACGCACAGCTTTCCGCTCACGGTGGAAGAATCCGCCGTCGCGGCGTCGGCGCCCGCGGACACGGGGGACAGCCCGAACTTCCTTGAATCGATCTGGAAGGCGATCCTCGCGTTTCTGGGATTCGGCGGTTAAATGAAAACCCGCGACCTGATCCGGCTGGTCCTCGAGAACCTGAACCGGTTGCGGTTCCGGGCGGCGTTCTCGGCGGTGGGTGTCATCATCGGGACGACGGCCGTGGTGGTATTAATCGCGCTCGGGATGGGGCTGTACGAAGCCGTGATCCAAAGCGTGGCCGCGTCGGTCGGGTCGATGAACGAGATCACCGTGCTTCCGGGCGCCACGATCCGCGCCCTCGCGGGTTCGTCCGCAATCGGCACGTCGAACGAAGGCGTCATCAATTTAAAATTCCTCGAGGAAATGCGGCGCCGGCCGGATGTGCTGGCGCTCACCCCGCGCGTATCGGTGCCGTCGAGCGCGCTGACGATGCGGCAGCTTTACCTCTCCGTCTCCCCCGTGGGCGTGGATCCCGCCGCGATCCGCGGGATGGGTTGGACGGTGCAGAAGGGCGCGCTGACCCTCGGGCGCGGTTCCGCGCTGCTGGGCGCCAAAACCCTCGACAGTTTCGTCGACCCGATCCACCGCAAGGAAGTTTCTTTTAAGCCGGAAGACCTCATCGGCCAATCGTTGACCCTGACGGCGGTTCGGACCAGCGACGAGGGAAAAAGTGAATCCCGATCCATCCGGCTGCGGATCGCCGGGGTGTTGGCCGAACGGGGCGGGCAGGACGATTACTCCCTCTTTATGCCGCTCTCGGAGGCGGAATCGCTGAACGAATGGGTGTCGGGGCGGTCGATCAACCGCGCCCGGGAAGGATACGACCAGGCGTCGATCGTTCCTCGTTCGTCCGGTGAAAGCCTGGCGATCGAAACCGAACTGCTGAAGAGCGGCTTTTACGCCATATCGGCCGGGACGTACATCAAAGCGTTCAACATGATATTCCTGATGATCCAGGCGGTGCTCGGCGGCGTGGGCGGGATCGCGCTGCTGGTAGCCGGGGTGGGGATCGCCAACACGCTGACGATGGCGATCCACGAACGCACCCGCGAGATCGGGTTGATGAAGGCGCTCGGGGCTACCAACCGGGCGGTGTTAGTCATCTTCCTGGGCGAGGCGGGCGCGATCGGATTCCTGGGCGGGTTGGGCGGCGTGCTGCTCGGCCTGCTCCTCAGCGGCGCGGCCAACATTCTCTACGGCTTCTACCTCCAGAGTCAAGGCGCGGCGTCGGCCGCCGCCGCAGCGGCCTCGATCACCGCCGTCCCGCTCTGGCTGCCGATCGCGGCGGTGCTGTTCGCCACCGTGGTGGGCGTCTTATCCGGCCTGTATCCGGCGCAGCGTGCCGCGCGGCTGGAACCGGTGGTGGCGCTCAAGTACGAATAAAAAAAAGGGCGCGGTGACCGCGCCCTTTTGCCATACGGAACATCGAGATTCTATCGGTATGCGCTACAAGATGCTCGGTTTCGACGGAACCATCTCTTCGGGCATCCCCTTCTTATCCACCACTTCACTATTGCTGCGGATGTCGGTCAGCCATTTCTGGTAGGCCGCCTGCTGGGCCGCGGCGTACTTTTCAGCCGCCATCGGCCGCGGGCCGCGCTCCAGCACCTTCAGGATGACCCAGGTATTGGCGCCGGTCTGAAGCACCGGACTGACTTCGCCCGCCTTCAGCGCAAAAGCCGTCTTTTCCAGTTCACTCGGCGGATCCTGCATCGGAACCCAGCCGATATCCCCGCCCTTGTCCTTGGTGGCGGTGTCGGTGGAGACTTCCGCGACCAGCGCATTCCATGTTTCGCCGCGCAGGAGCCTCGCCAGGGTGTCTACCGCCTTCTGATAATCCCCCACGACAATCTGCGCCAGATGCACCTGCTCTTCCGTGCGCGGAACTTCGGCCATGATCGCATTGCGCACCTTCTGGATATACAACTCGCCGCGCACCCGTTCCCGATATTCCGCTTCATCGATCCCGGTCTGGCGCTGGATATCCGCGATGTAGAGCGTGTAATACTTCTGGTACGCCTGCTCCGTGAACGGCGTGGCGGTGGGGACCTTGGTTGTGGTCGGGGTGAGGGTCGTGGTCAGGGTCGCCGTCACCGTCCCGCCCAGAGTCGGGGTCAGGGTCAGGGTGGGCGTTAAGGTATTGGTGGGGGACGGGGTGAGCGTCGGCCCGCCCACGGTCACGGTCGGAGTGAGCGTATGGGTGGACGTCGGCGTGAAGGTCAGGGTCTTGCTGGGCGAGGGCATCGCCGTCAGCGTCGCGGCCGGGATGTACCCCAGGATGTCGTCCATCGCCGATTGAACCTCCGCGTCGGTCACCGTGATGCCGCGCAATTCGGCTTCATGCCGCGCGATCTCCGCATCGATCAGGAACTGCAGGGACGAATCGGCCAGGGCGACATTATCCGACAGGCTGTTGGCGATGGCGTCCGCCTGAGATTGCAGCGCCGCCGCATCCGTCGGATCCAGCAGGGTGGTGGCGGACTCGACCAGCCGGTTGTAGGACGCAACCAACTGCATCCGCTCAAAGCGGATTTCTTCCTGCACCTGCCCGATCGTGATGGTTTTTCCATAGACGACCGCAGCGGGCTGCTTGACCCGCAGGAAATACGTGTTCAAGTATCCGTAGCCGATCACCCCGATCACCACCAGGATGATCGCCGCGGTGATCGCCAGCACCCACCGGGTTTGCACCTGGTCGCGCCGCAGATGCCGGCGCTGCTTGCGGGTGAGGGTGGCCGGTGGTGTTCTGTCAACTCTCGATGGCATATCTACCTCCAAGGCTGCCTTCCGGCTCGGCCGCCGTGCGCGCCGCCGGATGAACTATTGAAAACGGCCGGGCCGCGATCACTCGTCGGCGAACGGCAACAACGCCAGGTGCCTGGCCCGCTTGATCGCCACCGCCAGCCCACGCTGATGGTGGGCGCAGGTTCCGGTCTGGCGGCGCGGGCGGATCTTCCCGCGTTCCATCACGAATTTGCGCAGCATATCCCCCTGCTTGTAATCGATGACCTGCACCTTTTCGATGCAGAACTGGCAGACGCGCGGTTTGCGGATGTAACTGCCGCGGCCGCGCCCGCCCCCCTCGGAACGAGTTTCGTTTTCCGCGCCGGGAGCATCTTGCTCTATATCCATCATGTCCTCCATGGCGGCTTGCGCCGCCGACAGACTTCCCCCCGTGCCGCTGGGCGCAAGGGGAAACGAATCCTATTTACGGGATCGATGCAGCTTGCCTTCGATTCGCGCCGGGCTTAGAAGGGATATTCCTCGTCGACCGCCGGATAATTCATGGCTCCGGCGTTTTCCCTCTTCTCACCCAACTGGATCATCTCACCCGCGACGATTTCCACCGAGGCGTGTTTTTTTCCTTCGGTATCTTCCCACCGGCGGGTCTGCAGCCGGCCTTCGATGTAGACCTGGGAACCCTTGCTGAGGTGCTGTTTGCAGATCTCGGCGAGATTCCCCCAGGACACAACGGTGAACCACTCGGTCTCTTCGTGGCGTTCGCCGCTCGCGCTGCTCCAGGAGCGGTTGGTGGCCACGCTGAACGTGCTGACCGGCTTTCCGGAGGACGTGTAGCGCATTTCCGGATCCCGGCCCAGATACCCGATGATCATCACCTTGTTCAAACTTCTCGACATCTTCCCGCTCCTGGTTCCGGCGGGATACCTCCGCCGGAAACCCCTACATCCGCATCAGCTCTCCGTACGGATAATGGAAAACCGCATGATCGATTCCGTAAGGCGCAGATTCCGTTCGAGCGTGGCCGGGATGGCTCCGGGCAGATCCGCATACAGGAAGGCATAGAAGCCGTCCCGCTGCTTGCGGATGACGTAAGCCAGGCGCCGTTTGCCCCACACATCCACCTTGGCAACAGTGCCGCCCGCCTCGGTGATCCAGCCTTTGATTTTAGTCAGAAGCTCGTCGAGGGTTTGTTGATTGGTGTCGGGATGAACAATCAAGCCAACTTCATAGTTGCGCATGAGGAGAACCTCCTTTCCATGGGATTGCCCCCCTTGGCCGGGCGGGTACCCGGGTGGGGAGCGGAAACGCGGGACGGACCCGCGGCAACGGGCGGGAGTATATCGGATAGAGGGGGGAATAGCAAGGTGGCGGGATTCGCGCCGGTTTTCCTAGCGGTGCGAGTGGCAACCCTACACCCTAAGGGTGGCAAATTGCACCCTTAGGGTGTTAAAAACGATAATTTCTTCACCTGATACAACTCGCCATCTGTAAAACCGCGGCCGCGGTAATAATCGCGGGTGCCGACGGCGGAGATCACGGCCAGGGTGCCGAAACCGGCGGCACGCGCAATTCCCTCCGCGCGCGCCAGCAGCTCGCTACCCAGGCCGAGGTGCTGCGCTGCTCCGTCCTGGCTTTCCCCGATGGAGAGAGTTTGCCCGTAAACGTGAAGATCGCGCACGATCGCCGCCCGCTCCAAATCCGGCATGGCCAGCTCCGGAGTCGATCCACCGGGCATCGAGAGCCGCAAATAGGCCGCGAGTTTGTCATCCGGCGTGACGAAGGAAAGGAATCGCTCCTCCCCCCCGCCCGCTTCGTAGGTGAACCCGTCAAGCCGGAGTCCGTCCCGGTCCACGTGCCGGCCGCGCACTTCCCGGCAGCGGATGCAGCGGCAGCGGTTCCCCCGCGCGGCCAAAAGGCGCTGGGCGTCTTCCCGCAGGTTGGATCGCTTGTTGCCGGCCGCCACATGCTGGACGGGTATATCCCGCGCCAGCCGGTTCACCCGGCAATACGGCGGGATCTGCGGTTTGATCGCCGCGATTAATTCCAGAAGGTCTTCATACGTATAGGGATGGTACTCTCCGCGCTCGTAATACGCGTAGAGCAGGCTGTTCTTCACCAGGATGGTGGGGTAGATTTTTAATTCGTCCGGCCGCAGGTCCGGATCGGCAAACATCCGCGCGAAATCCTCTCGGTCGCTTTGGAGGGTCGCTCCCAGGAGGTTGGGCATCCAGTGGGCCTGGATCTTGAACCCGGCCGCGCGCATCAGGCGGAACGCGCGCCGCGCATCCGCCACCGTCTGTCCCCGGCAATTGAGCGCGAGGATCCGGTCGTCGAGGCTTTGCACGCCAACCTGAATCTTGGTCACGCCCAGCCGGCGCATGCCGCGCAGTTCCGCGGACGAGATCGTATCCGGGCGGGTTTCAACCACCAAGCCGACGCAGCGCCGCGCGGCGCTTTCGTTTTTCACCTGCGCCTCGGCCAGCGTTGCCGATTCTTCCCCGTTCAGCGCGTCCAACAGGCGCAGGACGAATTGCTCGCGGTAGTCCTCCGGGTAAGCGCACCACGTTCCGCCCAGGATCAGCAGTTCGACCTTGCCGGTCGGGTGCCCGACCGATTCCAGCGACCCCAGCCGGCTGGCCGCTTGGCGGTACGGATCGAACGCGTTCTGCGCGGCGCGCAGCGCGCCCGGTTCGTCGGCGATGTAGCTCTTGGGCATGCGCGAATCGTCCGGGCAGAAGAGGCACTCGCCCGGGCACGGGTATGGGCGGGTCAGGACGCTGACCGTCGCCACGCCGGAAAGCGTGCGCACCGGCTTCATCCGCAGGCGTTCCCACAGCGCCGGATCGGCCTTCAGCTCACCCGCGGCCGTCATGGCGCGGTACTCGGCGATCAGGAAATCCTTGCTCAGGTAGGTCCCGCGCGCCGGATGGCGGTGCAGCGCCGGACGCAGCTCGGATCCGCCCGCCACATCGAGCAGGATCGCGCGCGCCGCGGCCCGGCGTTCGGGATCGGAATAATCCCGCGCGCGTTTCCAGGCCTCCAGCCGGGCCCGCTCTTCTTCTGTATAATCTCCGGTTGTGAAATCCGACATCGCCCGCCGCCTCGTTGACCTCAATCGGGAATTCTATCAAACCCTCGCCGGGCCCTTCGCCGCCACGCGCGGAAAGGTCCAACCCGGCGTAAAGCGGCTGCTGGACCGTATTCCGCCGGGCGCTGCGGTTGCCGACCTTGGCTGCGGAAACGGCAACGCGGCGAAATTCCTCGCGGCAGGCGGTTTCCGTGGGCGGTACATCGGCCTGGATCTCAGCGCCGGCCTCTTGGATATCGCGCGCGCCGAAGCCTACCCCTTCCAGGCGGTTTTCCACCAAGTGGATTTCCTTGAGCCGGGTTGGGAGAAACCGGTTTCCGGAAGCCTGTTCGATTTCATGCTAGCATTCGCCGTCCTCCATCACATTCCTGGCGAACCCGCGCGGCTTTCATTACTCTCCGCGTGCCGGAATCTGCTGGCACCCGGAGGACAACTGTTTCTATCCGGCTGGCAGTTCCAGCGCAGCGATAAGCTCCGCGGGCGAATCGTGGCTTGGCCCGAGATCGGGCTGAGTGATTCAGAAGTGGATGAAGGCGATTATTTGTTGGATTGGCGGCATAAGGGACGCGGATTGCGTTACGTGCACGTGATCAGCGCGCAGGAACGGCTGGCGCTGGCAAAGCAGTCGGGTTTTGAAGAGATCGAGGTTTTTAAATCCGACGGGAAAGAGGGGAACCTGGCGGATTATTCGGTGTGGGCTCCCTCCCTTACCTCCCCCGTCAAGAAAACCGCTTGACGGTGGAGGATTACTGTACAAAATCCTCCCCCGTTAGCCGCTCTTGTTTCTCGGCTAACGGGGGAGGATTTAGCTTGCCCCCCGAGCGATGAGCGCTGGTGGTTTTCCAGCGCGAAGGTTTCACGAGTGGGGGGAGGGGGAAGGCGTCGCGGTCGGGAACCGCGGCGTGACATCCTCGCCGCGCGACCAGGCGACCAGGTACGGATACGGATCCAGCTCGCCGCGGCGGGTGAGCCAATCCTCCGGGTACGTCGGGTGCGAGATGCCGAAGTGCAGGTGCGGTGTGGTGCCGGCCGCGTTGCCGGATTTGCCGGTCAGGCCGAGCAGCTGGCCCGCTTCCACGCGCACGCCCCGCTGGATCCCATCGGCGACGGCCGAGAGGTGCGAACCGTAATAGCGGATCCCGTCGTCGCCGATGATCGCGACGCACAAGCCGCCCGCGACGGCGGGATCGTCCGACTCGGGTTTCCAGACATCGTCAAGCGAAACAAAATCCACCGTCCCGGCGGTCACCGCCACAAAATCGGTCCCGATCGGCGCATAGATATCGATCGCCGGGTAGGCATGTCCGCCGGCGGTGAAATCGGCCGCCGACTGCGGCTGGACGGGGAAGACATACTTTTGGGTGTTCTTCGTGCGGGATGGGGTATAGGTTTGGGTGATGGTCGGTGTGACGGTAGGGACAGAGGTTCTTGTGACCGTGGTGGTGCTGGTGCGGGAAGCCGTATTGGTGGAGGTGGTGGTGAATGCCGGCGTGGATGTTGGACTAAGTACCGCCGTTGCTATCGGGGTTGGTTGGGCGGCCGCGCAGGCTGACAAGCAAAGGGCAACAATGGTCGGAATGATCCATTCGGCGGTTTTGTTAATCATGTGGATATATTATGCCAAAAATGGAGAAGATTTACTCAGTTCTATTACCGGCGCGCGGGATCAGCACCGAGGAGCCTTCTTTCCATATTAATTCAATCGCAGTTTTTAATAGACCTCACCCCATTCTGGAAGCTACTTCTTTCCACTCTTCGATCTCCTGCTTCATCCGCTCGGCCAGGATTCGCATGACTTCCAACTGGTGCTTCCACTTGGCGTTCTCCGTTTCATAATCCGTGAAGAACTGGGATGCGGAATTGCCAACCCAGGCGCCATTCTCCAATCCCTGAACGGCTCCGGTAAGGGCCGTTATTAAATCGGCGAGATGCGTTTGGTCAGTAGCCATCCGCTCCTGGACGGCGGTGACAGTTTCAACATTCAAGTGCATGATTGGCATGGCATCCTCCCTTGGGAATTCGAATCCCTGCGCGATTATCCGGCATTCTCGAGTTCCATTTTTACATACATGCTGCGCTTGTCGCTTCCAACAGCCGATACCGTGATCCGATACCCCTGGTAATCGATCTGCTGACCGGCGTGGACCCGTTCAAAGGCGTTGGTATCCGGCCGGCCACGGATGACAAGCCACAGGCCGGCCGTCGCTCCGCGCGTTTCCTTCCCCTTTTCATCGGAATATTTTTCGCTGGCGAAACTGCCGGCCCCGATCCCGAGTACGCCGGCTTTTACGTTGTGATTGATCATTGTACCGTCGTAGACGACTACGGTTGTGGATGCCATCTTGCATATCTCCTTCATGGTCCGGGAATTTTCCACCCGCCCCGGATCATTCCACCGTGACGATATCGGCCATGACAACCATTCCGGAGCGGCTGCGATCTATCCGCAATATGTTCACAGTGAACTTGCCTAATTGTACCGACTTGCCGGCATGAACCTTATAAGCTTTCATCGTTTCCCGGTCCTCCCCGATCATCATGGAAAGGGCGGATGTCCAGCAACCCTTTTCCTTCCCGTGTTCGTCCTTGAGCTTGCTGAAGATAATGTTGGTTGCAACAAGCTTCAATACCCCATGCTCGCTCGGGTATGTCACAGGGATTCCAACAGGCAAAATTACCGGAACTTTTTCCATGTTGTTTTTCTCCGGATTGATTTCCATCTCTCAGAAACCAATTGATCCATTTGATTTATTGCGCACCTTGGTGGGAAAGACTGATGCAACTAGAAAATTGACTCCTAGTACCCATCCGGAAGAGGTGTATCTTTCGTCTCTTTCATGGTAATCTCGAACTCCACAAAACCGACACCCGGTTGATCCATTTCGACCCGGAGAATCTGGATTATATAATCTCTGTATAAAAAAGCTTTGCCAGTGTACACCATTACAGACATAGTCGTTTCTTCACTGGCCTCAATAAATATCCATAAGGTGGCTACTAATCCTGTCTCTTCTTTTCCAGATTCTGTTACATAATTGCCTCTCGCGAAATGACCGGCTTTGATTTCCAGCATCTTATTTCCGATAAAGTGCTCGACCTGAAAATTATCGTATACAATAAGGCTTGTACTCGACATTGGCGTGACGCGCGATTTCGGATAGATCAGCTCGCACCCAAAAACCATCACTGTGAGGATTGGAATTGCCTGTAAGATAATTTTTCTATTCATCACACATTCCTCTTTTCTAGACGACCGGATTCGTCATCGTCAATGGAAATAATTTTTTATATTCGTCAAAAGGCAATTTGATTGGAGGATAAGCAGAACTCCACGGGTTTTGTAATGTAACCTCTTGCGTAACGGGATCCACATTAGTAATAAAGTAAACATGATCTGTACTAATCGTGCCGTTCTGATATTGTTCAGGATAAAGCGAGGTCGGTGGCCAAGCGGAGTCTGGGTTGCCGGCTTTCGGGGGAATCTGCAATAAAGCACCTGCGGTCATCGCGTCACCCCGCTTAAAGGATGCATATAAATCATCAAAACTCATGCCGGGCGTTAGCCATGTCGTACTGTCCTTCCCGGTGATCGCGCTTAATGCTACCGCAGGCAACGGCAGGTCGAGTATGGGATTCAAGCCATTTTCCTTCTGCCATTGTAGATATGCTTTCTCGATGATCAACGTCCACGCTTCCTGGCTTCCCCCGCTCGTATCTGCCGGCAGGGCATGACCCGGCGGAAAATCCATATCCACTGTCACCCAGTGCTCTATGTAGGTGCACGGGCCAAAGAGTGTCAAACACCACTTATCATAAAACCTGACTCTACACCGTCCATCCGGGAGAATCTCGATCATATCCTCAATAACTTCGGGATGATTTTGTGCGATAGAACCCAGAGATGACAATAGATAGCAATCTCCAATACTCTCTTGATCTATATCGCTTCTATCCGGTCCAGTATTTTCGTTTTCACCCACAAGGAATGGCGTATACCCTTCTTCCCCCCAGCCAAATTTCGCCGCGGCGTCTTCCCACTCCTCCTCTTCCTTCGTTACCGCCGATCCTTCTTCTGTGCATCTTTGGGAAAGCGAATACATTTTGCCGGCCCAGATTTCCACATCCTGCCGGAAATAATCCCTCCCTGATCCCGTCCAATCCATCCCATCCGCCGCGCGGCTGACCTCCGTCTGCACGCCGAGGATTATTTCCGACAGCCGGCTTAGCATTTTGCCGACCTTCAGAACCTGTTCCGAATCCATATGAATGATTTCTGACATAATTCCCTTCCTTGTATTGCACACCCCTGGACAATTAAAAAAAGCCGGAAACCCAGGAGATTTCATTCCCTTCTTTACGCCAGTCTGGCGGCCATGGCTTCCCACTCCGCGATCTCCTGCCGCATCCGTTCGATAAGCGTTTCCATTGCGCCGATCTGTTGCTTCAGTTGGGCATCCAAGTCCTCGTATTCCTTGTAGAATTCCAATTCGGCGTTCCCTTTCCATTCGTTGTCGTGAATGACTAAAACGGCATTATTCAGATTGCCCGTAATTTCACGAACCGCAGCCTGAGTCCTGGTCATCAGCGCTAAAACGGCCGTGACTTGATCGACATCCATGTGAATTGTCGGCATCGCATCCTCCCCTCAACTCAACTTGGCGGCCGCGGCTTCATATTCACTGATCGCCTGACTCAGCCGGCTGGCCAGGGTTTCCATGTATTCCACTTGGGCCATCAAATCCCCGCGCATTTCTTCGTACTTGCCATAGAATTGGCTTGGAGCTTCACCGATCCAGTCGATCTCCTCCAATCCCGACACCGCCCGATTCAATAATGTAATAAAGTCCTTTAGTTCAGATTCTTTTCTTCCCAATAGGTCCATCACCGCCCGGACACTGTCAATATCCATGTGGATTTTCTTGGCCATGGCATCCTCCCTTGGAGACTTGCTTATGAAAAATTATATATCATATCCCGGACGTCGTTATCCCCGGCTTCCCATCCCATCCTCCCTCCCCTTCGATTCCTCTTCTGTTAAGGATGCTTCTCATTCCCCTCTTCCCGTTATACGGGAAGGGGAGAGGGGTTGGGGAGAGAGGTTGGGACAGAGAAGGAGGATTAAAACGCTCGAAGCGCCGGAATGGGCGCTTCGATTTTCCCCCGTGACCGATTCATATTCGGCACCCCCCTGCGAACGGATTATTTGATCTCTTCATCCGGGTCGGACAAGCTCGGACCCGTCCGCGGGAACGGACCGGTGGTGCCGGCCGGCCTCGGCTGGGTGTTCCCGGTGTGCCCCAACGGGCCGGTTTGGGTGCGCGGGAATTGCCCGGTGCCGCTGCGGGTAAGCTGCCCGGTCCCGGTCCGTCCCAGCTGGCCGGTCTGGCCGATCCGCTTTTCCTCGGCGGCGGCCTGCTCCTCCACCTCCGAGATCACCCCGATCCCCTCGACCATCGCGCGGTTGAAGAGGATCGCCGGCGCGCGGGTCACGAGCTGCGGAAAATACACCGGGATCAGCGTCGCATTGAACAGCGCGGTGAACTGGCGGTTGCCCTGGAACATCTGCGCGGAAAAATCGAACTTGCCCGGCGATTCGAGGATTCCGAACATCTCGAACCCGTGCAGGCTGGCCCAGATCCGGTAGGAGATCAGGCGCGAGAATCCGGCGCGGGCGATGGTGATGCGCCCCAGATCGGCGGACCGTTCGCACAACACGGCGATAATCCGCGATTTGACCATCCCCCAGGTGTTGAACTGCGCCACGATCTCCTGCGGGCGATGCAGGCGGACCAGCGAGGCATTTTCGATCTCGACGTACGAATCCGTCGGGTCGCTCAGCAGGCCGATCAGGCCCGCGGCCGTCACCGAAATCATTCCGTTCACGCGGTAGTTCTGCGTGATCATCGAGGCGGAGACGAGGTCGCGGGGCATCCTGGATTCCATGGATTATTCCTCCCTCCCGCTCATACGGCCGCCCGGAACCCGACGTAGATCGTCACCGGCTCCGAACTTCCTTCCATCCAAAGCAGGCCCTGCCCCG
Source organism: Anaerolineales bacterium (assembly GCA_049684495.1). Classification (GTDB taxonomy): domain Bacteria; phylum Chloroflexota; class Anaerolineae; order Anaerolineales; family RBG-16-64-43; genus JAFGKK01. Next base: position 5,682 of record JBAVFZ010000062.1, on the reverse strand, counting down.
CGCGGATCTGGCGGTTGGCCGCCCCGAGCGGGGAGACCATCTGCATCTGGGCGGTCTGTTTGCGGATCTCCCCCAGCTCCCCGCTGGTCAGCGCCGGGCCGGAATCCACGATCGATAGCACCACCCACTCGCCGAGCGGGAGTTTATCGGCATTGTTGATCGCAAACGGTCCGCTCGGCTCCCCGCCCTTGAGCCGGAAGAGCACCAGGTCGATCGGCGTGCGGTTGCTGCGCGCGATCGACCAACCGAACAGCGTTTGCAGCCCGGATTGCGCCGCCTCCGGATTCCCGAAGACGTTGGGGAATTCTCCGGCCATCTGGGTGAGGATCGGGACCTTCTTCATCTCGGCCGCCGTTCGCACCGCCATCAACGCGTCCCCGATCGCCTTGCGGTATTGGAACACTTCCGTGCCGGCCGGCGCCGCCGGTACCGCTTTCGGTTCGGCCGGGAGCCGCTTCAGCCATTCCTCCACCTGCGCGCGCAACTTCCACAGGTTCGCGCGGTTCGGAAGATTCGGATTGGTGCCGACCACCTTCGCCACTTCGGCGATGAAGGTCATCATCGCCTGGCGGAACTCGGCGGGCGAGACGGCCGCGGGAAGAGGTGAAGTGCCCGCTACGGGGGCCGCGTCGCCACCCGGCGAGCGCAGGAGCCGCTCGAGCGCCACCCCGGCCCAGGCCGCCAGCCCGCGCAGAAGCTGCACGTGATGCTCGCTGAAATTAACCTGCGAGGTCCGGTTATACACTCCCAGCACGCCGCCGATGCGGCCTTCGACCCAGATCGGCACATTGGCCAGCGTCTGGACCATATAGCCGGTTTTCACCTTCAGGTTGGCCTGGCCGTTTTTCTGGCGGACGATCGTCTGGCCGGACTTCACCACCTGATTGACGAACTCGTCGGAAACGGAGATGCGGTTGGTCATCGCCCGGCCGCCCTGGGCTTCTTTGCTTGCGCGCAGGATGATATCGCCGGAGGTTTCTTCCAGCATGTAGATGCCGGCATCCTCGGCCCCGGTCAGGTAGGCGGCGGCTTCGACGATCTGGCGCAGGAGCAGGTCCGCCTGGCGGGTCTGGGTGACGGCCCGGCCGACATCGAGCAGGGAGCGCAATTCCTCGTTCCGGCGCCGCAACTGCTCGATGTTGGCGCGCAACTCGTCGACGCTTTGCCGCTCGCCGGCCTGGACCGAGGATTGGCGAAAGGCATTCAGCAGGGATTGGACGATGTCGTCGGGTTTGCAGGGCTTGAGGAGAAAATCTTTGACGCCGAGGCGGAATAGATCCCGCGCGAGTTCCGGGTTGATCCGGCTGGCCATCACGATCGCCGGGGCGGTTTCCCCCTGTTCGCGCCGCTGGCGCAGTCCGGTGACCTGCAGCCCCTGCAGCTGGGTCAGGTCGATCGCCAGGACGTCCGCCGGAGGAGAATCCGGCCGGGCGACTTCGGCCGGGAAGCCCCGCGGGAGCAGGACTTCGCGCACGAGCCACTCGCCGGATTCCGGCATATCCGCGAGCACGAGCACCCGCGGAAGGGCTTGACGGATGTTTCCGGTTTTGGATGGTGTAGCAGCCATGCGGAAAACCTGCTCCGCTGAAAAAAATTCGGTCTCCGAACCATCCTTGGAGGAGTCCGACGATCCGATTGTACTATAGGAAGGAAAACCCCATTTTTACGCAGCTCAACCGTTTCTGAAACGGCGAAGCGCGCCCTCCGTGAGTATTGGCTTTTCGTTTTTGCCTGCGAAATCAAACGGCGTGACCGCCTGCCTTCCCGCCGGACGATTCGAATCAAGCAAACTCGAGCCGGCCGGAGGGCGGATCGCGGTGCTGGGGGAAGCTGTGGATCGGGGGTTTACCGGGTGAAGGAATCCTTCCCGGCATCCCACTCCTTGCGCAGCGAACGGATGCCCTTGCGGACCCAACCGGCCAAACCGAAGATCCACCCCGCGCCGAAGATCATGATGAAGATAAGGACTATAAAAAGTAATTCGCCAAGGCCCAAGGTCTTTTCGCCTCCCGGCGCGCCGGATCGGTCCTACCCGCTATTATACGGCGGTTTGGTTTCCTGCGCCGACTGTTGGGCGGCGGCAAAATGCGCCGCACGGGACGGAAGCGACGCGCCCATGAACCATCCGGCGGCAATTCCCGCCGCGGCCAGAAGGAATACGACCCGGTACCCGCCCCACTCCGCCAGGGTTCCGCCGATGAATGGAAACAGGACTATCACCCCGACCAGCGTATTGGTCAGGCCGACATACACCGGCCGTTGCCCCGGGGGCGCAATCTCGAGCACATAATTGATGAATCCCAGCATAATCGAACCGTCGCCCAGTCCCAGGAACAGGAATCCCGCGGCTACCAGGACCACCGCGAACGCACCGCTCACCCCGCTCACCCCCGCCGCCAGTATCAGGCAGGGAGCCAGCAGGTAGACCCCTCCGACAATCCGGATCACGATTTGGGACCCGAAGCGGTCGGCGACCCAGCCGAAAAGCAGCCCTGCCAGCGCGCTGCCGATCGTCTGTGCGATGGCAAACCCGCCGACGCTGGCTTCGGGCATGCCCAAATCCCGGATGGCGTACACGGCGAAGAAGGGAGAAGCCATCGCGCACGTCGCCATCAACAGGCGCGCAACGTTCACCCGCAGGAAGGTCCGGTCCTTCCGGATCAGACGCACCAATCCGGGGAGGTATTCGAGCATTTTCTGACGCTCGGCCGCCACCGGTTCCAGGGGCTCGCGGATCAGGAAAATCCCGCCCAGGGAGATGAGAAAGCAAACGGAAGCCAGGGCGAAGATCAATCCATAATTGTCCGGGAAGGCCAGCCCGGACGATTCGAGGATCCAGCCGATGATGGCGCCGGCGCCGATGGAAAGAATCCCCGAAAGCGCCTGGCCGATGCCGATCACCCGTCCGCGTTCGCGGTGGGTGAACGCTTTCCCGAGCAGGTCGAACCAGGCCACCCCGGCGATCGAATCCGTGACGCTGAAAAAGAAACTGCAAAAATAAATCCCCAAAAGAAACACCGCCGGCCAGACCGATCCGGCGAGGAAGAGGAAGACTCCGAATACCAGAAAAATGGGACGGCCGATCAGCGCGAAGAATTTAATGGTCGGGAGCTTGCGCGGGGCGGTGGAAAGATAATGCGCGGCGAACATCTGCGGCAGCAGCCACCCGCCCTGCCAGAGCGCATTGGCCAGGCCGATCAGAATGGGGTTGTCCGTCAACCGGGAGGCGAAGGCGGGCAGGATGGTGTTCGTTCCGGCAAAGGTCAACCCGATGCTGAAGAAGACGTAATCCGTGATGAAGCCGAGCCAATTGAACCGGTGATCACGGCGGGTGAACGTGGACAGCGCCATCCGGCGGATTATAACCCGCGCACCCCCCTCTTATCCTCGCCCGTTTGCGCAAAAATAATTTCCTGATCCAGTAAACCGTGAGCGGCGCAAACGGGCGAGCCTGCCCTCGCGAAGCGGGGAGACAAAGGAGGGGGAGGGTATAATCACCCGCAGCCTGAAATGGGAGAGGGCATGAATCCTTCATCGCGATTCCTTCAGCTGGCCGTTTTCGTATCCGGCATGACCGCCCTGGCGGTGGAGCTGGCCGCCTCGCGCCTGCTTGGCAACGTGTTCGGGACGAGCAACCTGGTGTGGGCCAACATCATCGGGCTGATCCTGGTCTACCTCACCGCCGGATACTTCATCGGCGGGCGCTGGGCGGACCGCAACCCGAATCCGACGGTCTTCTACCGGATCATGGCCTGGGCGGCGCTCACCACGGCGGTGGTGCCCGTCATCAGCCGGCCGGTCCTGCTGGGAGCGGCGGCCGCGGTGGAAAAACTCGACGCGGCGATCGTGCTCGGGTCGTTCGGGGCGGTGCTGATCCTCTTTTCCGTACCGGTGACACTGATGGGGTGTATCTCGCCCTTCGCCATCCGGCTCGCGATCCGGGATGTCAACGCCGCCGGCAACATCTCCGGCAGGTTGTACGCCATCTCCACGCTCGGATCAATCATCGGCACGTTTCTTCCGGTGCTGTGGCTGATCCCCTCGATCGGCACCGCCCGCACGTTCTTCGTCTTCGCCGCGCTGCTCCTGCTCGTGGCGCTGGTCGGGCTCTGGCGGGCGGACCGGCGGATGGCGCTGTGGCATTTATGGATGCCGCTCGCGCTCCTCGGGCTGTATGCCGTCGGCACGGGCCTCTCGATCAAGAACACCCCCGGCCAGATTTATGAGCGGGAATCCGCCTACAACTATATCCAGGTCGTGGAAGTGGACAGTGTCCGCTACCTGCGTTTAAATGAAGGCGAAGGGATGCATTCGGTGTATGCGCCGTCGCTGCTCCTGACCGGCGGGACGTGGGATTATTTCCTCGCGGCGCCGTTTTTCAACGCGCCGCCGCGCGATCCGACGCAGGTGGAAAGTCTCGCGATCGTCGGATTGGCGGCCGGGACCGCCGCCGGGCAATACACGAAAATCTACGGGCCGATCCCGATCGAAGGGTATGAGATCGATCCGGTGATCATCGATGTCGGACGCCGATATTTCGGGATGAACGAGGCCAACCTCTCGGCGCTGGCCGTCGACGGGCGCTGGGGCCTGGCCCACAGCCGGCGGACGTTTTCGGTGATCGCGATCGACGCCTACCGCCCGCCCTACATTCCCCCGCACCTGACCACCCTCGAATTCTTCCAAACCGTGCGCGGGCGCCTGACGCCGGACGGCGTGGTGACGATCAACGTCGCCCGGCTCCCGGACGACCGCCGCCTGATCGAAGGCCTGGCCGCCACCCTGCAGGCGGTGTTCCCGAACGTGTACGTGACGGATGTCCCCTTCAGCATGAACAGCATCCTGTTTGCGACCGCCCAACCCACGACGATCCAGAATCTCCTCGATAACTACCACGCGTTGAAAACCACGGGCGGCGCGCCGCCCGAACTCCTGACCGTCCTGGAGTGGACGATCCAAAACCTGCAGCCCACCCCGGAGAACGGCATGGTATACACCGACGATCGCGCGCCGATCGAACTGCTCACCAACGCCATGGTCATCCAATTCGTGCTTTCCGGCCGGCTGCCCATGCTGGCGCCGCAATAAGGGAGAGGTTTCCCATGAAATCGATCGTCCGCATTTTTCTGATTGCCGCCTTTCCGTTGCTGGTGTTCCTGGCCTGGGTGCGGATCATGTTGCTGCCGACGTTTGTCGAATGGGAATACCGGCGCCCGGGGTTCCCCGCCGATCCGTACGGCTTTACCACAACGGAGCGCATCCAGTGGGCGAATATTTCACGCGAGTACCTGCTTTCAAATGCCGGGGATGATTTCTTCGCGCCATACCGTCTGGCGGACGGTTCGCCGCTGTATAACGAGCGCGAAGTCCAGCATATGGTCGACGTGCACGCCATCGTCCAGAAGGCGATGGTTATTTTCGCCGTGCTCGGCATCCTCTATCTGGCCGGCGGTGCGTTTCTTTTCTGGAAGGACCGCGAACTCCTGCGGCGGGCGCTCGCCGCGGCCGGCATCGGCACCTTCGGCTTTCTGATTCTCGTCCTCGTGACCGTCGCCCTGGCTTGGGATTGGGCGTTCGTGGGCTTCCACCGTGTCTTCTTCACCGGCGAGACCTGGCTCTTCCCTTATTCGGATACGCTGATCCGGCTGTTCCCGGTCGCTTTTTGGCAGGATGGATTCGCCG
>JBAVFZ010000061.1:0-3904 GCA_049684495.1 Anaerolineales bacterium | reverse complement strand
GGCCGAGGCGGTGGTCGCGGCCGCCCAGCGGCATTCCCAATTCCATTATCTGTATCCCGACGATGCCCCGATCCGGAAAAAAATCGAAACCCTCGCAATCCAGGTGTACGGAGCCGACGGGGTGGATTTCCTGCCCCGGGCCGAGGCGAAGATCGACAAGTATGAAGAACTGGGATTCGGGCGGCTGCCGGTCTGCATGGCCAAGACCCATCTGAGCCTGAGCCACGACCCGAAACTCAAGGGCGCGCCCAGGGGCTGGCGGCTGCCGATCCGCGATATCCGCGCCTCGATCGGCGCCGGATTCCTGTATCCGCTTTGCGGCGATATGCGCACCATGCCGGGCCTGCCCACCCGCCCGGCGATGATGGATATCGACACCGATCCGGAGACGGGGAAGATTGTGGGATTATCGTAAAACCGACCTAACCTCCCTTCCCCATTCAAAACCAAATGGGGGAGGGAGGTTAGGTCGGCGGAGAATTATCATGCGCACATATTCTTTGATGGCCAAAGCCGAATTCGGCGAGGACGAGTTCGCGGAGGTCGACGGGTACCGGTTGCATTATGTCGAGGCCGGAAAAGGCGCGCCGGTACTCTTTATTCCCGGATCGTTCTCGACCTACCGGGTGTGGAATCCGATCCTGCCGATTCTCGCCCGCGGGCATCACGTGCTGGCGCTGGATTATCTCGGCGCCGGCGATTCCGACAAGCCGCGGTCGGGATTCCGGTATTCGATCGGCGAACAGGCGGACCTGATCGCGAAACTCATCCGGACCCTGCGCCTGGGCCGGACCCATTTGGTGGGCGCTTCCTACGGCGGGGTGATCGTGTTCAATCTGGCCGCCCGCCATCCCGACGTGTGCGGAAAAATTGTGAGCATCGAAGGCGGGATCATCCGCCCCGGGGCGCTGCCAAGCAGCCCGATGGAAAAATGGCTGGGGTATCCGATCCTCGGGGATCTCGCGATCGGGCTGATCCGTACCGGCTGGTTCAACCGGATCGCAATGCAGGTCATCGCCGGCGATTGGTTCCCGCACATGACCGATGCCGAACGGCGGCGGACGCTTGACGAGGTATCCTTCAACGCCAAATCCGCCACGCGCAACGCCTGGTACTGGATCGGAAGATCGCCCCAGACCCTCATCCCCTTCGAAGAAGAGGCCAAACGGATCACGGCGCCGATCCTGTATCTGGCGGGGAAGAAATCCGATTTCCGGGAGATGGCCGCGGAGACCGTCCGTTTCCTCAACGCCTATCTTCCGCATTCGAAGAAACTAAATTACGAGGACGGGGTCCACGACCTGCAGTCGCAAAAGCCGTACGAGGTGGCCAAAGCCATCCGGGAATTCCTGGAATCGGAGGCTTAAGAGGTCGCTTTCTTGATTATTGATAAAATTCCACACTTGTTCAGGGTCCATCGATGGAGGATGCCATGCGACGAACTTTAATGAGTTTTCGATCCGTGGGGATGTTTGGCCTGATCCTATTCGCACTCGGATGCAGCTTTTTCTCATCGGGAGCGGCCACTCAAGCGCCGCAGGGCACCGTTGCGAAGACGGCGGTCCATACGCCCGGATCCGCCGCCGCGCCGACCGGGGAGCCGTCGCCGGTTGTAATCCCCGAGCTGAAGGATATGGGCCGGATCGCGTTCAGTTCGATCCGTGAAAACGGCCTGCCCGATATCTACCTGATGAACGCCGACGGCGGCGATGTAAAGCTTCTGGCCGGGACTCCGGGTGAAACCGATCTCCACCCGGTCTGGTCACCGGATGGGGAGTGGATTGCCTTCATCGGCAGCGGCGAGGGAGGAACCTTTGACGTTTTTCGCATTCGCCCTGACGGTTCGGGATTGATCAACCTCACCAATAATCCGGCCGACGAATCCTTTTTTGATTGGTCGCCCGACGGCTCGCAGATCGTATTCTCTTCAGACCGTAGCGGGAATTACGACCTCTACACGATGCATGCCGACGGATCGAACGCAAAGCAGTTGACCAAGACCGGCGATCAGGACGAGGTGGAACCGGCCTGGTCGCCGAACGGGGATGTCATCGGCTGCCTGTGCGGCCCTTCGGACGGCAACGCGGGCGACATCTGCCTTGTGAATGCGGACGGCTCGGGGGAAACCAACCTTACCCCGGACGATCCGGACGTCGACGATTTCATCTGGTCCCCCGACGGATCCCGGATCGCCTTCGGCATGCCGATCTTTCCGGAGGAGATCTGGATGATGGGCGCGGACGGATCCGGAAAGGACAATCTTTCCAACAACCCCGCGGACGACGGGGGGATCGCCTTTTCCCCCGACGGCACGATGATCGCCTTCCGTTCCGACCGGGACGGAAAGACAAACCAAATTTATATTCTGCGGCTGGAGGATTCCTTCATTTATCCATTGACGGACAACGAACTGGTCAATGTCCAACCCGCCTGGTCCCCCGACGGCACCTGGGTGGTTTTTATTTCGGCCAAATCCCTCGGGGAGTTCGATTTTGAAATCTACGCCGTGCGGGTCGACGGCGAGGGGTTGGCCAACCTGACGAATAATCCCGGAAAGGATATGGATCCGGACTGGGAACCGATTTAAATCCATCCGGCCGGTCGAAAGGCCGTCGGAGCGCGCATCTGGCCCTAGCCCCATTCGGGTAAAATCCGCACGGTGTTGTTCGCCCGGTCCGGCGGCGGTTCCTCGAAACAAGGGTCCGGATATGATTGCCGTTGCGTCATTCGAATCATCCATCTCTGATACGGGATCCGAAAATCCAGGAGACCACGACATGGCGATGGAAGGCCGTCCGAGGAACCTTGAGCCACCGAAGCGCAGCCTGTTCAGGCACTTCCCCTTCTATGTGGCCGCCGTCGCGCTGACCGTCATCGTCTCCGCAGTTTATTTGCTCGCCAGGCAATCCGGCGGCGATTGGGCGTGGATCGGATTACCGCTCGACGACGGCTGGATTCACCTGGTCTACGCGAGAGCCCTGGCGCAGGAGGGCTGGTTTAATTTCAATCCCGGCGTCGCCGAAGCCGGGATGTCGAGCCCGCTGTGGGTGATCCTGCTGGCCGCCGTCTACAAAGTGTTCACCCCCCTCGGCATTTCTCCGCAGTGGTGCGCGAAAGGCCTCTCTTTGCTGTTTGCGATGGGCGTTCCGATGGCGACCTACCATCTGGCGCTCGCCTTCGAGCTCAACAAGAAATGGGCCTGGTTCGCCGGCCTGGCCGTGATCCTCGAACCGAACCTCGCCTATGGGAACGTCGCCGGCATGGAAGTGCCCTTGTTCACGCTGCTGACGCTGCTGGGATTATGGCTGAGCCGTATCGATCGCCCCGCGCTGGCCGGGATTGTGCTCGGGCTGGGCGTCATCACCCGGGGGGAGGGCGCGCTGACGGCGATGCTGATCGGATTCTTTGCGTTGCTTCCGGTTTTCCTCAAGCGTCGTGAGGTCACCCTCGTCACCGGGGAAGAACTCCGGCTGGGGCTCCGGTTGTTCCTGCCGTCGCTCCTCCTCGGCGGCGCCTGGGCGCTGTACAACTACGCGATCAACGGCCATCCCCTGCCCAACACCTATTTCGTGAAGCACAATTTCGCCCTGGGGTGGATCAATCCTGAAAATGCGTGGAATATACTCCGTGGCTATATGGGCCATCTGGCGCTGTTTGCCGGCTGGGCCCTGCCGGTCACGCTGGGGATTATGGCGGCGGGCTTCTGGTCGCTTTGGCGATCGAAGCGGCTGCTGGCGGCGGCGCCCTTGCTGCTGATACCCGTGGTTCAGCTTTACGCCTTTTCGGTCAATATAAAAGTCGTCGCGGACGCGATCCCCTGGACGTATTTCGCCCGGCGCTACATGGATTTTCTTCTCCCGCTGTGGATCATCCTTCTGTGCATGGGCGCCGCGTACTTGTGGGG
>JBAVFZ010000060.1:0-19865 GCA_049684495.1 Anaerolineales bacterium | reverse complement strand
CCTTTTCATTCTACTCACTGCCAAAGGCAGTGGTTTTGAAACCCAATACACGACTTGCCACTACTCAGAGATTTAAAAGTGATTGGATAAAATGTACGCGGTTTTCACGGCCAGGGGCGGATAGCGCTGATGGTTTAAATATCTCAGGTTTTTCTTCCATGAGGTGTTCCGCGAAATCCGTGGATTCCGCGTAATCCGCGTACTACTTCTTCTAGGCTGAGCAATTCCAACGAGTTTTCTTAAATGGGTCCTTTTGCCGCCGCCGCGCCCGCCAACGCGCCGCTGGCAAACGCAAAGTGCAGGTTAAACCCGCCGCAGGGTCCGACTACGTCGACCGTCTCACCCGCCAAATGCAATCCTTTACGAACCCGGGATTCCATGGTGGGCGAGTCGACTTCTGTAACCGGTATGCCGCCCGCCGAAAGCTGGCATACTTCGAACCCCTTCACCCCTTTCACTTTTAACCGCACGTCGCGCAGCGACCGGATCAACTTCTGAACGGCTGCTTCATCGAGCCGGTCCAGAGGAATCGATTCGGATAATCCCGCCAGCTGCGGAAGCAGCGAGGCGGTTTTGGGGGAGAAGAAGGCTTCCAGGAATACTTTCAGCGGAGCGGGAGTGCGCCGCATATCCTGCAACAAGTCTGAAAAATCCGCTTCAAAGAATCGAAGGAAGTTCAGCGACAATTCAAATTTACCATCCGGGCCGGCGGATATGTAATGGCTGATGTCCATCACGCCGGGCCCGTTGATCCCCCACTCGGTGAAGATAATATTGCCGGCCGATCCGGCCACGCGGTCTGCCCCTTTCCAGAGTTCGACGCCGGCATCCAGCCGGACGCCCTGCAGATGTACGAGGGATCCCAGCTCGGCGATCACGGGAGCCAGCGCGGGCCGTTTGGGCAGCAACGTGTGCCCCAGTTTCTCCAGGACGGGGAATAATTCGCCGCGCGAACCGAGGTTGGGGTGCGCCATTCCTCCCGCCGCGACGATGACCTTCTGGAAATGGTGGTCTTCCTTGCCGGCCTCGCCGTCAAGCGAGAGGAGAAATCCCTTTGCCGCGGATTGAATCTCCCGGACCGGACTTTTCATGCGGAGCGTCACATTCGCCTGGAGCAGCGCCTGGTGAAAGGTTTCCACGACCGAATGCGCCGAATTGGACAGCGGGTAATACCAGCCGTCCGATGTTTTATACACCAGGATGCCGATCCGCCGCAGGAACCCCGACAGTTCCCGCACTCCGAATGAACCGAGCATCGTTTGGATCCATAACGGGTCGGCGCAGGCATATTTTTCCGGCGCCACCGCATCGTTGGTGAGGTTGCAGCGCCCGCTTCCGGTCACCAGCAATTTGCGGCCGACATCCGAATTCCTCTCAAAAAGCGTCACCGCCTCCCCTTGCCAGGCCGCCTGAAGCGCCGCGGCCATACCCGCCGGGCCGGCGCCGATTACCGCTATATTCATTTTTCCTTCATCCTTGGCACCCACGCGATTTTTCCTCACCCACCCCACCCCTGCAGCAGCCGGATTCCCATCCGGTTTAATTGTATCTCTATCTTCCTCGGCGGACATCTTGACAGAAGTCTCGGTCAAGCACATACGATCCGGCATGCATGCAGCCATCCCATCCATTTCATCACGGTTCGAGAATATTATCCGCCGGAAACCGTGCTTCGCCCCGGCTGTGCCTCCCTGCCATCCGAAGAACAATACCCGAACGGCATCCGCTGCGGGCCGAGCCTGGCCGTCTGCCCGGCGCACAAGGAGTCTTTCCGCGAGATAGACTAACCGCGCAGCCGGTGGCATCGGCCCGCAAGGGATTGAACGGGGAGTTGGAGCTCAGTCCCAACCTTTTCAAGAAGATGTACGCCCGCTTCGACTGCCTGGTCGCGGGAGATCGAAGCGGCGGGTGTGATCTGCCGTATTAGCGGAGCCTGCCGGGTGAAGGTCGCCGGGAATGAGGAGGAACGCCCTTCGCTGTGGCAAGCCCTCCGGTCCGTCTCGCCGGCGCTGGACCGAAAGGCTCCCAACAAACCGGGAGAGGACATTACCGTCCCGCGGAGCGCCCTCCCGGAGGCTGTCCGCCGGCTGAAGGCCATCGGCGTTAATTACGGCCTGCCGGTTGTGGTCTTCGGCCACGCCGGGGACGGCAACCTGCATCCCAACATCCTGTTCGACAAGCGCGATCCCGGGCGGTGGCGGAAGGTCGGGCAAATGGCCGAGGAGGAATTTACCGCGGCGCTCGAACTGGGCGGGACGCTTTCCGGCGAACACGGCGTGGGGGCGCTCAAGCGCGCTTACTTGGAAAAGGCGCTCGGTTCGGTCTCGACCGAGATCCAGAAAAGAATTAAACGCGCGCTGGACCGGTTGAACATCCTCAATTCGGGAAAATTTTTCCCGAGTAGATCAACCCCACCACCAATCCGCGCCGTTGGCCGTCATCCCCGAGCCTGCCCTCGCGCTTGCACCCCGCCTGCCCTCGCGCTCGCCCCCCGAGCGATGAGCATTGGTGCTCTTCTGATGTGAAGCATTCGCGAGTGGGGGGAGCATCCCTGCTCGGTTTTGTTCCATGAGCAGGGATGATTGCGCAGTGGGGGAGCGATGAGCATCGGGGAGTTACCGATGCGAAGCATTCGCGAATGGGGGGAGCATCCCGGCTCGTACTTGGCCCATGAGCCGGGATGAATGCGAAGCGGGGGCGCTCTTATCGGGGATCCAGGGCCAATAGCGACGATGGATTCTTTTTTCTTGTGGATGCCCGCTGAGATCACCCTCGCTCCGCAACCATTCGCACTCAAAAACCAGATTCGAGTGCGAATGCTTCGCAAGGGCAGGAAAGGGTAAAATTCTCCGCCATGCCCGTCACCCTTTCCGCCGAACGGCCCGATACCGCCGATGCCCGCGCGTTGATCGCCGAGCTCGACGCCTACCTGATCCCCCTCTACCCGCCGGCGAGCCACCACGGTTACCCGGTCGAGAAGCTTATCGCCGAGGGAGTGGCCTTTTTCATCGCGCGCTGCGAAGGGGTGGCGGCCGGTTGCGGGGGGATAAAATTATACACTCCGGAATATGCGGAGATTAAGCGCATGTACGTTCGCCCGCCGTTCCGCGGGATGGGACTTGGCCGGGCGATCATGGCATGCCTGGAAGAACACGCCGGCCGGCGCGGATTGGGAATCCTCCGCCTGGAAACAGGCATCTACCAGGCGGAAGCGATCGGATTATATGAGCGGATGGGATATCACAGAATCGAACCCTTCGGAGAATACGAACCCGATCCGCTCAGCTATTTTTACGAGAAGCACATCTCCCTCCCTGCCCTCCCCTCCCCGCCCTGACCCTCCCCATATTAGCGAATAGAATGGCTCTAGCAGATGGTTATAAAAAGGCATCGAAGCTGGTCGAGTAGCGGTTTTTACGTATCGAGACCACCGAGGATTCGGAGCGGTCTCGATACGCCCGCAAGGAGCGCGGGCTACTCGACCGGCTTTTTCAACATCCTGCTAGATGGAGGATTGGAATCCGCTGATTTGGGAGGGTCCGGAAGGGAATGGAGGCATAAGCCGCTGAGTATTGACGAATCCACGCCCACAGGCTCCCCAGCAGAGCCCCATCGAAGTCAACGGTTCTACCACCGGCATTTCCCCCTATCTGGTTTTTCTATGTATTTCCGCCCTGGCCGTAAATCCACTGTAAATATTGATTATGGAACGGTTAAAAAGAAGCCAATTCGCCGTTCCGGAGACGGTCTGCATAGTACAATCATACCGGCTTCGATCATTGCCCCTTCTTACACCGGGAATTCTCCTCCTAATAAGAAACGGACAAATCATCCGCCATGAGTTCCTTGTTTTTCGTTTTCGTTTTACGCTCCGGATCCAGCCCTGCCCGACGGATTTCCTTTCCGAGTGGTCTGCCGATTCGAAATGTGAAACCGTCCGGGAGTTACTAATTTGACCTCCATCGCCAAGATCCATCACCGAAGGATTTCCGATCTCGAGCCGGGAAAACCGCTCATCCGGATCCAGGGCGTGCGCAAAGCGTATAAAACCGCCGCCGGCGAGTTTATGGCGCTGGGAGGGATTGATTTCAGCGTATTCCCCGGCGAGCTGATCGGCATCCTCGGCAAATCCGGCGCCGGCAAAACCACGCTGGTCAATATGATCACCGCGACCGACCACCTCTCGGCCGGGGAAATCTGGATCGGCGATGTGGCGGTCCATAAGCTGAAGGAAAATCCGGCGGCCGCCTGGCGCGGAAAAAACCTGGGCGTGGTGTATCAGTCCTTCCACCTGATCTCATCGCTCTCGCTCATCCAAAACGTCATGCTGGCGATGGATTTCAACGGCAATTACACCCCCGTTCAAAGCAGGGAATCCGCGCTGGCGTTGCTGCGCGAGATGGAAATCGCCGAACACGCCGACAAGCTCCCCGGCGATATCTCCGGCGGCCAGCAGCAACGGGTGGCGATCGCCCGCGCGCTCGCCAACGATCCGCCCATCCTGGTGGCGGACGAACCCACCGGCCGCCTGGATTCGGCGACGGCGGATACAATTTTTTCCATATTCGAAAAACTCACCGTTCGCGGCCACACCATCCTGATGGTCTCCCATGATCCAAGCTTCTTCCGGCGCTATACGCGCGTACTGTGGCTCGCCGACGGCAAGTTGACCGACGAGCCGCAATTCCCGGTGGAGCAGTAGCCCCGTGGGAACGTCAGCCGCCTCCTATATCCAACTGCACGACGTGCGCAAGGTATACAAAACCGCCGCCGGGGAATTTCTGGCGCTGCACCGGATTAACCTGTCGTTCGAACGCGGCGAATTCACGGCCATCATGGGCAAATCCGGAAGCGGCAAATCCACATTGATCAACATGATCACCGGGATCGACCACCCCACGTCCGGTTCGGTGCGCATCGGCGATATCGACCTGTACCGGATGCAAGAGGGCAGGATGGCCGAATGGCGCGGCCGCAACATCGGAATCGTTTTCCAGTTTTTCCAGCTGCTGCCCACTTTGACCGTGCTCGAAAACATTCTGCTCCCGATGGATTATTGCCATATATACGAGCCGGCCGAACGCGTTTCCCGCGCACTGGCCTGGATGGAACTCGTCGGATTGGACGGCATGGCCGATAAGCTCCCGGCCGCCCTGTCGGGCGGACAGCAGCAAATCGCGGCGATCGCCCGCGCCCTGGCCAACGATCCGCCCATCCTCATTGCGGACGAACCGACCGGCAACCTGGATTCGCGCTCAGCCAACCACGTCCTGGACCTCTTTGAGGAGCTGGCCTCCAAAGGGAAAACCATTCTGCTGGTCACCCACGACCCGACCCTGGTCCGCCGCGCGCGCCGACGGATCGTTATTTCGGACGGGGAGTTGGTGGATGAGGCGATCGATCGGGCGCTGCCCGCGCTCCCGCATCCGCAATTGCTCCTGCTCAGCAAGCTGGCCGTTCCGCGCAGCTTTGAACCGGACGCGGTGATCGCCCGCCAGGGCGGCTTGGACAACGGATTGATCATCATCCTGGAAGGTGAAGTCCACGTTACCCGCGACCGGATCGGCCATGCGCCCGAGGTGATCACCACCCTGGGTCCCGGCGATTACGTCAGCGAACTGGAGATGCTCGAACTTCCGCCGCTGCGGCTTTCGCTTCGCGCGCAGGGGCCGGTGGATACCCTTTGCGTTCCGCTGGCGAGCTTCGGCGAATACCTCAACACCCATCCGGCCAGCGAGAAGTTCTTGCGCGAAGCGGCCGTCCAGAAAATCCGGAAATACGATCCGACCGGCTCCCTCAACCGGGAGAGAACGCCATGATGCGCCCGCGCTGGCAAAAAGTGTTCGCGGATATCTGGGGGCATAAATTCCGTTCCCTCCTGGTCATTGCGTCGATCACCATCGGCCTGTTTGCCGCCGGTTTAATCGTCAGCATGACCCTCATCATCAATCAGGATATGAAAGCCGGGTATGCCTCGGTCAATCCCGCCAATATCGAGGTCTTCGCATCTCCGTTCGATCAGGACCTGGTGGATTCCGTCCGCCACACCGCAGGGGTTAGCCAGGCGGAGGGCGTCCAGACCCTCACGCTGCGGGTTTTAAACACCAAGGGGGAATGGCAACCCATTGAATTGAAAGCCATCCCGGATATTGAAACGATGGATATCAACCGGGTAAGCGTGAAAGAGGGCATCTGGCCGCCGCAAGACCGCCAGGTGGCCATCGACATATATCGATTGGGCGAGGTCGCCAAGGGAGTCGGGAGCACGATCCAGGTGGAACTGCCGTCGGGGAAAATCCGGGAACTGACCGTCGCGGCCGTCACCCACGACCAAACCATCGGTTCGGTGGGCGCCGGAGGATTCTTCCTCGCGCCGGTTCAGGGCTACATCACCTTTGCCACGCTGGAGTGGCTGGATTCCCCGCCGCTCATGAACCGCCTGTACGTGACCGTGCAGGATAATCCCACCGACCGGGTTCACCTTCAGGAGATCGCCGACCGGGTGACCCACGCGGTCGAAACCGGCGGGAATGTCGTCATTTTTTCGCAGGTGCGCCCGCAGGATGACCACCCCAACCGGGTCTATGTGGACGCCATCTCGGCGGTGCTGGTCGTGCTCGGATTCCTGGTGTTGTTCCTGAGCGGCTTCCTCATCACCAACACGCTCGCCGCCCTGCTCACTCAGCAAGTAAACCATATCGGCATCATGAAAACCATCGGCGCCCGCCGGGGCCAGATTATCGCCGTCTATATGTCGCTGATTTTCGTCTACGGCTTGACGGCGTTTGCCATTGCGCTGCCGCTCTCGGGCTGGGCCGCGTACGCGCTGATGCAGAATTTCGCCAGCGCGATCAACATCGACCTGCAAGGATTCCGCATCGAACCGTCGGTCGTCTGGCTGGAATTGGGGATCGCGCTGGTCATTCCCCAGCTGGCCGGGATTGTCCCCATCCTTAACGGCACCCGGATCTCGGTGGTGGAGGCCCTGAGCGGGCTCAACCAGAATAAACCCAGGGAAACCAAGCGCGACCGCGGAAGCTTCCGCCGTCTGTCGCGTCCGATGCTGCTCTCTTTGCGCAATACTTTCCGCCGCCCGGGCCGCCTGATCCTGACCCTGACAACGCTTACCCTGGGGGGCGCCATTTTCATTGCCACCTTCAACGTGCAAAGCTCGTTGACCAAATACATCGAGCGCATCGGGCATTATTTCCTGGCCGATGTGACCGTCAACCTCAACGACAGTGCGCGAATTTCGGAGGTCGAACAGATCATCCGGGAGGTCCCGGGCGTCCGGCATGTCGAAGGCTGGGCCGCGACGGCCGCCGTGCTGGTGAAATCCGACGGCACCGCGGGAGAAAGCGTCAGTCTGCTGGCTCCGCCGGCCGGCAGCCGGCTGGTGGACCCGGTCCTCCTGGAAGGGCGCTGGTTCCAAACCGGGGATGACGCCGTGATCGTCGTCAACGAACGGTTCCGGGAAACGTTCCCGAAGCTTAAACTGGGCGATCAGATCAAGATCAAAATCTTCGGCAAGGAAAAAGCCGTATCCGTCATCGGCTTCTTCCAGATGGCAGGCAAAAGCGGCGGGTATCTGGCCTACACCACATATGAATACCTCTCCGTCGTCATTCACCAGAGCAACCGCGCCAATTCCTTTCGCATTACCGGATCCCAGGAGAACATGAGCCTCAAGGCGCAGAAAGCGCTGGGCCGGGAGATCGAAACGCGCCTCAAGGAACACGGGTTCCGCATTGCGGACGTGGAGGCAGGCCGCTCCCTCACCGCCACCACGGCCAGCGGACTGAATATTCTGACCGGTTTCCTGCTGATGATGGCCGTCCTGATCGCCGTCGTGGGCAGCATTGGTCTGGCGGGCACCATGAGCCTTAACGTCCTCGAGCGCACCCGGGAGATCGGCATCATCCGGGCGATCGGCGCGTCCGACCGTTCCGTGATGGAACTGGTGATGGTGGAAGGGCTGCTGATCGGCCTGATGAGCTGGGTTTTCGGGCTGATACTGGCGCTTCCGGTGAGTTCCCTGATGGCGAATGCCATCATTCTGGCCCTGTTCGGCGCGACGGCGGATTTCACGTTCACGCCGATCGGGGTGTTCCTGTGGGGGATCGTTGTAGTCATCCTGTCCGTATTCGCCAGTGTCGGCCCGGCGCGCAATGCCACGCGCCTGACCATCCGGGAAGTCTTGGCGTACGAATGAACAACCAATCGACAGGCCGCACGGTATCCAGGAACACAACCCCCTGGCACATTCTTATCAAGCTATGGGGTATTTATATCCCGCGAAAGCGGGATGAAGACTATGGAGCAAAAACATGAAAAAGCATAACGACATCCGCGTCCCCGCTTTTGTGTTGATCGCCCTCCTCCTGCTGACCGGTTGTGGAAGCACATCCTCCGCCGACACCCCGATTCCGGCGGCCACGCCCTCCGGCTCGGGGAGTGCGATCCTCGCCGAAGGACGGATTGTGCCGCGTGATTTCACCAACCTGTATGTCGGCGCCCCGGGGAAAGTGGAGGAGGTCCTGGTGGCTGAAGGCGAGACCGTCACCGAAGGCACCATCCTCCTGCGCCTGGGCGACCGGGAAGCCTACGAGGCCAATCTGGCGGCCGCGCAAACGGATGTCACCGCCGCCCAGCAGGCGTTGGACCAGTTGAAACGCACGGCGGACCTGGCCTACAACCAGGCGCTGCTCGATGAAGCCACCGCTCAAAAGGCGTACAACACCGCGCTTAAAGCCTGGGATGATTTCGATCAGGATCAGTACGAGAAAGATCTGGATAAAGCCAAATCGGATGTGGCCACGGCCTTATCCGAATTGAAAGACGCACAAACGGAATTTGACAAGTACGCCGACCGGGAGAAGGATAATCCCGACCGGGTCCGCACCAAAAGGGCGTTGGACGACGCGCAATCCAAATACGATAATGCCGTCATCCGGCAGACCGAAATAGAAAACAAGTATATTCAGGTCAAGTCGAACCTCGAAGTGGCCCGGGGGCGGCTCGCGGAAGCCACCCGCATCCGCAAGCAGCGCGAGAACGGCCCTGACGCGGATCAGTTGGCGCTGGCCCAATCGAATCTCGACGCCGCCCAGGCGCGCCGGGCCGCGGCCCAAGCCGCATTGGATCAACGGAATGTGGTTGCCCCGTACGACGGGGTGGTGGCGCGGATCGACATCTCGGCCGGCGAGAACGCGCTTCCCAGCCTGCCGGTGATCGTCTTTGCCGATCTGAAACACTGGTATGTGGAAACGACGGATTTCACGGAAAAGGAAGTGGTGAATATCAAGGTTGGGCAATTGGTGACCGTTGTCCCCGATGCACTGCCCAACCTCACGCTGACCGGCACCGTGGAACGGATCGGATTAACCTTTATGGAAAAAGTCGGGGATATCGTCTATCCGGTGCGCATCCGGCTCGACCCTTCCGATGCCACGCTGTTCTGGGGCATGACGGCTGAGGTACGGATCAAGGAGTAGGCAGCGCCCTCACCGCCCCACCCCTTGCCAAATCCGAAATTCATAATAAATAAATCCCTCTCGCGAGGGATTTATTTATTAT
Organism: Anaerolineales bacterium; assembly: GCA_049684495.1. GTDB lineage: Bacteria > Chloroflexota > Anaerolineae > Anaerolineales > RBG-16-64-43 > JAFGKK01. Next base: position 10,289 of record JBAVFZ010000060.1, on the reverse strand, counting down.
GTTGGAATGGGGTGTATTGAAACCTGTCACCCATTGTCCTGGCTGCGAAGGAGGAGCTATACAGATAGAACGGTTTTCCCGACGGAGAAAGCGTCTTCAGCCGATTCCGGATCTCTACCAGGTGATATTAGTCTCGGCTCTGGAGAAAGGTGTTTTTCTTTGCATTCCATCCACCTCCGACCCCTCCCCAATATAGGGAGGGTGGCAGAAGCCTGCCTTCGAGTGTTCTCCCCGGGGGTCGGAGTGGGTATCCGTGCAATCCGTTATTTTTCCGTGGTATCCGAGTTAACCATCTTCCGCGCGACCGCCGGCAGAATGCCCCCGTTGAGGAAATATTCCACTTCCACCGGCGTATCCAGCCGTGCGATCGTGTTGAAGCGGATCCTGGTTCCGTCGCGGTGCAGTGCTTCGACCGAAACCTCCATCCGCGGACGCATGTGGGCGCCCAGATCGCGGACCGAATAGATCTCATCGCCGCTCAAGCCGAGTTGTTCCGCATTCTGCCCTTCCTTGAACTGCAGCGGTAGGACGCCCATCCCCACCAGATTCGAACGGTGAATCCGTTCGAAGGATTGCGCGATGACCGCCCGCACGCCCAACAGGCGCACGCCCTTGGCCGCCCAATCGCGCGAGGATCCCGTCCCGTATTCCTTCCCGGCCAGGATGACCAGCGGCGTGCCTTCCTGCCGGTACTGCATCGCCGCATCGTAAAACGACATCTGCGCGCAGTCCGGGAGGTGCAGCGTCCACCCTCCTTCCAGCCCTTCCATCATCTCGTTCTTCAGCCGGATGTTGGCGAAGGTCCCACGCATCATCACCTCGTGGTTGCCGCGCCGTGTTCCGTAAGAGTTGAAATCCCTGCGCGCCACGCCCTTGCCCAGCAGGTACCGCCCGGCGGGAGTCTCTTCGGAAAAATCCCCGGCCGGCGAGATGTGATCGGTCGTGATCGAATCGCCGAAGAATCCCAGCACCCGCGCGCCGACGATCGGTTCGGGCGGGATCGCCTCGATGCACATGCCTTCGAAGAAGGGCGGCTCCAGGATATAGCTGGAATTCGAATCCCACGGGAAGAGTTCGCCCGCCGAAACGGGGATGGTATTCCACGCGTCGGGCCCGCGTCCGATGTCGGCATATACCTTGCGAAAAATCTGCGGCGTGATGGCCTGCATCGCGACGCGGATTTCCTCCGCGCTCGGCCATATCTCGCGCAACGTGACCGGCCGGCCCTTGTCGTCCACGCCCAGGGGCGCCTGCGCCAGATCGACGGTCATGCTGCCCGCCAGCGCGTAAGCCACCACCAGCGGCGGCGAGGCGATGTAGTTGGCCTTCACCAGCGAATGGATCCGCCCTTCGAAGTTTCGGTTGCCGGAAAGGACGGCCGCCGCCACCAGATTGTTATCCCGGATCGCGGCCGCCACCTCGTCCGCCAGCGGCCCCGAATTCCCGATGCAGGTCATGCAGCCGAACCCGACGATGTAGAAACCGAGTTGCTCGAGATACTTCAGCAGCCCGGCCGCCTTCAGATATTCCGCGACCGCGCGGGAACCGGGCGCGAGGCTGGTTTTTACATGGGAGGGTACCTTCATCCCGCGCTCGACCGCCTTCTTGGCCAGCAAGCCGGCGGCGAACAACAGGTAAGGGTTCGAGGTGTTGGTGCACGAGGTGATCGCGGCAATCACGACCGCCCCGTCGCCGGGCGCGGGTGCGGCCGCATCCGGATCCTTGTTGAAAATATCCTTCAGCGCCGTCCGGAACGCGCGGCTGGATTCCGTGAGTGGGATGCGGTCCTGCGGGCGGCGCGGCCCGGCGATCGAGGGTTCGACCGCCGCCAAATTGAATTCGACTACGGATGTGAATTCCGGCTCGGGTGAATCGGCCGTGCGGAACAAGCCCTGTTCTTTGCAGTAGCGTTCCGCGCGCGTCACGTCCGCATCCGGCCTGCCCGTCAGGCGCAGGAAGGCGAGCGACTCGTCGTCCACCGGGAAGTATCCGCAGGTCGCGCCGTATTCGGGCGCCATGTTCGCGAGCGTCGCCCGGTCGGGGACGGGCAGCGCCGCCAGCCCCGGGCCGAAAAACTCGACGAACTTTTCCACCACGCCGTGCTTGCGCAGCGCCTGGACGAGGGTCAGGACGATATCGGTCGCGGTCACTCCCTCGCGCGGGGCGCCGGTCAGCTTCACGCCGACCACGTCCGGGGTGAGGAAATACAGCGCCTGGCCGAGCATCACCGCCTCGGCCTCGATCCCGCCCACTCCCCACCCCAGCACGCCCAGCCCGTTGACCATCGTCGTATGGCTGTCGGTCCCGACCAGCGTATCCGGCATCGCCACGGGCTTTCCGTCCGGGCCGGGCCGCACGCTCACCACGCCGGCCAGGTATTCGAGGTTGATCTGGTGGATGATCCCCGTCGCGGGCGGTATGACGCGCAGGTTGCGGAACGCCTGCTGGCCCCAGCGCAGGAACTGGTAGCGCTCCAGATTGCGCTCGAACTCGCGGCGTATGTTGGTCTCCATCGAATCCGCGCGCCCGGCCGAATCGACCTGGATCGAGTGATCGATCACCAGGTCGACCGGGACGAGCGGATTGACCCGCGCCGGATCCCCGCCCAGCCGTTTGACCGCGTCGCGCATCGCCGCCAGGTCCACCACGCAAGGCACTCCGGATAAATCCTGCAGCAGCAGCCGGCCGGGTTTAAAAGGAAGCTCCTCGCGCTTGGCGGCCTTCGGCTCCCAGGTCGACAGTTTGGTCACGTCCCCTTCGGTAACCTCAAACCCGTCGCAGTTGCGCAGCACCGATTCGAGCAGGATCCGGATCGCGTACGGCATCCGCGTGAGATTGGGCGCGAGGTGCGTCTCCTCCAATGCGGCCAGCCGGTAGATCGTTTCCGGGCCGCTGCCGAGGTCGATTGTTCCGCGCGCGCCGAACGGGTCCTGCAGTTTCGTGGGAGCCATGTTTTTTCTCCGAGCGAAAGTAATTCCGGCGGATTATAGCAAGGAATACGGCGGTTGCGGGATACCGTCATTCCGAGCCCGAGCCAAAGGCGAGGGCAGCCTATCCCGAGCGGAGCGAGGGAAGGAATCGGCTACTCTCCCATGTTCCTGGCCGGGGTATTGACAAGCGGTCTCCCTGGATATATAGTGTGTCTATATATAGTCTTTCTATATATCAGGAGAGAATCTGAATGGCCGCTGAAAATCCGCTTCCCCTGACCGAAACGACCTTCTTCATTCTGTTCAGCCTTTCCGCCTCCCCGCGCCACGGATACTCCATCATCAAGGAAGTGCGCCGGCTGAGCGATGGACGCATAACCATGGCCGCCGGAACTTTATACGGAGCCATCAAAAGGCTGGCCGAGTTGGGATGGATCGCGCAGGTCGAGAAAAACGGCAAAGAGGAAGATGACCGGGACAGAAAATATTATAAATTGACAAGAAACGGATCGGCGCGGTTGAGACAGGAAGTCCGCCGCATTCAGGAATTATCCGTCCTGGTGAAGGATTATCAACCCAAGGGGGGAATATGAATTTCAGGGAATTCGCTTTTTCCGTCTTTTCGGGATTTTCAAGGCTGTATCCGAAGGATTATCAAGAAAAATATTCCAAGGATCTGAAATCGGTTTTTCGGGATATTCTCGAAGATTCCGATAGCTGGCATGCCGTCCGATGCCTTCTGCGGGAATTCATTTGTCTGCCAGCATGCTTGCTCCGCGAGTATTTTTCAATAGATAGAGGTGGTCTGATGAAATCGACCCGCCAAATTATTTCAGCTAGTATCTTGGGATTTATCTCCCTGTATTTTTTATTAGGTATTCAGCAAGGAGCGATTATGGCATTCTATGACTATGCCGCTTTGCAGTCACCGGGGGCTAATTGGTTGATGCTAATAACAGGCGGAGTTCTTTTTGGAATTCTTGTGGGCGGAGCGATTGTTTATGCCCTAACCATCAAGAATAATCCTGCGATGATGGTGATCTGCGGATTGGCGTATATGGTGCCAAAGGTTATATTAAACCCTCAAGTCCTGGGCTTTTCTAATCCATGGTTGGACGAGGAGTGGTCGCATTTTTTACTTTATGCCTCATCCCCCTTTTGTGGATTTTGCTTCGGAATGGTCGTAGGGCTTTTTTGGAAGGGGTGGAGGACGGGAATCACTTTTGGATTGGCGGGTGGATTAACCTTCACGATCGGGTGGTGGATTTTTCGGACCGCCCAGACGTTCTTATTGGAACAAGGCATTGATTGGATCATAAATGCGGATACCTTATCCGCCAAACTTAGGGTTCTTACATACTGGTCGGCCAGTTGTTTGTTGTATTGTGCGATTATCGGCATCCTATGGGGCATACTATTGGATCGAATTCCAAGAATTCAATCGCTCATGGTTTCTGAAACGCGGCAGTAAACCTTCGCGCCTGTACCATTGGCAAGCCGTAAACCCGCTTTTTTACAGCGGCCCGATTCCGGAAAGAAGCCGGATATCCGGCGGCTTTGCCGCCTGCGCCGGTTGTAGTCAACGGTGGCCTGCCGGATCGGATGCCCCCGTTCCCGGTTTCCCCGTGTCACTCCGCCCTGGCACTGAACATGCGCTCTACTATTGGGATTCAAACCATCGGCGGGGCCGGGTTGCCCGCCCCAGGATGCTCACCTGCCCGTCCCGGACACACGACCAAAGTCAAGGTGACAAATCCGTGTCTTCCCATATAATAGAGTGGAAGGAGAATCCCTCATGAAGCGATTATTCTGCGCTTTTCCGATCATCCTGATCGCCCTCCTGTTTTCGGCCTGCGCCCCCCAATCCGGCGCCAAAACGGGTACCACCTCCGCCGTAGCGGATTCGGGGCCGAAGGTATCGTTTGCCTCACCCGAACCGGGAGCGACCGTCCCCTTCGGACCGGTCCAGGTCATGATTCTGTCCGAGGATTTGGGCGGCACGTCCCAGGTTGAGGTTCTGGTCAACGGCGTCTCCGTCGCCTCCGTTCCCAGCCCGGATACCGCCGCCTCTTCCGTGATTATCGGCTACACCTGGCAGCCGTCCGCTCCGGGCAATTACGTCCTGCAGGCCCGTGCCCAGAACACCGCCGGCACCTGGGGTGGTTTCGCCTCCCTCGAACTGGCAGTGGCTCCGGAACAGGCCCCGGCCGAGACGCCGACCGTCGAAGCAATCCCCACCGAAGAACCCGAGCCGACCGTTGAAGATACCGACGTCATCGCTACGGAGAGCGGACCCACCGAAACGTCGAGCGGTCCGGACCTGCCGTCGACACCCACCCGCTCCGGGATCTCCCTTTCCTGGACCTTCACCTACCTGCAAATGTACCGCTACGGTTCCACTTGCGAGCCGCAACAGAACAGCGTCATCGTCGAAGTTTCGGGCCTCAGCAAGAATGAGATCGGCGGCGTGATGATTTTCTTCCGCCCGATGGAAGTGGGAACCGGCGCTCTGTGGAACTGGTGGACCACCGGCCTGTGGCTGGAGTTGTTCCCGAGCGGATTGTACGGCCGGGGCTTTTCCACGGCCCACATGGTGAAAAGGTTATCCACCCAGTCAGAAACGTATTGGCCCTACATCCCGGCCGTCGTCTTGTATCAATTTGCAATCTCCGATAAGGGCGGATCGATCATCTACCGTTCGGATGTAAGCCAAAATCTGCAGGTGAAACCCTGTAATTAATAAGCCAAAGGACCTGGCGGATATCCCAACCGCCAGGTCCTTTTTTTATCCCTGCCTTTTCCCTCCCCCTTGAAAAACAATACCCAAACCGGGTTAATCCCCCGGTAAATTCAAGACGGATACGGGGTCGTTGTGATTTTCGAATGTGCCGTCTCCCAGTTGTCCGAAGTCATTCCCGCCCCAGCACATTACCGCCCTATTTTCCATCAGCGCGCAGGTGGAATAGCCGCCGGTCGATAATGCAATGACCTTCTGTCCGTCGATGGGAACCAGTGAAATCTCGTTACGCACCATGGCCGGACCGCTTCCCAACTGCCCCCATTCGTTCCAACCCCAGCAGAATACCTCTCCGTGGAACGATAAAACGCAGGTGTGCGCGCTTCCGGCGGCCAGGGTCAGCGGGTCCTCCGGCAAGTCCATGATTTTCACGGGGGCTCCCGGATTGTCCGTCGTGCCATCCCCCAGCTGCCCGTAAGCATTGTCGCCCCAACACCAACCTTGCCCGTCCCGTTTGAGGATGCAGGTGTGGTAATACCCCAGCGCAACCACGGCGGCATCCGAGATTCCTTCCACCGGCACCGGCCGGGTGGATTCCTTTCTCGAGCTATCCCCCAATTGGCCTTTCTCGTTGTTGCCCCAGCATGCCACCGCTCCGCTCTTCAGGATGGCGCAGGAGTGGCCGGCTTCCCCCGTGGCAACCGCCGCCGCTTCCTCCGTCAGGTCTTTCACCGTAACCGGAATGTTGGTGTTGGTGTGGGTGCCATTCCCGAGTTGTCCGGTATCATTCGCCCCCCAGCACTGGATGGATCCATCCGCAAGCAGCGCGCAGGTGTAGGAGGCGCCGGCCGAAACCGCCTTTACCCCGCTGCCCAATCCCTCCACATTGACCGGGACCGGGCTGTATTCGTTTGCTCCGTTGCCCAGTTGTCCGAAGTAGTTGCTCCCCCAGCATTTCACTCCGCCCTCGGCCGTCAGCACGCAGGAGTGTTGAAAGCCCGCCGAGACCGATTTAATCCCTTCCGTAAGTCCGGCGACGTCGACCGGCACATTTCTGTTCTCGGTTGAGCCGTCGCCCAATTGTCCGAATTCGTTGGATCCCCAGCATTTGACCTTCCCGGCGCCGGTCAGCACGCAGGTGTGAGTCCAACCCGCGGACAATGTGCCCTCGATCATTTTCGGCGTCGTGCCGGTTCCCATAATCCCTGAAACCAGGTTTTCGGCTGTACTGCAGGCGAGGGAAATCGCCAGACCGGCGAAGAGCAATAGCGCGGCCTTCCTTTTCGAGAACATCGGCAATCCTCCTGTGCAAGGGCTCGGGGGTGATCCATGACCGGATATCCGAAAGACTCCCGGCTCGATTTACAATCCGGCCGACCAACGGTTCATAAAGTCAGTTGGGTGGATGGATCCACCGGTTTCTCTCCGCCGGGCTTTTCTTTCGTATCGGTTTCGATCTCGGTTTCTTTGAGATCTTCCGCGGAAATGCGCGCGATCGATGCGACCGTATCGCCCTCTTTGAGGTGGATCAAATGCGTGCCCATCGTCGCCCGGCCCGCGCGGCGGATCATTTTAACTTCCGTGCGGAGCGCCACGCCGCCGGAGGTGGCCACGGTCAGGTCGTCCCCGTCGCGCACCACCCGCGCCGCGGCGATCGGCCCGGTGACATCCATGCTTTTCTGCGCGATGGTGGCAATTCCGAGGGTGGCGCGGCCTTTGGGCGTGTATTCTTTCAAGGGTGTGCGCTTCCCGAAGCCCTTGGTGGTGACGACCAGCAGATCGCCCTCCGGATCGACCACCTCGGCGCTGGTGACCGAATCGCCCGGCTTGAGCCGGATCCCCGCCACCCCCGCCGCCGGTCGGCCCATCGGCCGAACCTGCTTTTCCGAGAAGCGCAGCGCCTGGCCGTGTTCCGTCACCAGGATGACTTCCTGCGATCCGGTTGTCGCCCGCACCCAATCCAGACTGTCCCCTTTTTCCAACGTGATGGCAACCAGCCCGGAAGGACGAACATCTTCGAATTCCTGAAGCGAGACCCGTTTGATCTTCCCGCGCCGGGTGACCATCGTGCAGAACGCGCCCACCCCGAACGACGGCACCGCCACCGCCGCGGTCACCGTCTCGCCGGGGGAAACCGAGAGGACGTTCGCCACCGGGCTGCCGCGGTCGTTGCGGTCGGCTTGGGGAATGCGGTGCGTCTTTTCGCTGTAGACCTTGCCCTTGTCGGTGAAGAAGAGAATCGTGTCGAGGGTCCGGGCCGGGAAGAGGAATTCGACTTCGTCCTCCTCGCGCAGATCGTGCCCGGTCACGCCCTTGCCGCCCCGCGCCTGGGTCCGGTAGACGCGCGCCGCGACGCGCTTGATGTAGCCGCGCGTGGTGATGCTCACCAGCACCGCCTCTTCGCGCACCAGGTCTTCCTCGCGCAGTTCCTCGGTGGCGCCGCCGGCGATCATCGTCCGCCGTTCGTCGCCGAATTTCGCCGCGAGTTCGTCCAGGTCGGCCTGGATCACGGTCAGGATCTTTTTCGGGTGCGCGAGCAGATCCTCCAGGAAGGCGATCGTCTTGAGCACTTCCTTGTGCTCGTCCTCGATCTTCTGCCGCTCGAGGGCGGCCAGCCGCCGGAGCTGCATATCGAGGATCGCCTGGGCCTGAAGGTCGCTCAGCTTGAAGCGGCTCATCAGGCGTTCCTTCGCCTGATCGGCATCGCTGGATTCGCGGATCGTCTTGATCACCGCGTCGAGGTTGGCCAGCGCGATCAGCAGTCCGTCGAGGATGTGCGCCCGCGCCCTGGCGCGCTCCAGCTCGAATTTCGACCGGCGGGTGATCACCACCTGGCGGTGTTCGATGTAGTGCTGCAGCGCGCGCTTGAGCGAGAGCAGGCGCGGTTCGCCCTCCACCAGCGCCAGCATTTGCACGCCGAAGGTGCTCTGGAGGGGCGTGTACTTGTAGAGCTGGTTGAGCACCGGCTTGGGCGCCGCGCCGCGCTTAAGCTCGATGATGATGCGCATGCCGCGCCGGTCGCTTTCGTCGCGCAGGTCCGAGACCGAGTCGATCCGGCCTTCGCGCACCAAGTCCGCGATGCGCTCGATCAGCGCGGTCTTGTTGATCTGGTAGGGGATCTCGGTAATCTGGATCCGGTAGCGGCCGCCGGACATTTCTTCGATGTGCGCCTTGCCGCGCACCACGATCCGCCCGCGGCCGGTTCCGTAGGCCGAAAGGATTCCCTCCGTGCCGATGATGATCCCGCCGGTCGGGAAATCCGGGCCGTGAACGTACTTCATAAGATCCTCGACCGTCACCTCGTCCATCTCGTCGTAACGGTCGATCAGGTAACGGATGGCGGCGGTCAGCTCGCGCAGGTTGTGGGGCGGAATGTTGGTCGCCATCCCGACCGCGATCCCGGAGGATCCGTTCAGCAGCAGATTGGGAACCCGGGACGGCAGGACCAGGGGTTCCTTGAGCGTGCCGTCGAAGTTATCGGTGAAATCGACGGTGTCCTTGTCGATGTCCTGCAGCATTTCCTCGGCCAGCTTGTTGAGCCGGGCCTCGGTATACCGCATCGCCGCCGGCGCATCACCGTCGATCGAGCCGAAGTTGCCCTGCCCGTCGACGAGCATGTAGCGCATCGAGAAATCCTGCGCCAGGCGGGCCATCGCGTCGTAGACCGACATATCGCCGTGCGGGTGATATTTCCCCAGGACCTCTCCGACGATGCGCGCGCTTTTCTTGTACGAGCTGCCGGCTCGGACGCCGAGCTCGTGCATCCCGAACAGGATCCGGCGGTGGACGGGCTTTAGCCCGTCGCGGGCGTCCGGCAGCGCGCGGGCGACGATCACGCTCATCGCGTAGTCGATGTAGGCGCGCCGGACCTGGTCGTCGATGTCGACTCCGCGGACTTTTCCGGCGAAAATCAAGGGTTTTTCTTGTTCATTTTTCTCGGGCATGGAGTGAATTATACCAATCCACGGCCCCTTTTAAGGATATTACCGACACGCTTCTTCATACCGGATAAATGATATATAATTAGCTTATCTAACTATTAGGATATCTAACTATATGAAAAACACGTCCGAAGCCCTCGCGCGCGAGGTTTTAGAGGTCGTGCCATTTGCGATGCGCCGTATCCGCGAAGAGATGCGGCGCCACCGCGGTTCGGATCTCACCATCCCGCAATTCCGGACGCTGCTTTTCCTCCAGCGGAATCCGGGCGCTGCGTTAAATCAGCTCGCGGATCACCTCGGTCTCACCCCGCCGACCGTCTCCAAAATGATCAACGGCCTCGTCGCGCGCGGTTTGATCGAGCGGCCGGGTTCCACCATCGACCGCCGGCGGGTGGAACTGCGCCTCACCGCCCGCGGGGACTCGCATATCGACCGGGTCCGCGGCGAGACGATCGCGAATTTCGCGGTGCGGCTGGAGCAATTGCCCGCCGGCGAGCGTGAAAAAATCATTGCCGCGCTTGATTCGCTCCGCCAGGCGCTGCAAAGGAACATCGGGGGGCCGGTCGAGTAGCCCCGCGCGGTTCTTCATGCGGGGCATATCGAGACTTCAACCTTATCCGATACTCCGGTGGTCTCGCCCGCCCTGGTCGGGCGGGGCCAGGGATGCAGTCGCACCGGCAG
>JBAVFZ010000059.1:0-2052 GCA_049684495.1 Anaerolineales bacterium | reverse complement strand
GCCAGCCCAACGCCCACTACCTCCTTCGATGTGTTGAGGATGATCTTGATCAGGGGCTTGCGCCGGACAAATGTCTCCGCCGAGAACGTGGCGAGTCCCGTCAACGCCATCGCCCACGCCGGTCTTTTCTGCCAATACGCCTCTGGTTTTTTTTACCAGATGAACGGCCCCGCGTCGTTCTGTACGGCGGATGGCACCTTGCCCGTGGGTTGAATTCCGAGGAACAGCGTCGGCGTCCAGCCCACGTCGGACGTCAGGTCCGGGTCGTTCACCGCGTTGTAGGCGGCGAGGATATCGACAAGGTTCTTGTCCGGTGTGCCGTTGACGTAGGTTCCGGTTTCGTGGATCGCCGTCCCCTTGTACACGCCGATGAACATGGCGGGGGTGATGGTTTTATCGGTCTTGAAGAAGTTGTTCTCTGCAAATATCGCGGATTCGATCCCGACCCCCCAGGTGTAGACGTAGTAGGGGACCTTTTCGATCTTGTAGTAGTTGTTGTAAACGTGCACCTGCCCGAAGCGGACGCGCGGGGCGCGCTGGCCGATCTTGTCGAACAGGTTGTGATGGATCGTCACCCGCAGCTTGCCGCGGTCGGCGCTGGCCGAGTCGGAGGAGCCGATCAGCATGGTTTTGTCGTGGTTGAGGAAGCGGTTCCAGGATACGGTTACGAGATCCGACGCGTTGGTGATGTCAAGCAGCCCGTCGTGCATCTGGTAGAGCACGCCGAAGTAGCTCGGCGCATCTTCATCCAGGGTTTCCTTGTCGCGGAAGGTGTTGTGGTCGACCCAGACATGGTCGGCGTTGCGGAGTGAAATGGAATCATACAGCGCGTTCCAGGCTCCGGCCGTGCCGTCGGTCGGCGACCATTCCGGGAAGCAGTCGTAGGTGTCCGAGAAGGTGATGTTGCGGACGATGATGTTGGTGGCGTTGACGGTGGAGGAGCCGCGGATGTCCATCCAGCCGCCGCGGATCTCCGCCTTCTTGCCGATCCCGACGATCGTGGTGTTGGAGCCGACCCTGATCCGGACCCGTGCCTGCTGCGCGTTACGCGACGCCAGCCGGGCGTCCTCGAGCGGTCCGGTCGGCTTATTCCGGCCCCACGTTCCGTTCGGATCGTACGCGGCGAGAAATGCTTCCAGCGTGTAGCCGTTCAGGTAATAATCCTCGCACGAAAGCTTCTCGTTGTTGTCGTCGACATTGGCTTCGACCGTTCCGTCGATGTAGATGATCTTCGGAGTGTTGGACGGGCTCGAGGGCGGCGGATACACGCCGTCGTTGAGTGCGGCGATCAGTTCCTGCCGGTTGTGGACGGTGTAGACCCGGCCGTCGGCGGCCGCCGAACCGCCGGTGGTACCGGCATCCAGCGAGGCCCAGCCGTCGTTTGGAGACAGCGTCTCGCGGCCGAGATCACGCGAACCCGCCGCCGGCGCGGCCGAAAACGCAACCGCGAAGAGGCATAACAGGATGATGCTGATTTTCCACGCGCGCATGTTTTCCTCCCTTGATATGAGCGGCGCACGGGCTCCCTCGGCCCGTGTCCGGCGCTCCGGTACCGGGGGTCCGCAGGGCATCCGGCTTGGACGCAAGCGGACCGGCTTTCTTTTAATAAGCGGATCACCTTCCTTTCCCGGCACGGAATCCTCGCCGTTGAGTCGCATCCGGCCACGGCGTTTACCGTGGAAGGATGCGAGAGGTGAATGGAATATTGGATCGGAGAAAGGAGGCACACCAATGATAAGGAAAGTCGTTTGAATTTTGACGTTCTCCCGATGCAGAAAACCGACGTGCTGTGACGGTCTGGTTAACAGCGTTTATCCGATGGTATTTTCGATGATTCCCAAGGTTGAAAAATCCGATAGTACGATCGGCCTATCCTGCAATCCATTGCCTTCTCCGGGAAAGAAAAAGGGCATCAAGAGCATCGGACAGGATTTCCCAGGATTGACAGGATTTCTTTCTGGGCGGATGCCTTCACGGGCAAAAAACCTTTCCAAATAAATTAAAAAAACGTATCTGCTCAGGCCGGGAAAAGCGTACACGGATTACCCCGTT
>JBAVFZ010000058.1:0-2534 GCA_049684495.1 Anaerolineales bacterium | reverse complement strand
CGAAACCGCCCTGCGGGAAACCCTCGCGTATACGCTGGAACGCGAGGGATACGAAGTGCGGGCTGCGCCAGACGGCGTTCAGGATCTGAACGCCGCCCGGGAACAAACCCCCGATATCATCCTGCTCGACATTATGCTGCCCGGTATCGACGGGTTTGAAGTTTGCCGCCAATTGCGCGCCGAAATGAACGTTCCCATCCTGATGCTGACGGCTCGCGAAAATGAGAACGATCGCGTGGTGGGTCTCGAAATGGGCGCGGACGATTACATCACCAAACCATTTCACATGCGGGAGCTCGTTGCGCGGATTAAAGCGCAATTGCGGAGGGTCCGCCTTATCCGGGAAGAAAAAAATCCGTTGTCGTCAGGGGAAGCAGCCCCGGAAGAACCGATTGTATGCGGTGACCTTTCCATTAATATCGCCCGGGGCGAAGCGCTCCGCAACGGAGATTCCCTGCAACTTAAACCGAAAGAATACGAATTACTGCTTTACTTTGCCCGGCATCGCGGGCAGGCTCTTTCCCGCGAGCAAATCCTTCAGCGGGTATGGGGTTGGGAGTATACCGGCGACAGCCGGACGGTGGACGTCCACGTGCTCTGGCTGCGGGAGAAGATCGAACCGGATCCCGCGCAACCCGTGCGGCTGGTGACCGTGCGCGGCGCCGGATACCGATTTGAGGGCTAGATGAAACTCCCGGACCTGCAAAGCATCCGCTGGAAAATCGCGATCCCGCAACTCGGGCTCTTCCTCGTGATCCTTTTGGGATTGCTGCTTTACCTATCCGGTTTCCTGCGCGGCGCATACATCGATACGCTGGAAACCCGGCTCAAGGCGGAGTGCGGGCTGCTCGCCGCCGAAACGTACTCGCTCCGTCAGACCGGCGCCTCCCCCGCGTCACTGGAAGCCTATGCGCGCGCGGCGGCCGGCAGTCTGGGGCTCCGCTTCACGATCATCGATTCCGACGGCAGGGTCCTGGCGGATTCGGAGGTCGATCCGGCAACGATGGAAAACCACCTTGCCCGGCCCGAAGTGCAGCAGGCTCTCTCCCAAGGGACCGGTTCCAACGTCCGGCGCAGCGCTACGACCGGGGTCAATATGTTGTACGTCGCCATACCCATCCGGACGGAAACGAAGCCGTCGGGTGTCGTCCGGTTGGCGATACCGCTTTCCGAGGTGGATTCCGCCATCGGCCGGTTGCAAACGACCCTGCTGTTCGCAATCGGATTTGCCGCCCTGCTCTCGCTCATCCTCTCCTTTCTGGCGGCGCGCCGCACGACCCAGCCGCTGGAGGAACTGACCGACGCCGCCCGCCGGGTCGCGGCCGGGCGCCTGCAAACCACGATTCTCCCGGCCAGCCGGGACGAGATCGGCCAGCTCACGGATGCGTTCAATATAATGACCGAACGCCTGCGCTCGCAATTCGAGTCGCTGCAAATCGAACGCGGAAAGCTGGCCGCCGTGCTCGCCCAGATGACGGACGGAGTCTCCATTCTGGATGCGCAGGGGAAGGTGTCGCTTTTCAATCCGGCCGCCGCACAGATCTTCGGCATCCGCGAGGAGCAAGCCTTGGGGCATTCCGCGGCGGAGGTCTTGCGCCAATTTCAGCTGATCGAGCTTTGGCGGAATTGCCGCGAGAGCGGCATTTCGAATTCGATCGCGGTCGAAGCGGGCGTGAAGGATGTGTTCCTCCAGGTGGTCGCCACACCGCTGGGAGGGACGCTGCAGGGTTCCACCCTTATGCTCTTTCAGGATCTCACCCGCCTGCGCCGCCTGGAAACCGTCCGGCGCGATTTCATCGCCAACATCTCCCACGAACTTCGGACTCCGCTCGCGTCGATCCAGGCGCTGGCCGAGACGCTGCACGACGGCGCAATGGAGGATCGCGGCGCCGCCATCCGGTTTCTCGATCTGATGCAGACGGAGATCGACACGATGAATCAAACCCTCCGCGAATTGCTGGAGCTGGCGCAGATCGAATCCGGCGAAGCGCCGTTCGACATCCATCCGGTCGATCCGGCGGCCGTATGCACCGATGCCCTGCGGAGAATCCAGATGCTGGCGCAGCGAAACGGCCTAACGCTGGAGAATCGCTGCCCGGCGGGTCTTCCTCCGGTGTCGGCCGATTCGGCCAGGATCGAGCAGGCGATGATGAACCTGCTGCACAATGCTGTCAAATTTACGCCGTCCGGGGGAAGCATCACGGTTTCCGCCCAAGCCCTGGAAAAGGAAGTGCAATTCTCCATCCGGGACACCGGTGTCGGGATATCGAAGGAAGACCTGCCCCGGATTTTTGAACGATTTTATAAAGCGGACCGCTCGCGCTCCGGCGGAGGAACCGGCCTGGGGCTATCCATATCCCGCCACATCATCGAAGCCCACGGCGGCTGGATCCGGGCGGAGAGCACCGAGGGCAAAGGCAGCACTTTTTTCTTTTCACTCCCCATGGCTGAATCCAAATAACCCCTTTTCCATTGTCCCACTCTATCAATCATTGATAAAAACCTTAACGCTAGGACGCAGAGGCGCAAAGAAA
>JBAVFZ010000057.1:0-5181 GCA_049684495.1 Anaerolineales bacterium | reverse complement strand
GCCGCGGCGGTCTTGCGGTTGCGGAGGTATTCGAGGAATATGTCGAGCATCAGCAGCGCCACGCCCAGCGAGATCGCCCCGTCGGCCACGTTAAAAACCGCCGGGAAGAAGCCGAACCAGATGAAGTCGGTCACCGTCCCCTGGGTCAGCCGGTCGACGAGGTTCCCCAGCGCCCCGCCCAGCTGCAGCCCGAGCGCCAGCCGCACCGGCCAGGTGGCGGAGTCGGAATCGCGATAGTACCAGATGATCGCCCCCGAGACGATGAAGGCGAGGATCGTGAACACCATCCCGCCCTGCTGGAACAGCCCGAATGCGGCGCCGGTGTTCGTCCAATGCACGATGTGCATGTACGGGCGAATGGCCGCGATCGGCATCCAGATTTCGCCCAGCGCCAGTTGGGTGCGGACGAGTTCCTTCGTCGTCTGATCGAGTATCAGCACCGCGCCGGCGAGTATGGCAAGCAGAATGTAGTTGCGAAATTTCAACAAAGGAGTACTCCTTAAGATACCGATTCCTCGGCGGCTGAAGCCGCCTCGGAATGACATTCTACCCTACACCTTCTCCAGCGCCACCGTCAGCGTCTCTCCGTCGAACTCATCCATCGCCGTATGCGCGCCTTTGGGCGCGGGACCCTCGCTCATCTCGGCCGCCAGGGTTTCCGCGGCGATGAAGTCTTTGTGCTGCCGGACGGCTTCGCCGAGTTTCGGCGTTGCGGTATAGAAGACGCGGATGCGGTCCGAGATTTGCAGGTCCGCCGTCTTGCGCAGGTCCTGTACGCGGCGGACGAATTCGCGCGCCAGGCCCTCGCGGACCAGCGCCGGGGTGAGCTCGGTCGCAAGCGCCGCCAGGTCGCCCCCTTCCGAGGCAACGGCGAATCCTTCGCGGGCGGTCATCCGTACTTCGACTTCCTCGGGCCCGGCTTCCACCTCCGCGTCGTCCACTTTCACGGTCACGGATTTCCCGGAGAGGAGCAGCGACGCGGCGGCTTCCGAGTCCAGCGCCATGAGCGCCGAACGCACCTTCGGGAAAAGCGCGCCGTGCTTGGGGCCGAGCGCTTTCGGCAGCGGGTTAAGGGTGTAGGCCACCACCTCGCCCGCGGTATCCAGCGGCCGGATCTTCTTGACGTTAAGTTCGTCCGCCAGCAGGTCGCCGTATTTCTCCAGGATCCGCCGGTCCTCGGCCGAGGATACGGCAAAAGCGGCTTCCGCCAGCGGCTGGCGCACCTTGCGGTTGGCTTTGTTGCGCGCGGCATGCCCAAGCGACGCCCACAGCAGCACCCGGCGCATCTCTTCGTTTAATTTTTCATCGATCATCGCCCGGTCGGGTTCCGGCCAGGTCGCCAGATGCACCGATTCCTGCGCGTCCGGATCCACGCCGAGCACCAGGTTCCGGTAGAACTCGTCCGCCAGGAACGGCATGCTGGGCGCGAGCAGCCGCGCCAGCGTGACCAGGCACTCGTACAGCGTTGCATACGCGGCGTTCTTATCCGCGTCCTCCGCCGCGCCCCTGCCGCCCGTCCGCCAGAAGCGGCGGCGGCTCCGGCGCAGGTACCAGTTGGAGAGCCGGTCCACAAACGTCTCGATCGGCCGCGTCGCGCCCACCACATCGTACGTTTCCATCGCCTGCGTGATCTGCCGCACCAGGCTGTGCAGCTCGGAAAGGATCCAGCGGTCGAGCGCGGTGTAGGCGCGCTGGGTCCGCCCGCCGGCCGGGTGCCCGAGCGTCGCAAGGTTGGTCAATGCTTCGTCCGGCTTCCAGCCGTCCAAGCCGGCATAGGTGACGAAGAACGAATACACGTTCCACAGCGTGAGGGTGAAGGTGCGGATCACCTCCCCCACCAGGTCGGTCGAGAACCGCTTCTCCTGCCCCGGAGGCGAGGCGGTGTAGAGGTACCAGCGGAAGGCGTCGGCGCCGTGAGCTTCCAGAACTTCCCAGGGATCAACGACGTTGCCCTTGTGCTTCGACATCTTGCGGCCTTCCCCGTCGAGCATCAACCCCAAACAGATCACGTTCTTAAAGCAGACGCTGTCCATGAGCAGGGTGCTGATCGCGTGCAGCGAATAAAACCAGCCGCGGGTCTGGTCGATGGCCTCGCAGATGTAATCCGCGGGGAATTGGGTCTTGAAGGTCTCCTTGTTCTCGAACGGGTAGTGCCACTGCGCCACCGGCATCGCGCCCGAATCGAACCAGCAGTCGATAAGTTCCGGCACGCGCGTCATCTGCCCCTTGCACTTCGGGCATTCCCAGTGCAGGTCGTCGACGTACGGCCGGTGCAGGTTCAGCCCGGCCGGGTCCGCCCCGGATTTTTCCACGAGTTCCTTGACCGAACCGACCATCTCCTGAAACTTGCAGTCCGCGCACTCCCACACCGGGAGCGGCGTTCCCCAATAGCGTTCGCGCCCGAGCGCCCAATCCACGTTGTTGGCCAGCCAGTTGCCGAAGCGCCCGTTCTGGATGTGTTCCGGGTACCAGTGGATCGTCCCGTTGAGCGCCGTCATCCGGTCGCGGTACTGCGTGGTGCGGATGTACCAGGTGCTGCGCGCGTAATACAGGAGCGGCGTGTCGCACCGCCAGCAGAATGGATAGGTGTGGTGGATGATCCCGCTGCGCAGCATCAATCCGCGGCTCGATAAATCCGCGATGATCAGCGAGTCGGCGTCCTTGACGAACATCCCTTTCCACGGGGTGACCTGCGGGACGAAGCAGCCGGATTCGTCGACGGTCATCAGCACCGGCAGATCGTTCTCGATCGACATCTGCATGTCTTCCGCGCCGAATGCCGGCGCCTGGTGCACCACCCCCGTGCCGTCCTCGACGGTGACGAACCCGCCGAGCACCACCCGGTGGGCCTGCTTCTCGAGCGGCAGGAAGGTGAAGAGCGGCCGATACTTCCAGCCCTTCAACTCGCTGCCTTTGTAATCTCCGACGATTTTTACTTCTTCCCCCTCAAACACTTTTTCCACCAGGTCGCGCGCCAGGATCAGGTATTCCTTTTCCCCGGCGGCCGTTTGCCGCTCCACTTTGGCGTACATGACGTCCGGATTAACCGCCACCGCCACGTTCGCCGGCAGGGTCCACGGCGTGGTGGTCCAGACCAGGAACGCGGTTTTGGGATCGTCCTTGAGCGGGAAGCGCACATAGACCGACGGGTCGGGCGTGTTCTCGCGGTAGCCCTGCGCCACTTCATGGTCCGACAGCGGCGTTCCGCAGCGCGGGCAGTAGGGTACGATCCGGAATCCCTGGTAGATGAGATTCTTGTCCCAGAAATTCCGCAGGATCCACCAGACCGATTCGATGTATTCGTTGGTGTAAGTGATGTAGGCGTCTTCCAGATCGGTCCAGTAGGCGATCCGTTCGGTCAGTCGCTCCCAATCCCGGATGTAGCGGAAGACGGAGGCTTTGCAGCGCTCGTTGAACTTGGCGATCCCGTATTCCTCGATCTGGTGCTTGTGCTCGAAGCCCAGTTCCTTCTCGACCTCGATCTCCACCGGCAGGCCGTGCGTATCCCAGCCGCCGCGGCGCAGGACGTAACACCCGCGCATCGTGCGGTAGCGCGGGAAGAGGTCCTTGAAGGCGCGCGCCAGGACGTGATGCACGCCCGGCCGGCCGTTGGCCGTCGGCGGCCCCTCGAACAGCACGTACGGCGTGCCGCCCTTGCGGTCCTCCATCGAGCGCCGGAAGATATCGCGCTCCTTCCAGAATTTGAGGATCGCTTCTTCCTGCTTGCGGAAATCGGGTTTGGCGGGAACAGGTTCGAACATAGGTCGCCTTTCTGGATTCACGGATTTCACGACCGAAAATCTGTACGCGGATTACGCTGATCTTCCACGGATTTCACGGATTTTTGATTTACTCTTCGAATTATTCGAAGTGATTCCTCCCCAAAATTCACAAGAAGTCCGACAGGCAGCCCGGAAGCCCGTAGATAGGATAGTAATTGGGCTTCGTGTCTTGGATGCAACTCATCCACTGCCTTCAATTCCAATATCACCATATCAGCTACCACGAGGTCCATCCGGTAGATATCGATTGGATTTCCTTGGTAGATGATTGGAATTTCCTTCTCGGTTTCAAACTCCATCCCTTTTAATTTCAATTCGAGGAGTAGAGCCCTTCGGTATGTTTCCTCGCGAAATCCTGGGCCAAGTTTTTTATGAACCTCAAACAATGCAGATCGGATCCGGTATGTCAGTTCCGCATAAATCAACTTGTTCATCTCCCCCTCCTTTTTTCCGCGAAATCCGATCAATCCGTCAAATCCGCGTACAATTTTTCGAAGTTCTTCGGCTTTTTCCGGCGTTTCGGTGTACAAAAAAAAGAATTCCCGCCCAAAAGACAGGGACGGGAAGGACCCGCGGTGCCACCCTGATTCCCCCCTTGCGGAGGGCGCTTCTTCAGGCAACCTGCTGCCCGCGCCCCGGATAACGGATGGGCGGATCCGGCCCGGCTTAAGTCCGATCCTTCAGCCTGCGGCTCCGGAAGGATTTTCGGCCGTTGCGCCGCGCCCGCCTTGCATCCTTTGCGGGCTCGCTGGGCGGCGGAGGCGCGGCCTACTCGTTTCCATCATCGCCTTTAGGGATTTAATTATATCCTAAAAAAAGGACCACGGAGTACACGGATTGAGAAGAAGAATTTCACGGATCTTCCTAGTGTATTCTCCGAATAATCTGCAGGGATGCTTCGCCGAAATTAACCAAGAATCCGATTCTCAACCCGCTGGCTTTCAAGTACGAAAGCAGTTGCGATTCATGGACCTTGAGAATGCGATCGGCCGCCTTCAATTCCAGGATGATTTTTTCTTCGACGAGCATATCCAGCCGGAAGCGGTCAATAATCTGACCGTCATACCAAATACCGTATTCCTTCTCAATCTCCACCGACAATCCTTGCTTTCGAAGCTTCAAAATTGAAGCTCGTTTGTATGTTTCCTCGCGAAAACCAGGACCCAAAGCAGAGTGAACCTTGAATAGAATCCCGCGAATCTTGTACGTCAATTGTTCGTCCAACAATCCTTTCATATCCCCCTCCAAACCACCCGTATATTCTGCGCTTTTGAGCCTGTTGCATGAGATCACAATGAAAAAAGCCAAAAAGAATTACCCATTGAGTCCTGGGAAATCCACCCCTGAGGGCAGTCTTTCCGGGCCGCCTTCCTCAATTCCATTTCGCATTCAGGCTTCC
>JBAVFZ010000056.1:0-5406 GCA_049684495.1 Anaerolineales bacterium | reverse complement strand
GGATACGTCCTTGGGAAGAAAAAATCCACCGCCATCCGGACCGATGCGGCCCTCTCCCGCGCCGGGAATCGGCGGCATGACGAACGCCGGCGGGCGCGGATTGCTGGCCTTGACACTCCCCTTGATTCAGGTAATATTGGAATGCTTATTTTCACCGCAAACCCACCTGCCGGGACAACGTGCAGGCCCGGTCGAATGACAGCAAACTGGCCCACTAGCTCAATCGGTAGAGCAGCTGACTCTTAATCAGTTGGTTGAGGGTTCGAGTCCCCCGTGGGTCACCACCCTTTTTTTCCGACTGGTTATTGTGAAAACAGTTTTTCCTGATGGTTGTCCGCCTGCTGCCCGGGCGTTTTCCACGAAGCGGCTTTTTCTTATCCGGAATATTTTGGACGATTGAGATCTCCGCCTTCCCGTCACCCGGCCACCCTTTTTTGTCCATACTTCCCAACCCAGAAATGAGAATTCATCCATGAACATATCCGAACTCGAAAAAACATCCCTCGTCGATCTGCGCCGCATGGCCAAGGAATTCGAAATTCCCAGCGGTGCGCGGATGAAAAAAGAAGACCTGATCCTGCGCCTGTTGCAGGCGAATGCCGAGCGCCAGGGCCTGGAGCTGCGCGGCGGGATTCTGGAAATCGTCGACGAAGGAATCGGGTTCCTGCGGGCGGATCATTACCTTCCCGGCCAAAACGACATCTACGTCTCGCAATCCCAGATCCGGCGGTTCAGCCTGCGCACCGGGGATATGGTGATCGGCCAGGTGCGCGCGCCGAAGGAAACCGAGAAGTATTACGGCCTGCTGCGGGTTGAAGCGATCAATGGGTTGGATCCGGAAGCCGCCAAACAGCGGCCGATCTTCGAGGACTTGGTGCCGATCTTCCCGGATCAGCGCTTCGACCTGGAGACCGATCCCCACGAATTGACCACCCGGCTGCTCAACCTCGTCGCGCCGATCGGACGCGGCCAGCGCGGCCTGATCGTCTCCCCGCCCAAAGCCGGCAAGACCACCGTCCTCAAGCAGATTGCCAACGCCATCTCGATCAAATACCCCGACGTGCACCTGATGGTGGCGCTGATCGGCGAGCGGCCCGAGGAAGTGACCGATATGGACCGTTCGGTCGACGCCGAGGTAATCGCCTCGACCTTCGACGAACCGGTCACCTCCCACGTCCGCGTAGCCGAGATCGCGCTCGAACGCGCCAAAAGGCTCGTGGAAATCGGGCATCACGTGGTTATTTTGCTGGATTCCATCACCCGGCTCGGGCGCGCGTATAATCTCGTCGTCACCCCGTCCGGGCGGACCCTTTCCGGCGGCCTCGATCCGGCGGCGCTGTATCCGCCCAAGCGGTTCTTCGGCGCCGCGCGCAACATCGAGGACGGCGGCTCGCTCACGATCATTGCCACCTGCTTGGTCGATACCGGCTCGCGGCTGGACGACGTGATCTACGAGGAGTTCAAAGGCACGGGCAACATGGAACTGCTGCTGTCGCGCAAGCTCCAGGAACGGCGGATCTTCCCGGCCTTCGACATCGAACGCTCCTCCACCCGCCGTGAAGAACTGCTGCTCGGGCCGGATATCACGCCGCGGGTATGGCTTATGCGCCGGATGGTCGGCCAGATGATCACCCCGCCCCCCGGCGGCGCGGGATTGGATATCACCACCGCCACCGAGGCCATTCTGCAGCGGCTGCAGCAAACCAACGACAATATGGAATTTCTGGAAGGCCTGGGGAAGGATAACTTCTAATGTCGGAAACGGCACCCGAACCGCGCGCGGCGGAAGAAATCCCCGCCTGGCGCAATTGGAAATTCTGGGCCGGCAGCCTGATCTCCCTGGCCGTCGTCTCGGCGGTCGGGTATTGGGCTTGGAGCGCTTTCACCGTCAGCCCATATAATCTTTCCAGCCCGACTCGAATTTCCCCCGCAGGATCGGCCATCGCGACGGTCGCCGTCGCGCCGGGCTCGCTTCCGGATGTAGCCGGTTCCTCCTACTCCATCCAGATCCGCCGCGCCGTCGATCCGCATACGGATATCCCGGATCGCGGTTCTTCATGGGTGACCGAATACACGGTGCAGAAGGGGGATTCCCTTTCAAAAATTGCGGCAAAATTTAAGTTGAAATGGGAGACAATCCTTTTTGGAAATACGGGCTCACTTCAGGATGATCCCAACTTTCTGAAACCCGGCCAGGTCCTGTTTATCCTTCCAGTCGACGGAGCTTTTTATCAATGGAAAGAGAAGGACACGCTTGAATCCGTCGCCGCTTACTTCAGCCTTAAGAATGAAGACATCCCGGTCATCACGGATGCGATCATCGAATGGCCGGGGAATAACATCAATCCGCTGGATCCCGTAGTCGCCCCGGGAACGTGGGTGATTATCCCCGGTGGAGCTCGTCCTTTCATCTGGGAAGCGCCGATGATCTCGACCGGCGGCACCTCCCGGACCTTCGGTCTTGGCCCCGGGGTCTGTTCGGGCAAATACAATGGCACCCCGGGTAGCGGAGCGTGGGTCTGGCCGACCGCCAACCATAATCTTTCCGGATACGATTACGGATCCGGGCATTACGGAATAGATATCCAGGTTTATTTTGGCCAGTCGATTTACGCCGCCGATGCGGGCGTCGTGGTTTTCGCCGGCTGGAGCGATCGCGGCTACGGCGATCTGGTTATCATCGACCACCTCAACGGTTTTCATACCTTCTACGCCCACCTGAGCCAATGGAATGTCAATTGCGGACAGCAGGTATACGCAGGGAGTATCGTCGGATTGGGCGGATCGACGGGTAATTCCACCGGGCCGCATCTGCATTTTGAGGTGCTTTGGCGTGGCGCCCGTACCAGCCCCTGGGATGTGCTGCCTTGATCCCTACCCTTCCCCTACGAGCGCTTGACCGCAGCCCCTCGCAGGCCTAATATGGACTGTCGAATAACCCATGAACTCACCTAAACCGTCCTGGCCTTTCCCGCCCAGAAAAGTCGAAGAGCCGGAATCCTCAAAGTTGTCTTCGATCTGGGAATCCATCACCCACTCCGGATTACGCGCACCCGTGATGCGGTATGCGGGGCATGTATTGATTCTCCTCGTCGTTGCCGTGGGGGCCTGGCTTGCGCGTTCGTCGATCCTGGAACTGCTTCCGGCGCAGATTCAAATTAATCCCTCCCCGGAGGCGCAAACGCCGACCGCCTCAAGCCGGGTGGCGGCGGCATTGCCGACTTCTTCGGACGGGGATCCGAACGCTTTTATTTCGCGGTCGATCAATTTTAAAACCTTCCTCCCCGACCAGCCGCGTTCGGATGTCGTCACCTACACGGTCACCTCCGGCGATACGCTTTTCGGGATCGCTCAAAAGTTCAACCTTCAGCCGGAAACGCTCTTCTGGTCGAATCAGAATACCCTCAAGGATGATCCGGACCTGCTGATGCCGGGGATGGAACTGTACATCCTGCCGGTCGACGGCGTGTATTATCAATGGCAGGAAGGCAATCAGTTGGATGTCATCGCCGAACGGTACAAAGCGAACCTGGTCGATATTATTTCCTGGCCGGGAAATCATCTGGATTCCAATGTTGATCCGAAGCATCCGGAGATTTCCGCCGGCAGCTGGCTGGTGATCCCCGGAGGCTCGCGCGAATTCGTCCAGTGGCAGGTCCCGATATTGCGGCGGACCGACAAGATGAAGTGGGCTTGGGGCGGTTCGGGGGCATGCCAGGGGCCGTACCTCAGCAGCGCCCAGGGCACCGGGTATTTCATCTGGCCCACCGCCAGCCACGTGACTTCCTGGGGAAATCCGTATGCGGACTGGCACCACGCAATCGACATCCACATCAGCATGGGGGATCCGATCTACGCCTCCGACACCGGGGTGGTAGTGTTTGCCGGATGGAGCACATGGGGATACGGCAACCTGATCGTGATCGATCACGGTAATGACTGGCAGACCGTTTATGCCCATTTGAGCGTGATCAACGTCGGTTGCGGATTCGATGTGGGCAAGGGTCAGGTTATCGGCCTTGGCGGCAGTACCGGAAATTCCACCGGCCCGCATTTGCATTTCGAAATGCAGAATGCCACACTCGGATACGTCAATCCGCACAACTACCTTCCATAAAAGGTATCCTGCTTGAAAGAAAAAGCACCAAGGCGTTTCGCGCTCCTTGGTGCTTTTTCTTTCTCAAATGAGGCTGCGGAAATATCGGCCTTTATTATCGTGAGCCCCGCCCCATCCGTTCGGGAAAGACCTATCGGGTTTTCAGTGATAAAAAAACTTAGTGGCCATGCTCCTCCCGGTCGCGCGCAACGGCTCTCCCGGGGTTGACCCGCATCACGGCTACCTTGGAATATATCCCTGTTCCAGCAGTAGTTCCGCGTTGAGCACTGCCCCCCCGGCTGCACCTCGAATCGTGTTGTGGGAAAGCACAACGAACTTGACGTCCCATATCGGGTCCGGCCGGATGCGGCCAACCACGGCGGTCATACCATTTCCGGTATTGCGGTCCTTGCGCGGCTGCGGCCGGTCCTGTTCCTCGCGGACTTCGATAAATTTCTCCGGGAGACTGGGCAATCCGCGGACCGCGGCTGGAAATTGGCAGCCCTCCATCGCCTTGCGGATCTCTTCCGGCGCGGCGCGCTTCCCAAGCTCCAGGCTGACACAAACCGTATGCCCGTCCGAGACCGCCACCCGGTTGGTATGGGCGGAAATCACAAACGGCGCCGGTTCGATCATGCCATTGGAAAGCGTCCCCAGCATCTTGCGCGGCTCGCTTTCCACTTTTTCCTCTTCCCCTCCGCCGATGTTCGGGATGACGTTGTCGAGGATATCCAGCGACGCAACGCCCGGGTAACCCGCTCCGGATATCGCCTGCATGGAAACCACGATCGCCCGTTGAATGCCGAAGGTATCCAGAATGGGCCGCAGCGCCATCGTCAACCCCGTGCTCGTGCAGTTGGGATTGGTGACGATGAACCCCTTCCATCCGCGGTTCTTGCGCTGGATATCGATAAGCCGGGTATGGTCCGGATTGACCTCCGGGATCAGGATCGGCACATCCGGCTCCTGCCGGAATGCCGATGCGTTCGAGCAGATCCCTTTCCCCGCCCGGGCGTATTTCGGTTCGGCTTCGCGCGCCAAGTCCGCCGGAAGCGCCGAAAAAGCCAGGGCGGATTCTCCGTCCGGTTCGGTCTGCTGAACGGTCATCGTCCGCGCGTATTCCGGCATCGGTTTGGTCATCACCCAGCGGCAGGCCTCGCCGTACGTCCGGCCGATGGACCGGTCCGAACCGGTCAGAGCCACAACCTGAAACCAGGGATGTTGATCCAGCAGCAATACGAACCGCTGCCCGACCATGCCGGTGGCGCCGAGAATAGAAACGGGAATTTTCTGCATGAGTCCTCCAGGAT
>JBAVFZ010000055.1:0-4041 GCA_049684495.1 Anaerolineales bacterium | reverse complement strand
GAACCAAGCCGAATGAGGGATTTCGTCCGCCCGTAGACCCCCTGATAACCATTTCAATCCCAGCGTCCGTGATAGCAGCAGGGGATATCCAGCGCGGGTTTTAGGTATTCGATCGACGAGAGCATGTCGTAGGTAAGTTGCGGATAATGGCGCATGATTTTCCACCCTTCCTCGGGTAAAAGAAAACAGCGTTATGCCCTTCTGGTTGCAATCGATATTTGTTCCCGATTTGTCATAAAGAAGAATTACATCCGGGTAGTTTTCAAACAATACGCTCAGTACTTCTGGATTAGGGTCCATGATTGCCCCTACTCAATAATTCATACTACCACTATCCCGCAATTATTTACTTCAGCGGCACCCAGACCTTTTTCAAATTAATGTATTCCATGTGATGGTTTTTTCGTTATATGAAAAGTAACTCCAAAAAGTGAAAAAGGAAATACGCCATGCGATAATTTTTCAACCAGCGCCCATATAATCCCGCTTGACACCCAATTTCAAGTGGATATAATAAACTCAATTGAATAAAAGCAGTACGGTGCCCGTTCCCCCGGATGGGAGGGCATTAAGGCGAAACCGGTGAAAGTCCGGTGCTGTCGCGCAACTGTAAATCGGTCTCGTACCGACAAGCCAGGTCGCCCGCCGCACTGCGTTCGACACCAGCCTCGATGGAAGGAGGTGCGGACATGTTTATGGGATTCACGTAGACGGAAACCGCACCCCTGCCAATATTTGGCAGGGGTTTCTTTTTTAACCACGGATTTCCCGGAATCCCGGGCAACGCGGACTATTTGATCCATCCAACAAAAGGAGCTCTCCGTGTTTCCAATTAAAAAAATTGCATCCGCAGTAATAGCCATTACTTTGATCGCCCTGCTCGCAGGCTGCGGGAAGATCCAACCTGCTCCCACGGCCACTTCCGTCGCCTCCATCACGGTGGTGGATGACGCCGGGAACACCGTCACGCTTAATACGGAACCCCAGCGCATCATCTCGCTGGCTCCCAGCCACACCGAGATCCTGTACGCGCTGGGCCTGGACGAGCGCGTGGTGGGCGTGACCGAATACTGCAACTATCCGCCGGAGGCGGCGGCTAAACCAAAGGTTGGAGGCTTTTCCGACGTAGACCTGGAGCAGGTAGTGGGCTTGGAGCCGGACCTGGTTTTGGCGACCAGCCTTCATGCGGCGGAGGTGGTCCCGGCGCTCCGGGAAAGGGGCATTCCGGTGTTCGTGGCCGACCCACAGACGGTGCCGGAAGTTCTGGAAACGATCCGCACCTTCGGGCGCATCACCGGCACCGACCAGGCCGCCGGAGCGCTGACCGCCAAGATGCAGGAACGGATCAACGCGGTTCAAGAAACGATCGCAGACGCGCCTCGCCCCCGAGTCTTTTGGGAACTGGGGCCGGAACTGTATACCGCCGGGCCGGGTTCATTCCTAAACGACCTGATCGTGCTGTCCGGCGGCGAGAACATCGCGGCCGACGCCGGCAACCCCTGGCCGCAGTTGAGCCTGGAAGCCATCGTCCTCAAAGACCCGGAGATAGTTGTGCTGGGAGACCACAGCTACGGGGAGACGGTCGAAACGGTTTCGCAACGGCCCGGGTGGAGCGCCATCACCGCAGTCAGGGATGGCCGGATCATCGAACTGACAAATGACGACATCGTCTCGCGGCCCGGCCCGCGCATCGTCGATGGGCTGGAATTTCTGGCCCGCATATTCCATCCGGACCTTTTCCAGTGATCCCTTCCGACAAACGGGCGGGCGGTGAGATCCTGCCGCCCGCCCGCTCCCCCGAAAAAGACGAGGTCCGGCAGCGGCCCGGCAGGCCGGGTCTGTTGCTTCTGGCAGGGCTGGCGGTTGTGGCGGCCACCGCAGTGCTGGGTGTGGCCTGGGGGTCGCTTGCCATTCCTCCGTCGACCGTGGCTGCCATGTTCTGGCGACGAGTTGCGGGCCAGGCGTCCGCCGCAACCTGGCCGGCCGCCTGGGAGACAGTCGTCTTCGACATCCGCCTGCCCAGGGTCATCCTGGCCGCGCTGGCGGGGGGTGCACTCTCCCAGGCGGGCGCGGTGTACCAGGGATTATTCCGAAACCCGCTGGCCGATCCCTACTTGATCGGAGTCTCTTCGGGAGCGGGATTGGGCGCCACCGTCGCCATCGCTTTCGGCTTATCGCAACGCTGGGGCGGTCTGGGCGCGGTATCGTTGCTCGCTTTCGTCGGCGCGCTGGGGGCCGCAACGCTGGTGTATTTCCTCTCCCGAACTGGCGGCCGCCCGTCCATCACCACCCTCCTTCTGGCCGGGGTGGCCCTGGGCGCTTTTCTCTCCTCGGTGACGACTTTCCTGATGTTCCACGCCAGGGACGCCTTTCAGACGGTGCAAATTGTCGGCTGGCTGATGGGCAGTTTTGTCCTCTCCAACTGGTCTAAGGTGACTGTGCTCGGCCCGGTGCTGGCGGCGGGCGGGACGCTCCTCTGGGCTTTTGCCCACCGGCTCAACGTGCTCCAACTGGACGACGAGCAGGCCCAACAATTGGGCATTCCGGTCGAGCGCACCCGGCTGGTCCTGATCGTCGCCTCCTCGCTGTTGACGGCGGCGGCCGTGGCGGTGAGCGGCGTCATCGGCTTCGTCGGGCTGATCGTCCCACACGCGGTCCGGCTGATCTGGGGACCGGATCACCGCTTCCTGCTGCCGATGAGCGTTCTCGCCGGGGCCGTTTTTATGATCCTGGCGGACGGACTTGCGCGGAGTCTGCTCTCCCCAACCGAGCTTCCGGTTGGGGTGGTGACCGCCTTCTGCGGCGCGCCCTTTTTTCTCCACCTGCTGCGGAAAAAGCGGAAGAACCTGCGCTGATGGGAGGCAAAGCATGATTCAAAAAGTCTCGCCGCGGGTAAACGCCGTATGGCAACCCGCGCCGTCCGCGCCGACCGATCGGCGCATCCTGCTGGAAGCCTGCCAGGCGTCCTTTTCCTTCAACGGGACCCCGGTGGTGGACAAGGTGGACTTGCGATTGGAGGCGGGAAGAATGATCGGCGTCATCGGCCCCAATGGCGCCGGCAAATCAACCCTGGTCAAACTGCTATGCCGGTCGCTGACCCCGTCCGACGGCCGGATATGGCTCAACGGGAGGAACCTCAATCAATGGCGGCTTTCGGACCTGGCCCGCGTGCTGGCCGTGGTGCCGCAACTTCCGCAGCTTCCCCCGGTGTTCACCGCATGGGAAATAGTTCTCATGGGCCGGACTCCTTTCCTGGGCTGGATGGGGCGGGAAAGTGAACCCGACCGGGCTGCCGCCCGCCAAGCGATGGAGGAGACCAATATCCGGCACCTGGCCGACCGGCTCATCTGTCAGCTCAGCGGCGGAGAACAACAGCGCGTCGTCATCGCCCGGGCCCTGGCCCAGGAGCCCCGGGTATTGCTGTTGGACGAGCCAACCGCAAACCTGGACATCAGCCACCAGGTCGAGACCCTGTCGCTCATCGTCCACCGGGTGAAGGAACGCCGGATGGCGGGGCTGGCCGTCTTTCACGATCTCAATCTGGCCGCGCAGTACTGCGACGAGTTGGTGCTCCTGCGGCAAGGACGGGTCGCGGCCCGGGGATCCGCCGATCACGTCCTGACCCACTCGACACTACGGCATGTCTATGGGACCGAGGTAGTGGTGATACCCCATCCCCTCAACGGCCTGCCGGTTGTTCTGCCGGTATGCGATTCTCTTTTCCGATGAGCGCACCACCGCCTCTCCCCCAAAAGGCCGTCCCGTTTGTCTGCTCCTGGAGCGGCGGCAAGGACTCGTGCCTGGCGCTTTACCGTTCCATGATGGCCGGCGCGAGGCCTTTGTTCCTTTTGACGATGCTTGACGAGAACGGGGAGCGGTCGAGGTCCCACGGGTTGACGAAAGGCATCCTCCAGGCCCAAACTTCATTAATGGGAATTCCGTGGGTGACCGGATCGGCGTCGTGGCCCGAGTATGAGTCCGTTTTCATCGCGGCGCTTCAGAAACTTGAAGCAGCGGGAGCTCGAGCAGGCGTCTTCGGGG
>JBAVFZ010000054.1:0-2299 GCA_049684495.1 Anaerolineales bacterium | reverse complement strand
GAGCGATGAGCATCGGTGAGCCTGCCCTCGCGGAGCATCACCGCTCGGTTTTGTACTTTGAGCGGTGATGGTTGCGTAGCGGAGGCTTCCGATGCGAAGCCTTCGCGAGCGGGGGCAGTGAGGGACAAGGGGATGTGGGATGGGATGGTTCACCCCCTCCTTTATCCTCCCCCGTTAGCTCTTATTAAATAGAAGAGGGGGAGATCCTATTTCCTGCGCTAACGGGGGAGGGATGGCGGAGGGAAGCGATTGCCTCCCCGCCCCCGGCACGTTACAATCATCCCCGCCGGAGGAGCCAACGTGACGATAACCAACGCAGGCGAATTGGTCCAACTGATCGGGCGCGACCATAAATACCGTTTGGTGCGCCTTCAACCCGGCGCGGAACTCCACACCCACCGCGGAATTCTTAAACACGACGACATGATCGGGAAGCCGTGGGGAGCCAGGGTCGACAGTCATCTCGGCCGCCCTTTCTATCTTCTACCCCCCTCGCTGCATGACGTCCTGCGCGATACGAAGCGCAGCAGCCAGATCATCTTTCCAAAGGATATCGGTTATATCCTCTTGAAATTGTCGATCGCGCCGGGGGTAACCGTGATCGAAGCCGGAACCGGATCCGGCGCGCTGACCACGGCGCTCGCCACCGCCGTCGGCCCGCAGGGGCGCGTGATTTCCTACGATCAGCGCGAAGACATGCAAACCCTCGCCCGGCACAATCTGGAACAGCTCGGATTGGAGGAACGCGTCGATTTTCGCCTGCGCGACATCTCCCAGGGTTTCGAAGAGACCGACATTCCCTCGCTGTTCCTCGACGTCGCCACGCCGCATGAATATATCGGCCAGGTGCGGGATGCGCTGCGGCCGGGCGGCTTCTTCGGATCGATCGTCCCAACCACCAACCAGGTTTGCGTGCTGCTGGCCTCGCTCGAGCGGCATCAATTCGAATTCGTCGAAGTCAGCGAGCTTTCCCTCCGTTATTACAAACCGGTGCCGGAACGGCTCCGCCCGACCGACCGGATGGTGGCGCATACCGGGTATCTGATCTTCGCCCGGCCGGTGCTGGAGACGATTACGGAAAAAACTCTCCGCCGGCAGGACGCACCGCCGGAAGAGACCATCCCGGGAGGATAAGCCATGCCGAGATTTGGCAGACCCCTGCGCCGCGCCGGCCCGCCGCTCTTCCCCGGCCGGCGGCGGCCTTTTGGAGCGCCCCGGCCGCTTGCGCCGGGGCCGATCCGCGCCCTCGCCAACGCCAACCGTCTTTTCTCCGCCGGTCAATTTGGTCCGGCGGCCGATCAATATGAAATGCTCGCCAAAGCCGCCGGCGCCGGCGGACTCCCATTCGCCCCGCGCCTGTACTTCCAGGCGGCGCGCGCCAATTGGCAAGCCGGCCGGATCCCGCAAGGGATGCAGCTGCTGCGGACCGGACTCGGCATCCTGCTAACCGCCGGTGCGGTCGGGCGCGTCCGTCAAATCGCCACCGCCGCGGCGGATGAGCTGGATCAGTTGGGTCACGCTCCGGAAGCCGCGGACGTACGGAAATTCCTGGCGGATGTCCCCGCACCCGCCGAATCCGCCTCCGTTCTTCCGGTCGAGACAGCTCATCCCACCCTTCCAACCCACTGTGGACAGTGCGGTGCCGTAATCCGAACCGATGAACTGGAATGGATCGATGCGCAGACGGCGGAGTGCGCTTATTGCGGTTCTCCGATCCGTCCGGAAAAAACCTGAACGCTGGACGGTAATCCGCCGTTCCCGGTGCGGTTCATGATCAACCCGGAATCCCTTTTACGAAATTCATTCCGCGGGACTATCACAGAGCGTTATGATTCATCCGCCTCCGGTGGAAAAATATCCGCCGTTTTAATCCTGTTGCGCCACCGGATGAATGCCTGGGAAGTGTTCTTCACCCGGCGGAGCGAGGAACTTGCCAATCACCGCGGGCAGATAGCTTTTCCGTGAGGCCGGGCGGAGGTGGGCGATTCGGGTCCGCTGCAAACCGCGCTACGCGGGGCCTGTGAGGAAGTCGGCATCCCGCCGGCCGCGGTTCATCCGCTCGGAATACTCGATCCGGTGGATACCTCTTCCGGTTTCCGGATCTGGCCCGTGGCCGGCATCATCCGCCCGCCGGTGGATCCCCGGCCGTCGTCTCCCGAAGTTGCCGAGGGATTCTGGATCCCGCTGGACTGGCTGGCGGCGGAGGGAAGGTGGGAATGGCGAACTGTGGACGTTGTTGAAAATCACAACTCGGTGCGGGAGAACGAATCACAGGTCATTGCGAGGAGCGAAGCGACCC
>JBAVFZ010000053.1:0-7421 GCA_049684495.1 Anaerolineales bacterium | reverse complement strand
TCCTGCATTCGGCGGCGGCCGAACGCGCGCAAGAGATGCTCGATGAAATCCGCAATCTGTTGCCGGCCGGCGAAATCTGGATGGAAGAGATCAATCCGGTGATCGGTGCGCACATCGGCCCGGGCGTGATCGGGTTTGCCTGCATTTCCAGGGCGTAGAACGGAGGAGGGCATGAACGGACTGGCGGTATACGGGATCGGGTTGGTCGTCATCCTGGGTTGCATGACGGTTCTCTGGCTGATCAGCCTCGCCCTGAATAACTCCAGCATCGTGGATATTTTCTGGGGCAGCGGGTTCGTCGTCGTCAACTGGGTGTATTTCGCGCTGACGCCGGACGGCTTTCTGCCGCGCAAACTGCTGATCGGGATCCTGGTGACCATTTGGGGGTTGCGGCTTTCGATTCACGTCCTCACCCGCAATTGGGGCAAACCGGAGGATTTCCGTTACCAGAAATGGCGCAAAGAGAACGGTTCCCGCTGGTGGTGGTGGAGCTTCCTCCAGGTTTTTTTGCTGCAGGGGCTGCTGATGTGGATTATCTCCGCGCCACTTCTGACCGCACACCTCGGCCCCTTGCCGGACCGCCTGACGGTGATAGATGCGCTCGCCGTGATCTTCTGGGCGGTCGGCTTCTTCTTTGAATCCGCCGGCGATGCGCAGTTGGCCCGCTTCAAGGCCGATCCCGCCAACAAGGGCAGGGTGCTGGATACCGGGGTCTGGCGCTACACCCGCCACCCGAACTACTTCGGCGATGCCGCCCAGTGGTGGGGCTTCTACCTGATCGGCGCCTGCGCCGGCGGCTGGTGGACGATTTTCAGTCCGGTGATCATGACAGTGCTGCTCCTGCGCGTTTCGGGCGTGGCGCTTCTGGAAAAAACGCTTGAGACCCGCCCCGGATACAAGGAATACATCGAGAGGACGAACGCCTTCATCCCCGGACCCCCGAAGAAAAATTAGCATCCGGCCTGCGGAAAGGAGATCCCATGAAAACTGCGAAAGCCATTGCCCTGATCGGTCTGCTGGCGATGACCGGTGTTCTGGTTTACGGATTTACCGTCGGCGATTTTTCAGGTGAGGGTGCGAAGCTTCTGGCCATGCCGTGGGGGATCGTCTCGCTGGTTGATTTATATGTGGGGTTTGCGCTATTCTCGTGTTGGATCGTATTCCGGGAAAAGGCGCTTGTCCCGTCGGTCGTTTGGGTGGCCTTGATGATGGTTTTGGGCTTTTGGGCCGGCGCATTCTACACCTTCCTCGCGCTGCAATCGAGCGGGGGTGATTGGAAGAAATTCTGGTACGGCAAGCGGGCTTGAGGAGGATCCATGGACATTCTTCAAATTCTGAAAATCATCTGCGCCCTGGCGACGATTGCGACCGGCGCGATTTCCCTGTTCGCCCCGCGGGCGATCAGGGGTTTCACCGGGTTGGAGGCAACGGGGCCGCGCGGGATCACCGAGATCCGCGCCGTGATGGGCGGCCTCTTCATCGGGCTGGGCTTGGCTCCGTTCCTGCTGGCGGTTCCGCAGGTCTATCAGGCGCTGGGCGTGATGTACCTGGCGATCGCCGCCGTGCGCACCGGATCGATGTTCCTCGACCGCTCGGTGATGCAATCCAACATCATCAGCCTGATCGTGGAGATTGTGTTTGGAATTATCCTGATAGTCTGAGCTCCCTCCCCAAATTGGGGAGGGCCAGGGAGGAGTGAGGAGGAAAACATGCCAAAGAAAAAAGCAACCGGGAAGGCCGCGCTCAAACCTGTAAACCGGACTGCGGCGCCGGCGGCCGCGATGAAAGCCGTCGCCGTCGCGCCGGCGGAAGCCACCGACAGGACTTTCCTCGGGCTGCGCCGGTTCAACGCCGTCATGGGATTCCTGCACCTGATCCAGGGCGTCTTCATGTGGGTGATCAGCAACAACACCACCTATCCGGTGTTCACCAATTTCCTGCGCTTCGACACGGCGACGAGGACGCTGGTGCCGAATCCCGCGCAAGCATTCGAACTGCGCTTCGGGCCGGCGGTGGCGGTGTTCCTGCTGATTTCGGCCGTCGCGCATTTCTCCCTGGCCACCTTCGGCTACAACTGGTACGTGGCCAAGCTGAAGAGCGGGATGAACCCGGCCAGGTTCTACGAGTACGCGCTCTCGTCCTCGCTGATGATCGTCCTGATCGGGATGCTGGTCGGCGTGACGGATCTGGGCGCGCTGATCCTGCTGTTCGGGATCAATGCGATGATGAACCTGTTCGGGATCATGATGGAGCTGCACAACCAGACCACCGCCAAGACCGACTGGACCGCGTTCATTTACGGCTGCCTCGCCGGGATCGTTCCATGGATCGTCATTTTCGTAACGTTCTACGGAGCGCTCGGATCCTCGGACGCCAAGCCGCCGGCCTTCGTGTACTGGATCGTCCCGACCATCTTTGTGTTCTTCAGCATCTTCGCGGTCAATATGTTTCTGCAATACAAGAAGGTCGGTCCCTGGAAAAATTACCTCTTCGGTGAGCGGATGTACATCGTCCTGAGCCTGGTGGCCAAGACCGCGCTCGCCTGGCAGATTTGGGTGGGGACGCTGCGGCCGTGACGAAGCGATCGGAGCGGATGCCATCCGGAGCATCCCTTCCGATTGTGTGATCAATCCGGTTTTTCGGTGCGCGGATCGCCGCGGGAGGATTAAAAACTCCCGGGACGATCCGCGTGCGGTTTTATGAGGCGATATAATTCCACCATGGAAACCATCACCCTGATCACCGGCGCGCCCGGGACCGGGAAAACCACCGTCTCCCGGGCGCTGGCGGATCGCAGTGCGCGCGGGGCGCATATCCCATCCGACATCTTTTATACGTTCCCCGCGCATCCGGTTCGCCCGCACCTGGCCGCGGCGGACGCGCAAAACCAGGCGGTGATCGCGGCCGCTTTCCAGGCTGCCGCGGCCTTCGCCCGCCGTGGATACGAGGTTTATCTCGACGGGATTTTCGGGCCGTGGTTCGTGCCGTTTATCGCCGGCGAACTGGCCCCGGCCGTCC
This sequence comes from Anaerolineales bacterium, assembly GCA_049684495.1. Lineage (GTDB taxonomy): Bacteria > Chloroflexota > Anaerolineae > Anaerolineales > RBG-16-64-43 > JAFGKK01. Next base: position 4,403 of record JBAVFZ010000053.1, on the reverse strand, counting down.
CGTCTTTCCACTATGTGATCCTGCGCGCGCCGCTCGAGACCGCCCTGGCCCGGATTCGCAAACGCTCCGGGCATCCGGAGGACGAAGTCGTCCGCCAGATGCACGCGGAGTTCGAACAGCACGCCGGAACCTACGAGCGGAATATCGTGGAGACGGATACGCTGACGCTTGACGAGACCGCCGCAGAAATCCTGCGGAGGCGGGAGCGGGGGGATTTTCTCATGGAGCTTGAAAATCGCAAGTCGGATGCATGATCTCCCGGCCGCCGACTTACTCCGGCCGGATCATCCCCTGGCGCCACGCCAGGATCGCCGCTTGGGTCCGGTCGGCGAGGTGAAGTTTTCCAAGAATATTGGATACGTGGCCTTTTACGGTTTTTTGGCTGAGGACGAGCCGCTCGGCAATCTCCGCGTTGGGTAAGCCTTCGGCAATCAGCTTCAGCACCTCGAGTTCCCGGTTGCTCAGCTCGGCCAGCGGGTTGGATTGAGCCGTGCGCACTCCGGCCAATTCCTGAACGAGGCGGGAGGCCACGCGCGGGTTCAGCACGGCTTCCCCTCGCGCCGCCAGGCGCACCGTCTGGGCCAATTCCTCGGGACTGATATCCTTCAACACGTAGGAAAGCGCGCCGGCGCGGATGGCCGGGAAGATGTGCCCGTCGTCGTGGAAGGAAGTCAGGACCACGACCCGGGTGCGCGGGGAGGCATCGCGGATGCGCCGGGTGGCTTCGACGCCGTCCATTTCCGGCATCGCCAGGTCCATCAACACCACGTCCGGCACCAGCTCGGCGGCCAGTTTCACCCCTTCGGCGCCGGATGCGGCTTCGCCCAGCACCTGGAGATCCGGCTGCGCTTCCAAAAAGCCGCGGATGCCGCTCCGCACGACGGCGTGATCGTCGACGATGATCACCGATATCGGCGTGTCCATATTCCCTGGCTCCCTCTACAGCGGGAGGGTGGCGGTAATCTGCGTGCCGTTCCCGCCGCTCCGGATCTCCAGCGTTCCGCCGAGCGCCTGCATCCGCTCGCGCATCGACTTCAATCCAACGCCCCCGGTCGATTTTTCCGGATCGAATCCGCGGCCGTCGTCGGCGACGGTCATGATCACCTGTCCGGCCTGTGTGCTTAGCGCAACCTGCACATTCGCCGCGCCGCTGTGCCGGGCCGCATTGGAGAGAGCTTCCTGCGCCACGCGGAACAGCGACTGCTCCTTTTCGTCCGGGAGTGATATCCCCTCTTCGGCTTGAAAGTCGGCCCGGATTCCGCTGTGGGCTTGCCAATCCCGGAGGTATTCCCCGAGCGCCTGCACCAACCCCTTGCCTTGCATCTGGATCGGCCGCAGGGTTTGGATCAGAACCGCCAGCTCCTTTTGCGCCTGGCGGGCCTGCTCCATCGCCGCATCCAGCCGCGCGCGGGCCTGCGCCGGATCGCGCTCCCACACGGTTTGCACCGTGCCGAGGTTCATGCTGATCGCGAACACCTGCTGCTTGACGCTGTCGTGCAGATCGCGCGCCAGCCGGTTGCGTTCCTCCAAACCGGCCAGTTGCTGGCGGGTGCGGATGAGCTCCTGCAGCTGCGTGGACATCCGGTTTAATTCGCCCGCCAATTGCCCGATCTCGTCCGCCGATTTGTCGCGGACAACTTCGGAAAAATCGCCGCGGCCCCAGGCGGACGCGGTTACGGCCATTCGCCCAAGCCGGCGGGTCACTCCGCGGGCGGTCACGAATCCGAAAAAGAGGCCGACGAAAACGGCGACCGGTCCCACGCACGCAAAGCTCACTCCCACCAGGGCGGGAAGCTGCCCGAGGGTATTTACCATGGCCATGTTCTCTATGACCATTACAACGACGCCACGCAAGGTTCCATCCGGATCCGTTACCGGCGCGACGATGGCGACGACCGGCGGATCATTCGTGGCGACGAACAAACGCCCGGAATCGCGCTCCCCGTTCAGCGCACCGGTGAGAATTTTTTCCAGCCCCGGAACATCCGGGATTTCAAAAGGTTCTCCGGTTGGAGGAATATCATCCTCCGGCGAGGTGAACCACAGATTTCTCCTTGAATCCAAAACATAGAACCGGCTATTGGCCAGGGTGTTGTCGTCCAAAGCAAAATTGACCGGGTATCGGCCAAAGGCTTCAAACGAGACCCCTCCGTTGGAAACTTGGCGGAACCAGCCGCGGATCCCCTCGATATCCGGGGGAGTGGAGGCGAGAGAAGAATGAAGATCCTGCGCCGCGCCCGAAAGGAGGAAAGATAAAGCCCGGGGATACAGGTCCGCCCTGCTGAAGAACAACCCCAGCCCGCCGATCCCGCACAACTCGGCGAGCAGCAGCGTGGCGACGGTGACCAGCGCATAACTGGTGGTGAGTTTCCAGCTCAGCCGGCGGAACAAAGGAATGCGAGGGTGGTTTTTCATGGGAGTGATTGGATGCCACATGGATTGTACCTTGAAGGGAAATTTGCGGCTTGGCTATAAACGTGCCGGATCGGCACGCCGATGGGATGGCGTGCCGATCCGGAGATGTCGCATTCCATCAGCTGGAGAGATCCTGCCGCCGAAAGATCACGAAGGCAAGCAGGAGAAAGACGCCCGCGTACACGGCGATCGCCGCCGCGGCGGTTCCCGGATTCATCCCGCCGGCGGCGCCGATCATTCCCGCCGCTCCCAACTCGTTCGCCTTCAGCAGGCTCTGCGAGAGCATCATCGGCAGGTAAGCCGTCACCCCCGACAATCCGCCGCCCGCGATCATGTTCAGCTGGACGAAAAGGGGTTCGACGATCAGCGAAGCACCGGCGACCACGCCGATGGCGGCCACCGCGGAACGCGTCGCCACCGCCAGGCAGAACGCCAGAGCCACATACGGAGTCAACGCCAACAGCTGCCGCAGAATGCTCGTTCCCAGGTGGCCGAAATTCACGCTGCCGATATCCGGACCTCCCGCGAACTGCCGGCTGGTGAAGGCGGTGAATGCGCCGACGGCCAGCATCAGGATCACCATCCAGCCTGCCAGCGCGGTAAAGATGGAAAGCAGCTTCGCCGCCAGCACCCGCGCCCGCGGTGTCCCGTGCCCCACCGTGAGGTTCAACGTCCGCCAGGGGTACTCCTGGGCCGTGACCACTCCCACCAGGAGAAACGCGAGCAGTCCTCCCACACTGATGCTTGACCAGCTTAATTGAAGGGCCGTATAGAACGATGCCGGCCAGGTCAGCATACTCTTGAACATCACGATCTGTTCGGGCGGGATATTTTGGGATAGCGCCGGGATTTGCACCGCGGCATAAAGAAATCCAAAGATCGCCATGCCCATTCCGAACAGGACCGCCAATCCCACCCAATACAGCGCGCGGCGGAAAAGCTTGGTGTTTTCGTTTAGATAGAGATTCCACAACATGTCAGCCTCCTTGTTTATGGTTGATTATGAATTCGTGAGTTGAAGAAAAACCTGTTCCAGATCCGGATGCCCGTTGGTGACCTCGCTCGGGATGATCCCGTGCGCCGCAAGGCACCCCACGACCGCTTCGCCGGTTGCTCCGGTGACGGTGACGTACGAACCGTTCGGCTTGACCTCCAAAACGCCGGGCAGCGTCAGCAGCAGGGTTGCTGCTTCCGCGGGGGATGGCACCCGCACCCGCAGGACCGCCTCGTTCTTGCCCAGGAGTTCGCCGACTTTTCCTTGGCGGACAACCTTGCCCCGGTTCAATACGGCCACCTCGTCGCACACCTGCTCCACTTCGTGCAGCAGATGGCTGCTGAGGAAGATCGTCATCCCGCCATCGGCCAGGGCGCGCAGCATGTTGCGGATTTCCAGCATTCCCGCCGGATCCATCCCGTTGGTCGGTTCGTCCAGGATCAGCAGTTCTGGCTGATGCAGGATGGCGATGGCTATCCCCAAGCGCTGCTTCATGCCCGTGGAATATTGCCCGGACGCCCGGTCCGCCGCCGCTGCAAGGCCGACCTGTTCCAGCACTTCGTCGATCCGGCGGGCCGGAACACCGCCGTTCAAACGGGCGGCCAGCCGCAGGTTTTCGCGCGCGCTCAGGTACGGGATCAGAGCCGGCGCGCCCGCCATCGCCCCCACCCGCCGGAGCACGCGGTTGCGGGAGGGTGTCACCGTTTCGCCCAGCACCGTCACCGTGCCGGCCGTCGGGTGGATCAGGCTCAGGATCATCCCGATGGTCGTGGTCTTGCCCGCGCCGTTCGGCCCCAGAAATCCGAACACGCTCCCGCTCCGGACTTCCAGGTTCACTTCCTCCACGGCGTGGACCGCGCCAAAAGACTTGCGAAGCTTCTCGGTGCGAATTGCGATTTCGTTTGTCATGGTTTTCCTCCTCCAATTGGATTTGCCCTCACTATACAAATCCGGGGAAAATGCAGGAACGGGCCGGCGCAGGGTTGGGCATAGG
>JBAVFZ010000052.1:0-8425 GCA_049684495.1 Anaerolineales bacterium | reverse complement strand
GTGTTTAATTTCCGGTCACGTTCATCCCCGCACGCACATAATTCCCGATATTGCGATGAGCCATGGACAGGATTTACAGGATTTCGCAGGATTGACAAGATTTCTTTTGTTTAATACAAAATCCTGTAAATCCTAAATAATCCTGTAAATCCTGTCCGTTTTTTTTATGCGGGATCAGTTGCTGCCGGCCTTCTCGGGTGCAGGGGCATGTTCCCTTTCCCACAATACGCGCAGGCTTACCTGCAGGCGGCGCAGGAGGAAATCCTTGCGATCGGCGGGGAAGGTGAAGAATTCCAGCAGCGCCTGGGCCGCCTGGGCGATATCTTTTTGCGGATCGGATTTCTCGCGGATAGCCACGGCTTTGCGCTGCGCGGCGCGCAGGAAGTTGGCGAATTTTGCGACGCCTTCGGAATCCACCCAGCCGCCGTGCGAGCAAAACAGGCGGCTATCCTTGAAAGGCGTCCGGCGCAGCGAAGCCAGAGTCTCCAGCCAGGTTTCGAAGCGCGCGTCGTGCAGCCAGGGGGGCATGGAAACCGACACCGTGTCCCCGACGAAAAGGATTTGCTCCTTCGGCAGATGGACCCAGCAGGCGCCCGGGATGGTCGAGGGCGCATGGTGCAGGACGATCTCCGACGGCGACCAGTGCAGGGTCATCGAGCGGTTAAAGGCCATCGCCGGCCGGGGCCAGCGCAGCGAAAGCGGGTCCAGATTCAGGGAGAAGGCTTCCAATGTCCCCAGCAGCGGGTTGTTCTTGAACGAATCCTGCAGGGTCTTCATCGCATCCGTGGTTTGCTGATGCGCCAGGAGCACGGGCGGCTGGCCTTCGAAGATCGAAGAGAGGTGGGCGGCGGCGAAGGCGCGGTCCGGGGAAGCATCCATTTGGACGATGAAGGCGATGGACCGGGTCTTTTCAAGCAGCTTCTTGCGCCAACCTTCGGCCTCCGCCGGCAGGATGGGCGTATCGATGCAAAGCGCGCTTTGCGAGCCGATCACGGCGGCGACCGAGTGCCCGTGGCAGCCGGTTTCGATCACAACATGTGCGGGAAGTCTTGGCATGTGTACTCCGGAAAAAATCAGTCTTCGGCCGCGGGCGCCGCTGAGTTTTCAGCGGCCGCCTGCAGCGGCAGGGTAAAGCGGAATGAGGCGCCGCCTTCGGGCGGGGAATCCACCCAAATGCGGCCGCCGTGGGCCTTGACCGCCAGCCGGCAGAACGCCAGCCCGAGGCCCAGACCCTTGGGCGCGCCGATCCGTTCGATGCGGCCGTATTTATCGAAGATGCGGTGGCGTTCTTCGGTGGGAATCCCCGGTCCGGAATCGGTCACCGAGAAGCGGACGTTGTGCTCCTCCGGCTCCGCCGTGAGGCGGATGTTGCCGCCGCCGGGGGTGTATTTCACCGCGTTATCGAGCAGGTTGCTGATCACGCGCCGGATCATGTCGGAATCGGCTTCGACGGCCGGAAGCGAAAGCGGGATGGCCATCTGCAGGATGATGCCCTTCCCCTCCGCCACCGGCTGGGCTTCTTCGACGGCCTCGGCGGCGAGCGCGGACAGCGATACCTTGCTGCGGTGCAGCACCGCGCGGCCCTCTTCCAGGCGCCGCAGGTCCAGGAGCGAGTCGATCATCCGCGAGAGCCGGCGCGCCGATCGCAGCGAGATGGTCAGGAGCGAGCGGACCGTCTCGTCCGTGGGCGGAGGATCGTTCAGGAGCTGCAGGCTGGAGATCACGTTCCCGAGCGGCGACCGCATGTCGTGGAACAGCATCGAAGTGAGGTCCGAGCGCAATTCGTCCAACTCGGCCCGCTCGGTGATGTCGCGCACGATCCACTGCACCGTATCCTGCTCCGATTCCGGCCCGGGGATGCGTTTGATGTAGAGTTCGACCGGCGCCTGGTTGCCGCTGCGGGTCCGCAGGCGGGATTCATAATTGCGGACCTCGCCGTGCGAGATGTCGCCGAAGCGCTGCCCGAGCTTGCCGGTGTGCACCGGATGCAGGGCCTGGATCCGCAGCTTTAAAAGTTCCTCGCGCGAGTAGCCGGAGAATTCCAGCGCGCGGGCGTTGGCATCGACGATCATCCCGTCGAGATCGGTGATGAGGATCGGGTCGATGCTGTCCTGGAACAGGGTCAGGTAGCGCTGCTCGGCGGAACGGGTGGCGGAAAAAAGCTGCGCGTGCGAAATGGCCGACGAGGCCAGCCCGGTCAGGTACTCGAGCACCTGCACCGACTGCTCGGTGAATGTTCCCCGTAGCGGATTGATCACTTCCACCACGCCGAGGATTTTTTCCCGGAGCAGGATCGGAACGCAGGCAACCGAGTGCGTCTGGAATCCCGTCTTCTCGTCGAACGTTTTATCGAAGCGTTCGTCGATGCGGGTGTCGGGCACCACCAGCGGACGTCCGTTTTGGACCACCCATCCGGCGATCCCCTGGCCCGGCTTCAGCCGCCGGCCCTGCAGCGTTTCACCCTTGGGACCGGTGGAGCTGCGGAAGACCAGATCGCCGCTGGGTTCATCGATCAGCGCGATCGAGCCCGCCTCCACTCCCAGCAGCCCAACCACCCGGCTCAGTACCTGGTTGAGCACCTCGTCCAGATCCAGGCTGGAGACGATCATGCGCGTCGTTTCCGCCATCATCGCCATGGTGCGGGTCTGCTGCTGGCTTTCCGAATACAGGCGCGCGTTCGTCACCGCCGTGGTGGCCTGATCGGCAAACGCCATGGCCAGCTGCGCGTCGGATTCCGTGTAGGCCCCGGGTTGGAGGCTGTCGATCGTAAGCAGGCCGACCGGCTTATCCTGCACTACCAGCGGCACTCCCAGCCAGCCGTGGATTTTTTTCGATTCCGGAATGGATTCCGTCGCATGCCAGCCGGCGACCTTTTGGACGTCGTCGATCACCTTGGGTTTGCGGTCCTTCAGGGTGCGCCAGGACGGATTTTCCGGCTGGAAGGGAAAGGAAAAATCCACAAACACCGCGGGGTTCGCAAAACCGCGGGACGCGGCGACCTTCAGCACATCCCCGTCCAGGAGCAGCAGGGAAGCCGAATCAAACTTGACCACCTGGGAAAGCTGGTCGAGGATGAGGGTGAAGACTTTTTCGGGTTCGAGCGTGGAGTTGACCGTGCGGGCCACTTCCTGGAGGGTGTTGGCGAACAACCGGCGCTGGTGTTCGGAGGTGAACAGGCGCGCGTTTTCCACCGCCAGCCCGACCGTCTCCGCGATGGCGGCCAGCAGCCGCAGGTCGTCGCTGGAGAAATGGTTGGTGGAGGAATGCACCAGTGTGATCACCCCCACCACGCCCTGGCGCCCCAGGAGCGGGGCGCTTACCGCCGAGCGGGTGTGATGCGCGGCCTGGGTCCGGGCGGGGACTTGCTGGGGGTCGGTCGGGATCCAGCGCGGATCGTTCTGCGTGTCCTCGACTAGCGCGACCTTGCCGTTCGAAAGCACCCAGCCGGCCAGCCCCAGGCGGAGCGCCGGCGCGAGTTGCGGCACGGCCTTGGGGATGATCGAGCCTCCCACCGCCATGGAAGCATCGAGCAGGTTTCCATCCTCCCCGATGACCGCAATACTCCCGCCGGTTGCATTCAGGGATTGGACGAGCAACTCCAGAGTCCGGCTGAGGACTTCGGAGAGATCCAGGTGCCGCGCGAGTTCCCGGTTGAGATGATAGATGACCTCCAGGTGCCGGCCGACCCGGCCGCTTTCGATGTTCACGCGTCATCCTCCATGGAGAGCGAGTATAGCATATCAGGTGCCGGCGTTTCCGTGCCGGAGGGAATGAGGCGTTCGATTTTTTTCCCCACTTCGCGCCATTGCATCCGGCTCAGGCCGAGCTTCTGGCGGACCGAATCGGGCTCCATCCCGCGCATCCGGTCCAGAACCGCGCACGTCCACCGGCACATATCGAACGAAAGGTGCTTGGCGAGTTTCGCGCCCGCGCCGATCTCCTCGAGCAGATATTCCAGCCGCCGCGGCGACCACGGGAACACGCGGTCCGAAGGTTCGTACTGCGCGAGGTAACGCCCATAAGCCTTCACCCAATCCCGGGAGAGGGCGATCTTGCGTTCCTTGAACCGCTGACGGGGGTTGCTGTAACGGACGAACAGGTACGGATCGGCGCCGCGGGCCTCGATGTGGGGAAGGCGCAGGCCGATGCATTCGCCCTTCTTGATCCCGGTTTGCAGCAGGAGCGAGGCCAGGACAAACGGCCGGTCGTCTGTCCCGGCTTGGCCGGGCGCCGACCGCATCGCGCGCGCGGTCACGAGGACCCGCTGGGCTTCCTCTTGAGTGAGGATCTCCGGCAGCGGGCTTTGGACCAGACGTTGGACGATTACCGCCGCCGGATCCGCCGGCAGAGTTCCCGATTCCGCAAGATAACGGAAGAACGATTTAACGGAGGTGATCCGCCGGGAATAGGTTTTGGGGCTGCAGGGAACGCCCCGCTCGGTTTCCATCCAGTGCAGGAAATCCTGCAGATCGCGGGTGGAGACGGTCGAGAGCGCGCGCCCGCCGCCCAGGTAGTGCATCATCAGGCGCAGGTCCCCGGTGAACGCATTTACCGTATTGGGAGTGCTGCCGCTTTCCTTTAATGCCTGCTCCCAGATGGAGATCGCAGTACTGAGCGAATCCCCTTCGCGGAGGTCGTGCGCGTTCTGTTTTTCCGGATCACTCGGCGGATTCGGCATGGCGCTCCTGAATTCCCGTCGAAAACGGGACAGAGTCCACTGTATGTCGGGCAGGCTTGAGAGTCAAGCGGGGTGAAGAAGGCGTGAGCCGGTGAACATGCCGTTGCGGGCGGCCCCTTCGCTGCGCTCAGGGCAGGCTCCGTGAGCGAGACAATCGTCATTCCGAGCCCTCGTCAGAGGGCTCGGAATGACGATGGAATGGGATCAGGAGCCGAGCATGCCGGCAAGCAGGTCGTGGATTGCGGGGTAGTTCGGCAGAGCCACCATCTTCCCGTCGGGCGTGATCCAATCGGTGGCGTACGCCTTGGGGACGATGGCGGCCCGTTGGATACCGGAGATTCCGACCGAGGCGGCCAATTCCGCGAAGGGTGTGACCATCTCGAGGGTCAGGTCGCTCTGGACGTATTTGGCGAGCGTAACGAAGAAGCCGGGTATGTTGGAAAGGGCGTTTTTGTTTAGCAGAGTCTGCGATATCCCCAGCAGCACTTCCTGCTGGCGGCGGACGCGGTCGAAGTCGCTCGAGGTGTAGCGCGAGCGCACGTACCAGAGCGCCGTCTCGCCGTCCATGTGGTTCCACCCGGCGGCGACGCCGTACCCGTCCGGGTAACCCTGGCGCGCGTCATGCAGGCCGTAGGCGCAATACACGTCGATCCCGCCCAGTCCGTCGATCAGGTCCCTGAAACCCCAGAAGTTCATCATCGCGTAGTGGTGGATCGTCAGGCCGAAGTTGTACTTCATCGTATCCCGGAAGAGGCCGAACCCGCCGCCGGGATAATTGATCGTCATTCCCACGGGGAAGGCCCCGTTGATGCGGTCCATGCCGTAGGCGGGGATGTACACGTACAGGTCGCGCGGGAAGGAGACGAGCGAGATAGTCCGATTGGTCTTGTTGAGGATCAGGATCATGATCGTATCGGTCCGGAAGCCGCCCAGGCCGGTGGGGCGCATATCGCTGCCGAGTACGGCGATGTTCATAATATCGGCGGTGTCCGCGAATTCCTGCTCCGGCCGCGGGATCGGGGTCAGGGCGGGGTAGATCGGACCGGCGTACGGCGCCCAGGGCGCGTTGGCCAGGGACGGAGTCGGCGTGAAGAGGGTCGCGGCGTCGGGGACCGTCCCCACCGCGCCGAGGTCCGGGACGAACGGAGTGAGCGTTTCCCGCACCGGCAGGAAGGGAGTGGGGGTGAGGGTGGGCAGCTCCTCGTGCGGCGCGACCGGCGCAAAGGACCGCAGGCTGAGATAGAGAATGGAGCAGACGCAGACCATCGCCAGCGATCCCGTCAACAGAATATAAAGGATGCGCGGGGTTTTCCGGGCGGCTCGAATCGGCCGAGTATCTCCGGCAGCCGGTTGCTTGAAAACGGATCCCGCCCAGTGCAGGAATCGGTCAATCCATGAGTTGATGGTGGTCAAAGCCCGTTTCAACATCCCGTGCATTATACGACTCCTCCCGCCTTCATGGGGAACCCGCTGCCCGGCTGTGGCCGATCGCAGGGAATACGTGGGCTGACACACGAAGGCCGGGAAAGGGCGGCCATCCATCCGGATCCGGAGCGCCGACCGGTCCGAAAAACCAGACCTGTCAGGTCTTCAATCTTCCACCAATATGATTGGACCAGGTCGCCCGAGACCTGACAGGTCTTAACCGGGCTGTCTTGACAGCCTACGGCGGGGCGTATGGTATAATCTGCACGCCGTCCAGGATGTTTCTGGCGGCAAATTGCTGTCAAATGCTGGGAAAATGCCATGGACGAAAAACTCAAGTCACTCGAACTCCCGGTCAATAAAAACGTGCCGGCCCTCAACCCCGGCGATACGGTCAGCGTCCACGTGAAGATCAAGGAAGGCGAGAAGGAACGCATCCAGGAATTCCGCGGGACGGTCATCCGCATGCGCAAGGGCGGGAGCCAGGCGAACTTCACCGTCCGGCGCATCGCCTCGCACGGCGTCGGTGTGGAACGCACCTTCCCGCTGCGTTCGCCCAGCCTGGATAAGGTTGTGGTGCAAAAGGGCGCGAAAGTCCGGCGGGCGCAGCTTTACTTCCTGCGCGACCTGAAGGGCAAGCGCGCGCGCCTGCACGGCAAGAACGACAACGGGTAGTGGATAAACTCTAGTATTCAAAGAGACGCGGTCCATCCGGGCCGCGTTTTCGATTCCGCGAAGGGCAAGAAGGGGTTAATAAATTAATCCTTCGTGTCCTTCGGGTTTTCCTTCGTGTGCTTCGTGGAGCGATATTCGGCCTGAAGGTATAATCCCCGGTATGGATAAAGCACCCATCGGCGTGTTCGATTCGGGCGTCGGGGGATTGACGGTTCTGCGCGAGCTGCGCCTCCGGCTGCCGCAGGAGGATTTTCTCTACGTCGCGGACCAGGCGCACGCGCCCTACGGTTCGCGCGAACGGACGGAGGTGCGCCGCTTTGGATTCGGGATCGCGGAATTCCTGCTCGCGCACGGCGCGAAACTGATCGTGGTCGCCTGCAACACCATTTCCGCCGTGGCGCTGCAACCGCTACGCGCCGCCTATCCGGCGGTCCCTTTCGTCGGAATGGAACCGGCGGTCAAACCGGCGGCGGAAGAGAGCGCCAACGGAATAATCGGCGTGATCGCCACCGAGGCCACCTTCCAGGGCGAGCTGTTTGCGGGCGTCGTCAACCGTTACGGGCGGGGGGTGCAGGTGATTACGCGCACCGTCCCCGGCCTGGTCGAGCGGATCGAAGCCGGGCAAGTGGAAGGCCCGGAGCTCGAAACCCTGTTGCGCGGGCGCCTGCAGCCGCTGATGGATGCGGGAGTCGACGAACTGGTGCTGGGGTGCACGCACTATCCGTTCGTCCTCCGCGCCCTGCAGAAGGTGGTCGGTCCGGATGTGCGGATCATCGATCCTTCCCCGGCGGTCGCGCGGCAGACGGAGCAGGTCCTGGCGGACCGCAAGCTGCCGGCCGCGGGCGGAGCGGGCACAGTAGCGGCGTACACCAGCGGCGATCCGGAAGCCCTCCGGCGGTTCATCCGGAATACGCTCGGGGAGGAGTTCTCCGTGCGGGGCATGGAATGGACCGGCGGCGATGCAGAACTGAAGCTCATGGAGAAGCAGAGTAAAAGATGAAACACCGATTTGCGATGTTAAAAGATGTTCCGTTGCTGGCGCGGATGAACCGGCAGCTGGTGGAAGACGAAGGCCACCGCAACCGGCTGCAGACCGATACCTGGCTGGAGAAGCGGATGCGCGGCTTCCTGACGGGCGAATACCGGGCGGTGCTCTTTGAGTTGGACGGCCGGACGGTGGCCTACGTCCTGTATACGGACCGCACCGAACACGCCGATACGGTCTACCTGCGGCAGATCTTTGTGGACCGGGCCTGCCGGAGGAAAGGGGTGGGACGCGAGGTGATGCGCATCCTGCTGGAGGAGATCTGGCCGGCGGACAAACGGGTCACGGTGGGCGTGCTGGAGGACAACAAGGTGGCGATCGCTTTTTACAAATCCGTCGGCTTCCGGTCGTATTCGATCGAACTGGAATTCCCGGTCAGGAAAGAAGGGAGAAAAGTGCGCAAGGGAAGTCACTCTCCTGAAAAATATCAGGATTCGGAATAGGCCCTGCGGCTTCATTTGCGCCAGGAATTTTTCGCGCAAAGACTCCATAAAAAGACAGTAGATCAGAATAAAGCGCTCGAAAAGGTCTCTTCCCCCCGCTACCCCTAACTTTGCTCCCGTCGCTCCGCAACCATCCCCACTCAAAAAACAGGATCGAGC
>JBAVFZ010000051.1:0-5904 GCA_049684495.1 Anaerolineales bacterium | reverse complement strand
GGATGACGACGGGGAGGGGGGATGGGATGGAACTCTCTCGCAAATCCCGAGTCGAATTGGCTGGACTGAGAACGCGACGATTTATTAATAATTCAATTTCTTCTTCGCGCCCTTTGCGGCCCCGGCCTACCCCAGCCGGGGCAGGCTTTGCGGTAAAAAGGTTTTTCTTAAAGCAGCGGCACCTTGTCCGCGGTCACCTCGAGCGGATCCAATCCCATCCGCTCGTCGAGGTTTTCCGGGCGCAGGTATGGGTCTTGGAGCAAACGCCGGATGTGGCGGAACTTCAGAAAACGCCAGCCTTTGGCCACCGCCCGGCGCAGCAGAATGTTGCCCCGCAGCTTGAACCCCACCAGAACCGCCCGGCCTCCGGGCAGGACGATCCACGATCGATCCGGATCGAACACCGGTTGAAGCAGATAGCGGCCGACGGCGGCCGAGCCGGTGAATACAAAACAGTACTTCCTGCCTCCGGACGCGTCGGTCCAATACATCTCGCGCTCGTCTTCGACGAAAAAACCCATCCTCTCGCCCAGCCCGCCGAGCGTCTCGCGCACTACTCCCAATTCCTTCGTGCGTGAGGCGGGGTGGTCTTCCGGGCGGAGGATCCATTCCCGGACGTCTCCCGCCGGTGATCCATAAGATTCCAGGCAGGCCTGGAGCAGGCGCAGTTCGGGCGTGAGCAGGCCGGGAAAGAAGGAACAGATCCGGCGGTCCAACTCCTCGGTCGGGATCGGACCGTCCTCTAAAAGAATCCGCGCCACTTCCGTTTCCACCTGGTCCGAGAGCGGGCTGGTGATCGATTCATCGCCCGGAAGCCACCAGGTGACGCCGTATTCGCTTTCGGATTTTCCAGTGGATTCTATTTCCGGATCTGCTTTTATCGCCTTGTCAAGGAAATCCTGGGCGTTTGGAAAACCGCCTCCTTCCGCCTCGGAGGAATCCGGCGGAAGCATATGACGGTGCACGGTCTCGCTCCAGGCCGCCGCGTGCAGCAGATCCCACGGGACGGGTTCGGCGCGGGATGAGATCATCCGGCGGACCGCAAGGCGGGCGACTTCACCCGCCGTCTCGAGATTGCGCGGACCGTAGGCGAGCGGGGTGTGCTCCGGTCCGGGCGCGGACCAGAGCAATTGCGCGCTGCAGGGATCGGTGCGGACGGCGCGGCCGCTCAGCGTGAAACCGGCCTGGTAGAAAGCCCACAGCGACGCGGCGAGGAAAGGCGGATCCCATTCCCCCAAGAATCCGGCGGCGGGGATTCCGGCCGGCAGGTGGGCCGCCAGCGCCGCGGCGGATGCCGCGAGCGCCCGCGCGTGCCAGTTCCAATCGAACCAGCGGCGTTGCAGCGAACCCGCCATGGGCGCCGAGACCGCCCGTCCCCACAACCATTCCGCCCAGACCGCCGCCAAAGTCCAAGCCGCCTGGTTCGGGCGCGGCAGGAAGCTGATCATCCCGTCCGGCCGGAGGCCGGCCAGATGCGGCGCCAGTTCGCGCGCGGTGCCGGCAAAGGTGTGGATGACGCCTTCCTCGAGCGGTTCGCCTTCGCGCCATTTGCGAAGCGGGATCGTGCGGGCGGGCAGGCTCCACTCCTCCACCGCCCCCTCCAGCGCCTGCCAGATGTTCACTTCGCGGAATTCCGCGGGCGGCTGGAGCGAACGCGGACGCGCGCGGGAATGGCGGCCGTGCCCGCGCAGGATATGCGCCTTGTCCAGGACCGAAAGCAGCAGCAGGTCCACGCAGCGTTTCTCCTCCGCTTCGCACGCCATCATCTCCAACCGCCGGAGGATCAGCACAATCGCATACACCGAACGCGAGGGGTAGGCATCCAGCGCATCCGCGGCGTTGATCCTTGAAGGATCGTCGAGCGGGGCGATCCGTTCCAGCGCGTAATGATAGAGCATCTGGCGCGAGGCCTCGGACGGCATGCCCTTGTCTTCGCCGGAGGCGGCCGGCTCCTCGATGGTGTGATGGCAATACGGGCAGCTGCAGATCCGGCGGATCAGGCGCGGTTTGGGCTTGCCTTTCTTCGATTCCTTGAACAGCTCGCGCGCCGGCGGCTGGCCCGCCGGCGTGTGCGGCTTCGATTCGGTTTCGCATTCCCACACGAATCCGTCCGCCTCGGAATCCCTTCCGCAAAAGGCGCACGTCCCGAGGTACAGGCTGCGGATGTGCGCCTCCAAAGTTTCCGATGAGGAGGACGGACGGTCGGGGGAAAGCGAGGAGGGGGAATGCGCCAGGCGGGCAAGCGTGCTGCGGATGAGATGGGGCGGGGGAGGATCGGCTTGCAGCGCGAGGACCGCCCGCAGGACCGGATTGGGCGAAGCCAGGAGGACGGCCGCGCCGCTGCGCGCCAGTTCCAGTGCTAAAGCAGGGGATTGCCCGAACGGATCCACAATCCGGGCTTTGGGCTTCCCCAACCGCCGCAGAAATTCCGTTCCCGTTCCTTCGCAATAGGGGGGCAGGAAAACCGCCAGCGGTTCCGAGGTGTCGAACTTTCGGCCGGGGAAGAAAGGCATATCCATGGATTCATCCGCACCGTCCGCCGGAAGCCAGCTGCTGGAGCTGCGCAAAACTGGTGACCTGCGACACGACGCGCAGGAAGGTTCCGGGTGTGGGGCACTGCTCGAACAATTTCACCACTGCGGGCCCGACCGGATCCTCTCCACGCTCTCCGGGCGAATCGGCGTAGGTGCCGTAGAACGCGAAGAACGCCTGGTTCAGCCGGCGGATAATGTAGCCGTTTTCCGCGAAGAACCGCCGCCGCTGCTCCATGTAGGTTTCCGCCTTATCGATAAGCCCAAGCCCCAACAACCGGTCGGCTTCCACCCGGGTGACGTACATTTCATGCTGGTAATCGAATGCCGGCAGCGGCGAGGCCAGGCCGCCTCCCGCGGAATCCTCCGGGAGTGCGGATGCCCATTCGGGGTAGTTGTGCCGGACTACCAGGCTGCCGATCGCCTTCCCGACCAGCGACGCCGCCGTTTCATTGATGGTCCGGAGTTCCGGGGATGTTTCGTACCCCATCCCGAGCGGGGTCAGGTACAGGTAGATGTGGGTCCACTCGTGCGTGACGGCTTCCACCACCCAGCGGGTGTATGAGGTTTCCATGATCATCGTCGGGAAGGTGCCCAGGCCCCCGAAAGGGACCACCAGCGCCGAAACCCCAAGCCTGCGTTCGGTCTCATTCTCCAGCGCGATCTGCTGCTCGAGGGTCAACCCGGGCAGCAGCTGGATGTTGAAGTCCTGGCGGATCACATTCCGCGGGGAAACGATCAGCCCCATCGGGATCGGGGTAAAGCGGAACAGCACCGGCGGCACCACTTCCCCGCCGACTGCGAATCCTTCGCCGCGCAGTTCGGCCGAGACCTGTTCCTGAAGGATGGCTTCCACCAGGCTCTGCCGCCCGGATTGGCTGCGGCGCAGCGCGGCCAGATCGGCGCGCACCGCCGCGGAGGCTGCCATCGGATTGGCCACGGCGGGGTCGGAGAAGATGCGCGTCAACTCGTTTTCCGCGGCGGAGATCCGGTCGAGCAGGCCGTCGTATTCCAGGACCAGATCATGCCAGGCGGCCGTCGTCAGGTAGCGTTCCTCGCCCAGCGAAAACTGCATGACCTTGGCCCAAACGGCGTTCGCCGTCCAAGAGACGAATTCGAATTCGTACGGGGCGGTGATCAGGCGGACCCGGTCGACCATCGTCCGCGGTGCGAAGGAATCCGAGGTGAGGACCAGGAGCAGCGCGAAAATCGTGGGCAGGGAGGTCAGGGCATAAAACAGCCAACGCCAAAAACGTCTCAACATGGGCGGATAATAGCGGCGCTCCCGCAAGGTGTCAACCGGGCAAGAATAGACAGGATTAACAGGATTGTAAATGAAGGATTTAGAGGCTGTCTTTATAGACAAGTGATCGTCATGCCCGCGTGAACTTAGCGGGCATCCACTCCTGCAAATCCCTGGATTCCCGCTAGGAACACTCTCGCTTCACAACCATTCCGGCTCCAAGGACTAATGCGAGCCGGAATGATCCGCGAGGGCAGGCGCGGGAATGACGATCCAACCGAGGCAAAGAATCATCCCCGGGAAAATCCGTTTTTCTACTTTTTAGACAACCCCTAAATCCTGAGCAAATCCTGTAAACCCTGCCTACTTCTTTTTCCTATTGGAGCTTCAGCACGCCTCCGCCGGAGTTGGGCAGTGGATAGTGAACCAACCGGTCGTGCCGGGAATCGCTGACCCACAGGCCGCCGAGCGGATCGAGCGCCAATCCGGTCGGGGCATTGAGCGCGAGTCCGTCATCGCCGCAGCTTCCCCAGACCGAGAGGATCACCCCGCGTTCGGTGAATTCCAGGATCCGGCAGGTGGAGGGGTCGGTGACATAGACGTGATGGTTGGAATCGACCGCCAGGTAGGGTTTGATATCGGTCGTGGTGCCGTACCAGGCGTTGACATCCCACATCGCGGATGAAACGTACGATCCGTCCGGTCCCTTGGCGAATATCTGGACCCTGCGGTTCCACGTGTCGGCGACGTACACCTGGCCCAGCTCGTCGACCGCCAGACCGACCGGTTCGTCGAGCTGGCCCACCCCGGCGCCGGGAGAGCCGAACTGGGTGATCGGTTCGCCGTCGGCGGTGAATACCAGGATCCGTTTGTTGCCGGTGTCGGCGACGAACACCTCGCCCTGGGCGTTGATCGCGATCGCGCGCGGGCCGTAGAAGCTGATCGCGGCCGCCGAATTGCTGATCGGTTCGCCCCACATCGTGATAAACGTGCCGTCGGGGGTGAATTTCTGCACGCGGTGATTCCAAGTATCGGCGACATACACCGAACCGTCCGGCCCGACCGCCACGCCCCACGGTTCATTGAAGGTTCCGCCGGGGGCGTTGCCCTGGTCGATGCTGCCGTAGGTTCCCCATTGCTTGATCAGGTTCCCGTTGGCGTCCAGATGCTGGATGCGGTGGTTCATGGAATCGGCCACATACAGACTGCCGTCGGCGGCCGGCGCGATCGCGCGCGGCGCAATGAACTGGCCGGGTTCGCCGCCGCTCGAGCCGAAGGAAAAATCGGGTATGAGATCGATGCGCGAGAGCGCGTATGGATCGTACGCGGCGCCGCCGCCGGATCCTTCCAGCGACCCGCCGAGATAATCCAGGATGTCCTTGCGGAAGTATACATAGAACCTTTCCGAGAGCGACCAGTTTTCGAAGGTATAGCCGGTCGAGTTCATCAGCGCGCCCCACGGACCGAAATCGCGGTTGAGCCAGATTTGGAAGGCGGCCGAGCGGGTGGCGGGATCGGTGAAGATCGGGCCCGCGTGTCCCCAGAACAGCCGCAGATAATCGGCGTTCGACATGGGCGGCGGATTCTCCACCCCCTTCAACCTCGCTTCGGCGAGGTATTCGCCGTCGATGAAATCCCACTTAAGGGTGAAATAATCCTGGTTGTGCCACCACATGCGCATTTGCTGGAAGCTGACGTAATCCTCCCCGAGGATCGGGACGACCTTGCTGTTGTTCTGTTCGCCGACCACGACGATCGCCGCCTCGCGGATTTCCATCCCGGGGTTGACGTCGAAATCGATCTTGTTCGGGTAATGCCGCAGGTACCACCAATAGGGATAACGGACGAAATTATCGTACGCCACGACCATGTCCTTCCCGCCGGTGGTGAGGTAGGAAAGGCGTTCGATTTCTTTCAAGACGATCTTGGGCCCGGGCGCCCCGTGGGCGTAGGCCATGTATTCGTTGGGGTAATCGTAGTTAACGTAGGTGGCAAAGTACGCCGTTCGCGCGGTGAGCAACCCGAGAACGACGAATGCGACCAGCACCACGTTGCGGATGCCCCGGGTGACACCGGCGGGGATCTCAAATTTCCATTGCCGGAACTGGAACAGCTCCCCCAGGGATCTGG
>JBAVFZ010000050.1:0-12878 GCA_049684495.1 Anaerolineales bacterium | reverse complement strand
AGATACTCGGGATCAAGGATAAAACCCGTTACATTCAAGACCGGGTCCGCATGGGTATATCGGCTAAAGGACGGATATTCCCTAACGGTATGCCCATAGGTATCGATGTTTATTATATTTGTGAAAGCCCAACCATTGTCCGGGATGGTTTGAAGCCCTTTTATACAAACAGAAATGAAATTCTTTTCCCATAAATCATCCGCCGCAGCCCACATAAAAAAGGGCGCATTCGCTTGTTCCAAGAGATATTTGAAATTATCTATTGCGCCGATATTCTTGTCCTGTTTGATGTATTGAATTCTGGCATCTTTGCTGCAATACGATTCACAAATATCCCGCGTGTTGTCTGTTGAGCAGTTGTCAGAAATTAATAACGTCCAATCCGTAAATGTTTGGGCGATCAGCGAATCCATAGCCCCGGCGATGAATTTCCCTCCATTAAAAACGGGCATTCCGATAAATAGCATGGGCATTTTTTACCTGGGCTTGGGTTTGTACCCTAGAACCAACCATGTGAAATGCGCCCAAATCTTTTTTCCGGCAAAAGCCTTCAGCAGACGCGCCTCGGATCGATTTATGTTCAAGGTATCAATCGAAAGCTCAATATTGCCGATGGTTTTTTTATGGTATGTGTAAATATATCCCAGTTGCCGGATTGGGACAAGCGGCCGGATAAGGATTCCCCCGCTTTTTTCCCACTTCGCTTGCCGGTAGGTGGCCATCGTTGTTCGTTTAGAAAAACCGACATCGGGCAAAACCTTCCAATTGCCATACGATGCCGCTTGCAGGAATAATGGGATCTCATTCTTGACAAATATGGGGTCACATTTGTCAAAGATCTCCCTCCGATACAGGCTATAAATTAAATTTCCGTAATTATGGGCAAGGATATGTTTTAACCGTTTTACCGCATCATTGGATTCAAAATCATAGAATGGCCGCCCCTCGGGGAAAAACCCGAACGGATTGTTATTGTCGTCCACATATTGCGCTTCAAAGTTGGCCGCGATAAGATTTCCTTGTTCCCTTTCCAATAATTTCACCAGTTCATCAATAAAGAAATTATTCCACAAATCATCGTCCGCAGCCCACATAAAGTATTTTCCAGACGCTTTTTGCAGGACGAAAAGAAAATTCGCCTCCGATCCAATATTTTCTTTTTGCTTGAAATAATGAATACGCTCATCTTGCCGGATGATCGGGTCGATAATTGGATCAATGTCCGGCACCGATGCGTTGTTATCGGAAACGATTATTTCCACGTTTTCATACGTCTGTGCCTGCATGCAGGCCAGCGTTCGTTTTAGGCCATCGGTACGCTTATAGGTCGGTATCCCAACGCTGACCAGAGGTTTTTGAGCCACTTCTCCGCCTTGGAAGTCGAATCGTTGCTTGCGTCTGACTCCTGCCCGTGGCCAGGAAGTACAATTCCGGATTACTTCACCGATATGGAAGGCAGCCGGTTTTTACGTCCCGGATGCCCTGAATAATATTAATCCCCCAGTGGAATATTTCTTTCGGCCATCAAGGGTTATATCATATCCGAGGATGGAACTTGCCATATTCACAAGGATTTCCCAAAAGCATCCGTGAACGTTATTGGACCCTCACGTTCGCTGAGTGCTTCCCTTATTTCCGTTGCGTAGATTGGGTTCATAATAATTACCGCCAATGGACCCTTTGTTTTCTGCAGGATGGAGGGGGGATTGATCGGATAGCCCGTCAAGGGAGCAAAGCGTCCATGCTTGGAATCACTTGTATCAATACAATAATCCATACTTTTTCCCGCCGGATCCAAAAGATACGTGAAAAGAATTCCTTTGGTAGCCATACCCCAAACGGCAATAGTGCGGCTGGTTTTCCTGATTAGTTCGATCGAGGCTTTTGCCCGATTAATGATTTCATTTTCACTTTTAGAATAGTCTTCAACGGCACGAAGAAGCGCACTCAAATCGTTTGATTTCAGGGCGGTCCTTTTCCCGGTTAAGGCTTCCGCCCATATATACTGTCCTCCAAATTGAGTTTGGATCGACGTTGCCGAATATCCGGATGCGGCCAACATATTTGAAAATGTTTCCGGAGTAAAATAATTGCAGTGTTCATAGCAGAAGTCCCAAAATGCATTATTTTTCAAGATCCACCAAAGATCCGGGACTTCGAAGAAGCAAGGGATTTCGGCGGAGCCCTGCAATCCGTCGCCAATAGACATTAATAATTTAACCGGCGAGGGGATATGCTCGATCACATGCCGAGCCACGATTAATCCCGGCCGGGTTGGCAAATATTCCTTTTTAAAGGCATCACCCACAAACACGAGGTTATCACGCGGGGAGGCATCCCCCGTGTAACTGGGATCGATTCCGAGGCCACGGGCATCGGGAAACATTTCGGTAAAAATGCGCAAAAACACCCCTTTGCCGCATCCGATTTCCACAATCCAGCGGTCCTTTAAATGATATTTCCCGTATAGGTAGGTTGCGATCTTGCGATAATATGAGATCAGGACAGGAGAGGTTGCGCTATTATCATAGTTCTCATCGTAGGAAAGTGCCGCGGGGTCGAATTTCGAATTAAAGGAAAAACCGCATTGAGGACACGTCTTTAATTCAAGGGCGCCGGAGGGAGCATTCAGCGCTTCTTCGCGTGTCAGGTAATTGCGATTCTGCATGGAAGGAATTCTAATTCTGGCAATGCCGGATCGAAGGGACGCGCCTTGACACACCGGACATGTCTGGGTCTGGTTCATCAAATTATTTTCGCTTCAGCCAGGCATCGGGCCAGTGGGTGATATTTTCGGAAAGGCCACTTTCGTTAAACAGCCATGCGGGCTGTTCGATCTCAAATTCAGGGTGCCGGCGTTCAAAATCCCTCGCGGCGGCCGCGGGATTATTTTCCTTCCAGTCGGGCTTGCCCCTGGGCGTATCGTACAGGTCGCGCATGCTGCCGTCCGTCGCCACAATATAAAATCCGGATTGAACGAGGCCGCAATACGCTTCCAATTCCGCGGCAACATGTTCTTTATGATGGGCGGAATCCAGTATGACGAGGGTTTTTTCTCCGGGCAATATGAGGGATTTAACCTTATTTACAACATCTCCGGCGACCGAATCGCCCTCCACCAGGGTGATGAACGGGGAAAGAAAATGATCTTCCATCGCCTTGCGGTTATGCGGGCGGATTTCTATGTCCACACCGATGACCCGGCCTTTTCCGAGCAGACGGCACAGGCTCGCATAGAAGATCAACGAACCGCCATGGGCTATTCCGGTTTCCAAAATCACATCCGGCTGCAATCGGTAAATCACTTCCTGAATGCGCATCATGTCATCCGGAAGCTGGATGATGGGTCTCCCCAGCCAGGTAAATGTGTATAAATGCTTCTGGTTCCAACCCACCGTGAGCCAAAGTTTGGATATGATTTCAAAAGCCTCTTTCGTATAAAGGCCGACTTCCCGCGATCGGCCGTTCTCGATGGAGATCAGCCGCCTGGCATCCGTATCCACACTGACTTTCATCCATTCCTCCCGCGTTTACTTTTGCTGTTTCCACCACCGGCAAGCGCTTTCCATTCCCCGGGAAAGATCGTAGGCGGGTTTCCAGCCCAGCCCCTTCAGCCGTTGATTATCGCCGCAGACATACATCGGCTCCCAATCGCGATACGGCAATGCCCCGATCTGAAGCAATTCCGGCCGGTCCAATATCCGCCCGCCGGTCTCCACCAGTTGCCGGATGGTAATGGGTTCGGACGAGCAAATATTATAAATGCCGTCGGCCCGTTTTTCCGCAAGCGTGACAAAAGCATCGGCCACATCCTCCACATGAAGATAATCACGAACCTGGTCCCCGGCCGTGGTCGGGAAGGATTTGCCAGCCAGGAGCGCTCGAATCATGGCGGGAACCAGGCGGCGCGGATCTTCATCCGGGCCGTACAAATAAAAAATTCGTCCCCACGCGAATTTCATATTCGCCGGTTTCGATATTTGCCCTCCCAAAAACAGGAGGGACAATTTGCTCGCGGCATAAAGAGTATCCGGACGGATCGGTGATGTTTCCCGCACTTTCCCGTTCGCGAGATCGTACTCCGCACAGGTGCCTGCCGCCACGATGTTTTGACAACCCACCTCGGCCAGCGCCTTCACCAGGAGGAGACTGTAGTTCAGGGCGGAAATATTTTCGGGGGAATGCAGGTATTGGCCGGGTTCGGAATACCAGGCGAGGTGGATACAAGCATCCGGACGTCCCGCCTCTAAAAATTGTTGAAGGATCGCAGTATCCGATAAATCGGCCGTACAAATCTCCAACCGATCGGCGATATCGGAGATCCGGTTGAGCGGATCGTTCGGGACGGCCACCGCCATCACCCGATGGCCTTTGGCGAGAAGCCGCCTGGCCACATGCGAACCGATGAATCCGGAGGCGCCGGTCAACAGGAGTTTCATGCTTTGCCCGCAAAATCGGAAAATCCTCTATCCCTGTCGGAGATCAGAGGATTTTTAATCGGCCACTCAATTTTAAAGGCCGAATCGTCCCAACGCACCCCGCGCGCGCATTCCGGGTGATAAAACTCGGACATCTGGTACAGGACTTCGGTGTCATCCACCAGCGTTTGAAACCCGTGCGCCAGGCCTTCCGGAATATACAGGGCGCGGCGGTTTTGGGCTGTGAGTTCCATCCCG
Organism: Anaerolineales bacterium; assembly: GCA_049684495.1. GTDB lineage: Bacteria > Chloroflexota > Anaerolineae > Anaerolineales > RBG-16-64-43 > JAFGKK01. Next base: position 8,202 of record JBAVFZ010000050.1, on the reverse strand, counting down.
AGCCATTGCCGGAACGCCGGTGAGCCGGGGCGCAGGTCGACGACAACGTCGTACAGCGCGCCCATGGTGCAGCGCACGAGCTTGGCCTCGGCAAAAGGTTCCGACTGGTAATGCATCCCCCGGAGCGTGCCTTTTACGGTGTTTGACGAAATGTTGCATTGGGCAACCGAAAAATTAATTCCGTGCCCGGCGAACTCATTTTGGCAGAAGGTCCGCGCGAAGAAACCGCGTGAATCCGCATGCGGTTCAGGGTCGATTACAAACACTCCCGGAAGACCGGTCGCGGAAAATACCATGGTCCTAAACCACTTTCAGAGCGGGGATGGGGATGATGAATTTCCCGCCCGTTTGGCGGTACCCGGCCTGTTGAGCCAGGATTTCTTCCGCAAAGTTCCAGGTCAGCAGCAGAACGTAATCCGGATGGTTTTCCAGAAGGAACTCCGGTGCCCGGATGGGAAGGTGCGTCCCCGGAGTAAAGCGGCCTTGTTTCATCGGGTTGCGGTCCACGACGTAATCCAGTGTTTCGGATCCAATGCCAAAGTAATGGAGCAGCGTGGTGCTTTTGGCGGAGGCTCCGTAGACCGCAATGCGCTTGCCTTCGGCTTTGATTTTTTTCAGAAGCGTGATCAAGTCGCGACGCAGCCGCTCCACGTTCCCGCCAAAATCCCTGTAGAAGCCGGTCTGATCGACCCCCCAGGCCTTCTCTTCCTCCAGCAACCTCCCCACCCTCTGCGCGCCGTCCCGGTTGAGCGAGCGCGGCCCTTCGGCCCGTTGGAAATACGCCCGGATCGAACCGCCGTGGATCGGCAGCCGCTCCACATCGACCAGGGCCAATCCGTGCCGGTAAAAAAGGTTCCGAAGCGAAGTGGCCGAATAGTAGCAAAGGTGCTCGTGGTAGACCGAATCAAATTCGACATGGTCGATCAGGTCCTTGACGTAATGATTTTCGATTATCGCCACGCCATCCGGTTTTAGGAGCATCTCCATCCCCGCCACGACGCCATGCAAATCGGCCACATGGGCCACCACGTTATTGGCATGGATCACGTCCGCCAGTTTTCCCTGTGCCCGCAGCCTCGCGGCCAGGGTTTCGTTAAAAAACTCGCCGATGCTGGGAATGCCGTCCTTTTCCGCGGCGCGGGCGATGTTCAACGCAGGTTCAATCCCGAGCACGGGAATTCCGTTTTTTTGGTAATTTTTAAGCAGGTACCCGTCGTTGCTTGCCACTTCGATCACCAAGCTGGCCGCGTTCAAGCTGCAGCGTTCAATGATCCTGCGGGCGATTCCCTGGGCGTTTTGCAGAACCGTATCGGAAAATGATGAAAAATAAAGATACTCGCGGAATAATTTTTCCGGAGATACGGTTTCCGTAATTTGGACAAGCGCGCAACCCGGGCAGAAGACCAGATCCAAAGGATAGGTTTCTTCCGGTCGGGTCAATTGTTCCGCGGTCAATAGGGCATTGGCCAATGGAGTCCGGCCCAGGGAAAGGATCGATTCGAGTCGGGATGCTCCGCATGAACGGCAGGCCGGCATCAGGCTTCTCCCAACAGATGGCGGTACCATTCAATCGCGCGCGCGAGCCCTTCCTCCAGAGTGAATAAGGGCGCCCAGCCCAGCAGGCTCCTGGCTTTTTGGGCGCTCAGGTATTGATGCCGGATCTCATTCGAGGCTTCATTCATGACCACCGGCGAAAGATCGGAACCCATCAGGGCCAGGATCTTTTGGACCAGGTCCAGGACGCTCAATTGAGTCTCATTGGAGAAATTGAACGCCTGGCCGCGCAATTCCCCCTTGGAGGCAAGTTTTTCCGCCAGCTGCATGTACGCGTTGGCGCCATCCTCCACATAAAAATAATCCCGCATGCTCAGACCGTCCGAGCGGATGACCGGGTTTTGCCCGCGGAGGATGGACCGGATCGTGCCGGGCACGATCCGATTCCAGTTTAGATCGCCGCCGCCGTAAAAATTCCCGCAGCGCGTGATCACGGCCGGCAGGCCGTAGGTTAAGGCATAGGATTGGGCGATCAGATCCGCGCAGGATTTGCTCGCGTCATACGGATGCCTGCCCTGTAAAGGCGTCTCTTCCTGATAGGGGAGTTGATCGCAATCGCCGTAGGCTTTGTCGGAGGATGCCACAACGATCTGTTCCACTTTCGGACTTCGCCGGCAGGCTTCCAGCAAGGCCCATGTGCCGGCAACATTGGTTTCAAAGGTCGATACCGGGTTGCGGTTGGCGATGGTGACGATGGTTTGCGCCGCCAAATGAAAGACCGTGCCGATTTCGTACTCGCCCAGGCTCCTCTCCAACAGCGGCTGGTCGCGCACATCGCCGCGGACTATCTTGACCCTTTCGATCAATCCGGAGCGCATCAACTCGCTCCTCGGCACCCAATCCCGAACCAGGCAGACCACATCCGCGCCGGCATCCACCAGCCGCTGCGACAACCAGTGACCGAGCAATCCGGTCGCGCCGGTGACAAAAACCGGCCGGTCCAACCAGAAGGATTTGGAACGGCTCAGATTATCCATGGCGCCCGCCCTTCCCGCCACAGGTTTTCCAGAAGGCGCTTATCCCGCAGGGTATCCATGCATTGCCAGAATTCCGTGTGACGGTAGGCCGCCAGCTCGCCATCCGCCGCCAGTTTTTCCAGCGCATGCGTTTCCAGGATGGATTGATCGTCCTGAAGGTATTCAAGGACTTTCGGCTCGAAAATCATGAAACCGCCGTTGATCCACCCCTCGCCCACCTGGGGTTTCTCGGTGAACTGTTCCACCAGGTCGCCATTAAAAATAATACCACCGAACCGGGCGGGAGGCCGGACCGCGGTAATGGTGGCCAGCTTGTGATGGGCGCGATGGAATTCCAGCAAGGCTTGCAGATCGACGTTGCTTACCCCGTCGCCGTATGTCGCCATGAACGTTTTGTTTTCCAACCAGGGTTCCAGCCGCTTAATTCTCCCACCGGTCATCGTATCCAAACCGGTATCCACCAATTGAATCTTCCAATCCTCGTGGTGCTCCCGCGTCTCATGCACCTGCTTGGCCGCGAAATCGAACGCCATATTTCCGCTTAATTGGTAGTAATCCCAAAAATAGCGCTTGATATCCTCCCCGCGATATCCCAGCGCGAGGATAAAATCCTTGAAGCCGAAATGATAATAGTGGCGCAGGATATGCCACAGGATCGGCTTTCCGCCGATTTCCACCATCGGCTTGGGCCGGACTTCCGTCTCCTCGGTCAGGCGCGTGCCCACGCCTCCCGCAAGAATCACAACTTTCATATTGTTTATCCTCCCTTGCCTTCGAAAGGCGCGAACTTCGTCTCCCAACGCAAAGCCGGCCGGATGACACCGGGCATCGGCCCGCCGTAATCTCCACGGGCCGAGTCCCCATCCAGAGAATCCACCACTTGAAAAGCTACCGCATCGCGTTCATAAAAGTGGCCGGATACGGGATCCATCACGCTCAGCGCCGCTCCGACGATGATGCTTCCCTCGGTGAGAAAATTTCCCGGAATCCACGCGGTGGACGTGTACCGTCCGATCTTTCTAGGCACCCGCTTCCAGGCGGGATCCTGGTCCATGGCCACGAACAGGTAAACGCCCTCTTCGTTGAAAAAATGGAAATTGGGGACAAGAACCTGTCCGCCTTTCACTATATCAAATTCCATCTCGACGGCGACCGGCTTGCGAATATCGATCGACGCGGAAAAATTGCCTTCGCTGTCCCTGACCCGGACCGCCCTCAATTTGGCAATGGCACTTCCCGGAGCCTTGGTAATATCCGGCCATTCGCGCACCGCGATCGAACCCACACCGATGTGCAAATAGGCGCTGATGACTTCCTGGGTGGCGCCATCCTGGACCACGTTTCCCTTTTCGAGAAGTATGGTTCGGCTGCAAATTCTGGTGACGGCGGGCATATTGTGACTGACGAAAAGAACGGTCCGTCCCTGCCGGGAAACATCTTCCATCTTTCCAAGAGATTTCTTTTGGAAAGACGTATCCCCCACCGCCAACACTTCGTCCACGATCAGAATTTCCGGTTCGAGGTGCGCGGCGACGGAAAAGGCCAGGCGGACGAACATCCCGCTCGAATAGAACTTGACCGGGGTATCCAGGAACTTCTCGATTTCCGAAAAAGCCACGATCTCGTCGAACTTGCGCTCGATCTCCCGCCGGGTCATTCCCAGAATGGCCCCGTTCAAATAGATGTTTTCCCGCCCGGTAAGTTCATGGTGGAAACCCGTCCCCACCTCCAGCAACGACCCCACCCGGCCAAACAGCTCCACCCGCCCGCGCGTCGGCCAGGTGATCCGCGAAAGGATTTTCAGAAGCGTGCTTTTACCGGCTCCGTTGCGGCCGATAATACCCACGGTCTCCCCGTGTTTGATCTCAAACGAAACATCCTCCAGAGCCCAAATGGTATTCCGCGAATCCGAACGCTCCCCCCGCAGCCGGCGAAACGGCCGCCGGACGGCATCCGTCAGCGTCTCGCGGATGGTGCGGTACATCGCCTGCCGCTCCCCGATGCGGTATTGCTTTCCCAGATGTTCGGCGCGAACGGCGATATCGCTCATCTCAGATCACATCCGCAAAATTGGATTCCACGCGCCGGAAATAATACAACCCGGTGATGAAGATCACCCCCACCACCGCGGCGGATATTAAAAGGGATTGCACATCCAGCGTGCTTTTCCCGAGCAGCGCCCAGCGGAACCCCTCCACCACCCCGGTCATCGGGTTCAGGCTGTAAAGCCAGCGCCATTTCCCGGGGATCAGCTCGCTGGAATAGGCGATCGGCGTGGCGTACATCCAGAATTGGGTCAGAAAGGGAACAACGTATCGGATGTCACGGTATTCCACATTCAATGCCGAAAGCCAGAGGCCAACCCCGGTTGCCGAAACCAATGCCAGCACAAGGAACAGCGGCAGAGTCCAAATGGCCGCGGTAGGCGCAATTTCATAGGCCAGCATCATTAATATCAAAATGACGAAGGCGATGAGAAAATCCACCAACCCCGCAATAACCGATGAAATAGGGATGATCAGGCGCGGGAAATAAACCTTGGTGATCAGCTGTTGATTCGTGATCAGGCTGTTGCTGGAGGACGTAAGCGCGAAGGCGAACAGCTGCCAGGGCAGCAATGCGGTGAATGTAAACACCGGGTATGGGATGCCCTGCGACGGCAGTTTGGCCAGCTCGCCGAAGATGACCGAGAAGATCACCATCGTCAGAACGGGCTGTAAAACAGCCCAAGCCCCTCCAAGTACCGTCTGGCGATAGCGGACCTTGATATCCCGCCAGGTGAAGAAGAACAGCATCTCGCGGTAGTGCCAGAGCTCTTTCAGGTCCAAAGCCTGCCAGCCGCGCGGGGGCTCTATGACCAGGTGCATTTCCTGCGTTTGCCTAGGAATAGCCATATTCTGATAAGTGACCTTGCGCTCCGAATTTCACTATCCCATGCAATTTTTCTATGATGCGGCAGGGTAAGCCAAGCACGGGTCTGCCTGCCCCCTGCTCCATTTTACCAGCCGACTGGTGATTATGCGCCAATCCTCCCGCCGGCCGGGATTGAAAAAAACCACAAGATTATCGGGGGCCATAAAAACTGAGGGCGAAGTTGTGGGGTAAAATGCCTTCGGGATTCCATGCACATACTACTTGCGCATAACCGGTATCAACAAATGGGCGGCGAGGATTCTCTCTTTGACGCAGAACGCGCGCTATTGGTTCAGCATGGGAATACCGTCGCCGATTTTTTGGAAGATAACAACCGCATCACCACCATGAACCCCTTCGTCCTGGCTCTCCGGACAATTTATTCCAGGGATTCGTATAATCGGCTGCGCGGGATCCTGAACCGGGAACGCCCCGATCTGGTGCATTTTCATAATACATTCCCCCTGATCTCGCCATCCGCGTATTACGCCTGCAAGGAATACGGCATACCCGTCGTTCAGACCATCCAAAACTACCGTCTGCTCTGTCCGTCCGCCAATTTTCTCAGGGATAATCGCCCATGCGAAGCATGCCTGGGCAAGACTCCGCCATGGCCTGCCATCCGTTATCGGTGCTATCGCAATTCCCTCACCCAGACCGCGGTCGTTGCCGCCATGCTCACCTACCATCGCCTTCGCAGGACCTGGCAAACCCAGGTGGATGCTTACGTTCCCCCCACCAAGTTTATCCGGAATAAACTGATCCGCGGCGGCATTCCCCCGGAAATGATTTTTGTCAAGCCAAATACGCTCCATTCGGATCCGGGACAGCGTAACGCTATCGGCAATTATACGTTGTATGTCGGCAGATTCTCTCCGGAAAAAGGTCTTCCGGTGCTTGCCAAGGCCTGGCAATCCCTTTCCGATATTCCATTAAAAATAATCGGCGCCGGTCCGCTGGAGAAGGAGATCAGAAATATTGGCGGGAATGCGCCGGTGGTTTTTTTCCCCTGGATGGATCGCGGGAGACTTTTGGGGCATATTAAAAATGCCCGCTGCCTCCTTATCCCTTCCATTTGGTATGAAGGTTTTCCCATGACCCTTCTCGAGGCGCTGGCCTGCGGGGTGCCGGTCATCGCGTCCCGGCTTGGAGCCATGGCCGAAATAATCGCCGACGGACGAACGGGGCTGCTTTTCACGCCGGGAGACCCGGCCGATCTGGCCGCCAAAATCCGCTGGAGTTGGGATCATCCCGCCGAGATGGCGGAGATGGGCGGGAACGCGCGCCGGGAATATGAAAATAAATACACGGCACAACAAAACTACACCAACCTGATGGAGATCTACCAAATTATCCTTAAGCGACATTCCGGGAAAAATGCATGATGCCCCCCAGAATTAACATCCTCGGCGTCCGAGTCAGCGCGATCAACATGGGCCAGGCGCTGGAAACGATCGACGGCTGGCTGGCGCGCCGGGAGCCCCACTATGTCTGCGCGACACCCGCGCATGTGGTCATGGATTGCTATTGGAATCCGCGGCTGCGCCCGGTCCTCAACCAAAGCGGGCTGACGACGCCGGACGGGATGTCCATCGTCTGGCTGCTGAAGCTGAATGGCTGCCGCCATGCCGGCCGCGTTTCCGGCTCGGATTTGATGCGCGAGGTTTGCCGCGTCTCCGAGACCAGGCCCTGGCGGCACTTCTTCTACGGCGGCGCCCCGGGCGTGGCGGACGCCCTGGCCGGCCGGTTGCGGGACCGCTTCCCCAAACTGCAAATCGCCGGAACGTACTCTCCCCCCTTCCGGCCGCTGACCGAGGCGGAAGACCGGGCCGTTATCGAACGCATCAATGCCTCCAAAGCGGATATCGTCTGGATGGGAATCAGCTCGCCCCGGCAGGATGCCTGGATGGCCGAACACGCCGGGAAAACAAACGCTCCCGTCATGATCGGCGTCGGCGCCGCGTTCGATTTCCTCTCCGGCCGAAAACGCCAGGCTCCGCGTTGGATCCAGCGCGCGGGCATGGAATGGCTTTTCCGCCTGGCCAGCGAACCCCGGCGGCTATGGCGGCGGTATGCCCAATACCCGCTCTTCGTCGCGCTGGTCCTCCTCCAGGCGGCCGGCATAACGCGGTATGATTAGGCGAATCCAAGGCAGGAGATGGAGCATTGCTTAAAAAAATACTCGTCTCAGGAATATTAATATTGGCAGACGCCCTGTTGCTTTTTGCCATCTTCTACCTGGCCGTCATACTCCGCAGAATCCTGGCGCCGCTCATACAGTCTTTTTACATAATTGATGTCAGCCTGCAATGGGAAACCGCGCTGCCGATCGCGCAAGTGGGAATACTGGTGGGGATTGTCATCTTTTTCTTCCAGGGCCTTTACCCCGGCTACGGGCTTACCGCCGTCAAGGAATTGGAGCGGATGTCCAAATCCGTGACGCTGATTTTCTTTCTGTTGGCGGCGATTTTCTACCTGAATAAGCCCTTTCAGGAATTACCCCGCTCCGTTCTGATAGTGGCCTTGGTTTTAGCGCTCGGGATACTGCCGGTGGCGCACTTCGTCCTCCGCAACTTTCTCTCGCGCTTCTCCTGGTACGGCGTGCCGGTGGTCGTTTATGGCGACGGCGCGTGGGCCAAGCAGGTATCCAGCTCCCTGCGCAGCGTGCGCCGGCTGGGATGGCATCCACAGACAATTTTGCCCCTCCAGGATATCGGGAAATCGAATCCAACCGTTCAAACCCAGGTGCTGATTATCG
>JBAVFZ010000049.1:0-18669 GCA_049684495.1 Anaerolineales bacterium | reverse complement strand
ACATAATGGGAACACCATAACCTTTTTATAAAAGATATTAATTAAAGTAGACGTAGTAGTGCCTGTGAATAAACCAAAAAAGGAGTATTACCCGGCAAATTCGGAAAAATCCCCTTGGAACCCACGGGAGGGGTTGTGGAGGAGCGAAAGAGCGGATGGAACCCAAGAATCGCGCAGAACAGATGTTTGCTTAAAACGGGCCGGTTTTTCGGGCAATAGCCTAAAACTCCTATCTGCTCTCCCCAAAAAGGTCCCTTTATCCACAGATTAGTGCCATTTATCCACATTTTGGAGCTCACAGCTCTTCCACATTCAGGGTTTTTTACACCTAAAAATAAGGTAAATAAAGGCCAAAAAACATATGTTCTTCACAAGATATCAAGCGCTTTTCAACAGAAAGCAAAGAGTTTTTTTAAAAAAATCGTCGAACCGTACCTGCAGGCTCGACGATCATGCGGTAATTAGACCAACCGAAAAAGATCAGTTGTGGGTTGGCTGGTATAGCTGCTGCCGAATGAACATGATTTGCCGGCGGAGGTTATCGTCCTGTTCCATGAGGTCGTTGATTTTATCGCAGCCATACATGACGGTCGTATGATCCCGGCCTCCCATGGCGTTTCCGATTTCCGGCAGGGAGGCGTTGGTTTCTTCACGAATCAGATACATGGCGACCTGCCGCGGGAGAACGATATCTTTCGACCGTTCCCGGCCAAGCAGTTTTTCCCGCTCGATACCAAACTGCCCTGCCACGGCGTCGATGATGGTTGTGGGGGCGATCCGCCGGTTTTTCGGGAGCATGTCGGTCAGGGCGGATTCCACGAGTTCCGGGCCGATGGGGGTGCCGCTCAGGTCGGAGAGGGCCAGGACGCGGATCAACGCGCCCTCCAACTCACGGATGTTGCTCTGCACCCGGCGGGCGATGCTTTCCAATAATTCGGGCGGCATCGTCCTTCCGGCGCGTTCCGCCTTGGAACGAAGGATGGCCATGCGTGTTTCTATGTCGGGCGGCTGGATATCGGCCGTCAATCCCCATTCAAACCGCGACCGCAACCGTTCCTCCAAGGTGACCATGGCCTTCGGCGGCCGGTCCGAAGAAAGCACCAGCTGGCGGTTCTGGCCGTGCAGGGCATTGAAGGTGTGAAAAAATTCTTCCTGGGTGGATTCTTTGCCGGCGATGAACTGCACATCGTCGATCAGAAGCACGTCGATTCGGCGGTATTTTTCCCGGAACGCTTCGGTGGTATGCGACCGGATCGAATTGATCAGATCGTTCGTGAAATCCTCGGAGGTGACATAAAGGACCATCGAGCCGTGCTCGATGCACGAATTGCCGATCGCATGCAGCAGGTGGGTCTTCCCCAGCCCAACCCCTCCGTAGAGGAAAAGAGGATTGTAGGCCTGGGCCGGGTTGTCCGCCACCGCCAGGCTGGCGGCGTGCGCCAGGCGGTTGCTGTTCCCAACCACAAATGAGGAAAAGGTATAGCGGGGGTTAAGGTTGTTGCCGGTCGGCCGAATCGGCGGCACTACGACTGCCCCTTCCCCCGCAACGGGCGGGACCAATTCCTCCTCGTCCGCCGCTTCCAACTCTTCCGGAAGGTCGGATTTTCCGACTTCGAATTTCACTTCGACCGGTTGTCCCCAAATTCCGGTGAGGATCTTGCGCGCCAGGCCGGTCAGCCGGTCTTCCAGCCAGTCGCGCGCATATCCGTTGGCGACGCCGACCGTGAAGACGCCGTTGTCGTAGGAAAGGAAGCGCGCATCGCGGACCCACGTATCAAACGTGGCCTTGTTCATTTCCAACTGGAACTGCCCGAGTGCAGCCTGCCAAGCTTGTTCTGGATTCATATGATCAGGCTCCGTCGTCGTCCGAATTCTATTTATGTTTTGTAGTTGAAAAAGTGGTGCGGGTGATCGGAGAAAGCGATCGTTGTGGATTCTAGCAGACTTATCCTCCGCTGACAACGAAAAGGGCGGTGGAAAACCGGTTTCCACAAACCTTTAAGGTACGATTCCCTTAAACAGACGCCGATATAAAAGAACATGCGATTGCATGAAGCCATCCTATAAAAGCGGAATCATACATCAAGAAGGGCGGTTTTCCCGGGAAAACTGCCAAATCCGGGAGTTACAGATGATAATTATCCCGGACATTAAAAAAAACATCGTGGAGAATCGATTCTCGGCCGGGAAAAACAGGAGTTATCCCTCATTGTCCACAAGGGAAATGGAATAAACAGATGACTGAAACCGGTGCGGTATAATCCCGCCATGCCACTGACCCAAAAAGAAGTCGAACACATCGCAATGCTGGCGCATCTCCGGTTGGGGGAGGAGGAATTGGAGAAGTATCGCCGGCAATTAACCGACATTTTGGATTATGCCGACCGGCTGCGCCGGGTGGATACCTCTGCGATTTCCCCCACCACGACCGTTCTTCCCTTAAGATCCGTTCTGCGCAAAGATGAAACAAAAGAATCCATGGCCAGGGATGACGCATTGGCCAATGCACCGGAACAGGACAGGCATATGTTCCGGATACCGCCTGTGTTCGAGTAGACGGACGGGATAAATGGATCCGCTTGATCTCTCCTTATGCCAATCCATGGAGGCTCTCCGCGACGGGACTCTGAGCAGCATCACGCTGGTCGACGCGTACCGGGGCAGGGCGGATCTGTTGAATCCCAAAATACATGCATACCTCAAAATTGCGGGTGAGGAACTGACTCTTGCCGCCCGTGAAGCGGATGATTCGTGGGCGGCATTCCGCCGCGGCGGAGAAGCGCCCGGTCCCTTAACCGGGATTCCCATCGCCGTAAAAGATGTGCTCTGCGTAAAGGGGTATCCGTGCACGGCTGGTTCGCGGATTCTTGAAGGATTTGTCCCCCCGTATACCGCCACAACGGTGGAAAGACTGCAATCCGCCGGAGCCTTGATTCTGGGAAAAACCAACACCGATGAATTCGCCATGGGATCCTCCACGGAGAATTCCGCATTCGGCATGACGCACAATCCGTGGGATCCCGGACGCGTTCCCGGGGGATCCAGCGGCGGCAGCGCCGCCGCGGTCGCGGCGCGGATGGCTCCCATCGCGCTTGGAACCGATACCGGCGGCAGCATCCGCCAGCCGGCCGCCTATTGCGGAGTGGTCGGGATAAAGCCTTCCTACGGCCGGGTATCCCGCTACGGGCTGATTGCCTTCGGTTCGTCGCTGGATTGCGTGGGCCTTCTGGCGCGAACCGTCGAAGACGCCGCCTTCCTTCTGGAAATTATGGCCGGGTATGATCCGATGGATTCCACATCCATGCCGGTGGAAGTTCCCGCCTACCGGAAATCGCTCCGCGGGGAGCCGAATTTACGCGGGATCCGGGTCGGCATCCCGAAAGAATATTTTTCGGCCGGGATTCAACCCGATGTGGACCGGCTGGTGAGAGATGCGATTGGCGTCCTCAAATCCCTGGGCGCGGAAACGAAGGAGATATCGCTTCCCAACACCGAATTTGCCTTGCCGGTCTACTACATTGTCGCTCCGGCGGAAGCGTCGGCCAATCTGGCGCGTTACGACGGGGTCCGCTTCGGTCTGCGGCGGGAAGGGCAGAGTTTGCGGGATTTGTATGACAACACCCGCGGCGCGGGTTTCGGGCCCGAAGTCAAGCGGCGGATCATGCTTGGGACCTACGCGCTTTCCGCCGGATACTACGATGCGTATTACGGCCAGGCGCAAAAAGTGCGCACCCTGATCAAAGCGGATTTTGAAAATGCGTTTCAATCCGTGGATATCATCGCCTCGCCGGTCACGCCCTCCACGGCATTCCGCGCCGGGGAGAAAGTGGAAAATCCGCTCGCGATGTATATGGAAGACCTCCTCACGCTGCCCGCCAGCCTGGCGGGTATTCCGGGAATTTCCCTGCCGTGCGGACGCGATAGCCAGGGTCTGCCCGTTGGTTTGCAGCTAAGCGGACCTTTCCTGGGGGAAGAAACCCTCCTGCGTGTGGGCTGGTCGTTTCAACAGGTCACCCGGTGGCACAAGGAGGCACCCAGCCTATGAAAGTCGTCCTGCCAATGGCGGGTTTTGGAACGCGCTTGCGGCCGCTCACCTGGAGCAAACCGAAACCCCTGGTCCAGGTTGCGGGGAAGGCGATCCTGGGGCATGTGTTGGATATGTTCTGCTGCCTGCCGGATCTGGAAGAAGTCGTGTTTATCGTCGGATTTCTCGGCGAGCAGGTGCAGGAATATGTGCGCCGGACGTATCCGGACCTGAAGGCCCGGTATATCGAGCAGAAGGATCTGCTCGGGCAATCCCAGGCGTTGTGGCTTGCCCGCGAATATTTGCAGGGCCCGATCCTCATTTCCTTCGTCGATACCCTTATGGATACCGACTTCGCCAAAGCGATCCACGACCGGAAGCATGCCGTCGCATGGGTGAAGCAGGTAGAAGACCCGCGGCGTTTCGGAGTGGCGACCATCGGGCCGGACGGGCGGGTGAAGCGCCTGGTGGAGAAACCCTCGACCACGGAAAACAAACTTGTCGTGGTGGGAACGTATTACCTGCCGTCGGGCCCCGAGATGATCGGCGCCATCCAGCGCCAGATGGAGAAGGGGGAAAAGCACGGAGAGGAATTCTATCTGGTGGACGCGCTCAACCTCATGCTCGCCGACGGCCTGCAGATGGATGTGGAAGAAGTGGCGCACTGGGAGGATTGCGGCAAACCGGAGACCCTGCTGCATGCGAACCGCTGGTTATTGGAACGCAGCCATGGAAATTCCACCCCCTCGGGCAGGGATGGGGTGGTGATCGTACCGCCGGTGTTTATCGATCCGGACGCGGTGGTGGAGCAGTCGGTGATCGGCCCATATGTGTCGCTCGCGGCCGGCTGCCGCGTGGAACAGTCGATCATCCGCAATTCGATCGTCGATGAGAAGGCGGAAATTGCGCGGATGATGGTCGCGGAGTCCCTGGTGGGATCCCAGGCCAAACTGCTCGGAAAATTCGAGACTTTTCTGGTGGGGGATTCTTCCGAGATGCGGATGGGATGACCGGGGACTTGCACATGCCCGAACCGGTGGAATGCTATTCGGGTGCGGAATACGCGGAAGCGCCGCGGAGATTTTTGTGGGAGGGGGAGTGGCGGACGATAAGCCGGATCATCGCCCGGCGGAGGCTTCCGGAGGGAAAGCAATTCGTGGTGGATGACGGGCAGGGGGGACAATTCGTCCTGACGTACGAATCCGAGCGCGAACGATGGACGATCATGCCCGGGCGTTGAATCGGGCGGGTCGGAGCCATTGGCTTCGAGGACAGAATGCGAAATTTTATTGCGAAACGAATTCAATCGGTCCCACCCTCCGGCATCCGGCGGTTCTTCGACATCGCCGCCACGATGAAGGACGTCATTTCGCTGGGAATCGGGGAACCGGATTTTGTGACTCCCACGCCCATCGTGCGCGCGGGAATCCATTCGCTCCGGTTGGGAGACACGCATTACACCTCCAATTCGGGCACCATGGAACTGCGCCAGGCGGTCTCGATCCAGATAAAGCACCTGTACGACGTCTCCTACGATCCGGAGGAAGAAATCCTGATCACGGTCGGGGCGTCGGAAGCCCTGCACCTGGCGCTTTCGGCGATTCTCGACCCGGGCGACGAAGTCATCGTTCCCGAACCCTGCTTTGTGGCCTATACGCCGGAGGTGGTGTTCGCGGATGGAGTCCCGGTGACGGTGCCGACCTTTGTCCGGAACAATTTCCAGGTTACCGGCGAGGAGATTGAAAAAGCGGTGACGCCGCGGACCAAGGCGATCCTCATCGGCTATCCGAATAATCCGACCGGGGCGGTGATGTCGCGCGAAAACCTGGAGCGGGTGGGCGAAGTGGCGCGGAAGCACGATCTGCTCGTCATCTCGGATGAACTCTACAGCCGCCTGGTCTACCATCGCGAGCATGTGTGCGTGCCCATGCTGCCGGGTCTGCGCGAGCGGACGATCCTCGTGAACGGATTCTCCAAGGGGTATGCGATGACCGGCTGGCGGCTGGGATACGTCGCGGCGCCGAAGGAACTGATGGCGGCCATGCGCAAGATCCATCAATACACGATCATGTCCGCTCCGACCGTGGCGCAGGCGGCCGGACTGGAGGCGGTTCTGCACGGCGATTATTATGTGCGGGAAATGCTGGCGGAATATGACCGGCGCCGGGAACTTCTGGTTCAGGGACTCAACTCCCTGGGTCTGGATTGTTTCGAACCGCAGGGCGCCTTTTATGCCTTCCCGTCGGTGGCCAAGACCGGGATGGACGATGAGCAGTTCTCCGAGGCGCTGCTGCGCGAGGAGCAGGTGGCCGTTGTTCCGGGCTCCGCCTTCGGCCCGAGCGGCAGGGGGTTCGTCCGCCTCTGTTACGCCACCGCATACGAAAAAATCGAGCAGGCGCTCGATCACATGAAGCGCTTCATGCGCCGGCACGGGTAGGCCGGGCGCGGAGGAAAAGCCGTCCATGGAATGGGAACCGGTCGTCGGCCTGGAAGTGCACGCGGAGCTGCGCACCCGCTCGAAGATGTTCTGCGGCTGCGCGGTGGTGGATTCCACCCTGGCCGAGCCGAACACCTCCACCTGCCCGGTCTGCCTGGGGATGCCCGGCAGCCTGCCGGTGATCAACGAGCACGCGGTGGATCTGGCGCTGCTCGTGGCCGCGGCCCTCGAGTGCCGGGTGGCGCCGGTAAGCGTTTTTGCGCGCAAGAATTATTTTTATCCGGACCTCCCCAAGGGGTACCAGATATCGCAGTATGAGCTGCCCCTGGCGGTCGAAGGCACGCTGCGGATCGAAGCCGGCGGGGAAATCCGCCCGATCCGGATCCGGCGCGTCCATCTGGAGGAAGACACCGGGAAACTGTCGCACGAGGAAAAGCCCGCGCGCTCGCTGGTGGACCTCAACCGCGCCGGAGTCCCGCTGCTGGAGATCGTTTCGGAACCGGACATGCATTCGGCGGAGGAAGTGAAAGCCTATGCCACCGCACTGCGCCGGTTGCTGTGCTACCTGGACGTCAACAGCGGCGATATGGAAAAGGGCGTGATCCGCTTCGAAGCCAACATCTCGCTCCGCCCGATGGGATCCACGGAATGGGGAACCCGGGTGGAGGTAAAAAACCTCAATTCTTTCCGCGCGCTGACGCGCTCGATGGAATACGAGCTGGCCCGGCAGGCGGCCGTCCTGGAAAAGGGCGGCTCGATCCGGCAGGAAACGCTCGGATGGGATGAAAACGCCGGCCGGACATACAGCCAGCGCAGCAAAGAAGAAGCGCACGACTACCGCTATTTTCCGGAACCGGATTTGCCGCCGCTGGAAATTTCCTCCGAGCGGCTCACCCGGGTCCGCGCCGTTCTCCCCGAACTCCCGGATGCGGTCCGCGAACGGCTGGTAAACACGATGGGGCTCAACCGCTACGACGCCGAAGTCATCCTTTCGGAAAAGGGAACGGTCGATTATTTCGACGACGTGATCCGGACATCCGGTGTGCCGGCGCGCGCGGCGGCTACCTGGCTCAGCGGCGACTTTTTCGGGCTGCTCAATGCGCGCAATCTCCCGCTGATGGGGGAGGGCGGGAAGCCGGCGCTTCCGGCGCGGGAATTCGGCGCGCTGATCCAAATGATATCGGAAGGGAAGATCAACGGACCGACCGGAAAGATGCTTCTGGCGGCGATGCTGGATACCGGCCAATCCGCGGAGGCTCTGGTCGCCGAGCGGGGATTGCAGCAGATCGGCGATGCGGATACGCTGCGCGCGGCGGTCCGCAAAGTGCTGGCGGACAATCCGGAGCAGGTGGAATCCTTCCGCAAGGGCAAGGCGACAGTCATTCAATGGCTGCTCGGCCAGGTGATGAAAACTACCGGCGGCAGAGCTAATCCGCAGACCGTCCGAACAATATTGGAAGAGGAATTATCCGATCCGAAGGGTTGATCGTTTTCTCCGCCCGGAAGGGAATCCCATGAAAACCAATGCCAAAATCTTCGCGATCGTTGCGGCGCTTTTTACGCTGTGCGGGGCAGGTTGCGCCTGCGCGTTTCTGGTCTTTATCATCTTCCGGGGTTTAACCGGGATCACTTCCAGCACAACCCCGCTGCCCATGCCGCCGCTCCCTCCGCCTCCCGTTCCCACGGTCGAATTCAACGGACTGCCCACCGAAAAGGCTTCCAATGCCGATGGATCGGATTTCGGCGCGGATGGCATCGGAGATCCGTATTATCCGCAGATGGGAAATGGCGGATATGACATTGCGAACTACGATTTGACGATCGATGTGGATATGGGGGTCGAAGAAATCAGCGCCACGGCGGTACTCCTCGCCCGTTCGCGGCAGATCCTGAGCCGGTTCAATCTGGACCTGGCCGGCTTCGACATCACCTCGGTTAAAGTCGATGGAGCCGGGGCGGAATTCTCCCGTGAAGGCGGAGAGCTTATCATCACGCCCGCCGTGCAAATCCCCTCCGAGGCGGAGTTTACGGTAGAGGTGGCATATGCGGGGCGGCCGGGCGAAGGCGAAGCGTACGGGGAGATCGAATTCCTCGAGGGTTGGAACTTCTATTCGGACGGGGTGATCGTGGCCGGCGAGCCGACCGGCGCCGAAACCTGGTATCCCTCAAACAATCATCCGCGGGACAAGGCGACCTTCGCCTTCCATATCACGGTCGCCAAACCGTTCGTCGTCGCGGCCAACGGCGTTCTTAAGGAACGGACCGACCACGGAGACACCTGGACCTACGACTGGGTGATGGACGATCCGATGGCGAGCTACCTGGCCACGATCGCCATCAGCAATTTCGAGATCCGTGAAAAAACGTCGAAGGCCGGGGTTTTGGTCCGGGATTATCTGGATGCGGATATCCGCGATGGCGTGGAAGCCTCGACCGCCGTTCTTCCGGAGGCGCTGGACTACTTCAGCTCGGTCTTCGGGCCGTACCCGTTCGACGTCAGCGGGGTGGTCGTTCACGAACTGGAAATTCCCTTCTCGCTGGAAAATCAAACCTTGATCGTCATGGGGTACACCTTCGCATACGATATCGTGGTCGTGCACGAACTGGCGCATCAATGGTTCGGCGACAGCGTCAGCGTCGCCTCCTGGAAGGATATCTGGCTGAACGAAGGATTTGCCTCCTACGCTGAGACATTGTGGTGGGAACATACCAAAGGCCCCGGCGCCTTGCGGGAGGACCTTACCGACCGGTATGAATATGTCCGCAGCATTCCCGCCTCGCGAACGGAACCGATCGGGGACCCGGGACCGGACCACCTTTTCGATCCGGAAGTTTACGATCGCGGCGCGTTGACCCTGCACGCCCTCCGGTTAAAGGTCGGCGACGAGGCGTTTTTCCGGATTCTGAGGGAGTTTTATAGCCGCTATCGCAACGGAAACGCCGCCACCGCGGATTTCATCGCGCTTGCCGAAGAGGTCAGCGGGCAGGACCTGGAGGGTTTCTTCCAAGCTTGGCTGTTCGAAACCACGCTTCCGGACATCCCGGAACTGGGTTTGTCCGCCTGAAACGATCGATTGGTAACAACCGCTGCCTTGAATATCCAAAAAACCGGGGGCTTTTCCGGGCGACAAACGGATTGGTGCCCGGTTACCTGATTCCCTTTTAACCCATACAGGGTATTGGCCGGGGGTCGGCTATGGTAAAATCTGCGCGATTAAGTGAAGGCAGACCGGGTGCCGTTTCGGTCGCGGTTCACTGGTTCTCTCTTCGCAGAGTGCCCTACAATAATTACTAATCCAAGCCAATCACTCCGCCACGAACCCGGTATGAAGAAGGAAGGCGGGTGGGATCGGCTTGCCTGCTGGAGGAAATTAAACGACCGAGGAAACAAAAAAAGTGCTGTCCGGGCACCCCGCAGCCCGAAAAAATCCCCACCACCCCAAGAAAGGAAAACGACCCATGAGTGACCCCAAGCAGGTGCGGCCGAATCCCTTCGAGATTGCGCAGCGCCAACTCGATGATGCCGCCGCTATTATGAAGCTCGACCCCGCCATACACGAGCTTCTGCGCTGGCCCCTTCGCGAACTGCACGTAACCCTTCCGGTGAAGATGGACGACGGCACGACCAAAGTCTTCCACGGCTTCCGCATCCAATACAACGATGCGCGCGGGCCGACGAAGGGCGGCATCCGCTATCACATCGGCGAGACGGTGGATACGGTGCGCGCCCTGGCAGCCTGGATGACCTGGAAGGTGGCCGTGATGGACATCCCGCTCGGCGGCGCCAAGGGTGGCATCATCTGCAACCCGAAGGCCATGTCGCTGGGCGAACTGGAGCGGCTGAGCCGGGCTTACATCCGCCAGATCGCGCGGATGATCGGTTTGGAGAAGGATGTTCCCGCGCCCGACGTGTACACTACGCCGCAGATCATGGCCTGGATGATGGATGAATTTTCCATGATGCAGGGCTTCAACGAATTCGGCGTAATCACCGGCAAACCGCTCGCCCTCGGCGGATCCCAGGGGCGCGGCGACGCCACCGCGCGCGGCGGCGTCTACTGCCTGCGCGAGGCGCAGAACGTGCTCGGGATCAACCTCAAGGGCGCCACCCAGGCGATCCAGGGCTACGGCAACGCCGGCACGTACGCCCACAAGCTGGGCGCCGAGATCCTCGGATTGAAGACCGTCGCGGTCAGCGATTCCAAGGGCGGCATCTACAATCCCGACGGGCTGGATTACGACAAGGTGATGGAACACAAGAAGAAGACCGGATCCGTCGTCGGGTTCCCGGGCACCAAGCCGGTCAGCAACAAGGAAATCCTCGAACTGGACGTGACCGTGCTCACCCCGGCGGCCCTGGACGGCGAGATCACCGCGGAAAATGCGCCGCGCGTGAAGGCCAAGTTGATCGCCGAACTGGCCAACGGTCCGACCACACCGGAAGCGGACGCCATCCTGCATAAGGCCGGCTGCTACATCATCCCGGATTTCCTCTGCAACGCGGGCGGCGTGACCGTCTCGTACTTCGAGATGGTGCAGAATGCCTACGATTATTACTGGGATGAAGAACGAGTGCAGCGCCGGCTGGACAAGAAGATGACCACCGCCTTCCACTCCGTCCACGATACGGCCCGCCAGTACAAGATCAACAACCGGATGGGCGCCTATATCGTTGCGGTCAGCCGGGTGGCGGAAGCGGTCCGGCTTCGCGGCTGGGCATAGCCGTTTTCTCCTCTTCACCCCGTACCATTGATGGAAATAGCCCTGAAAAAGGGCTATTTCTTTTTTCCGGGCTTGAGGGCCCCGGAAAAATCATTCCAATCTTTCGGATTCCACCAGGGAGGAATACCGAATTCTAATTTCAGTCTGAGGAGAAGAGAGTATATAATTTATTATGGATTTACATAAAAACCTGCACGATTCTGCAAGGATTTAGTCACATCCATCCATAATCGCAGCGGAGGGGTTTTTTCCGTCCATGCCAGAACATCCGCTGGATGTTCCAAAGATTCTTTCCATCTACCTCCAGATCTCCCAATATCCCATTTTGGCGAGGCATATCCGCAGGCATATGCGCGAAGAACTCTACCGCCACGGGGTGCTTTCGCGCGAACGACTGGAAGTGGAAGTGCGGGAAAAAGCCGTGCTCTCGCAGAAGCGCGAGGGGATGGTCAACCCGATCTCGGAAGAAAACGACAACATGTGGGAAGAGCGCATGCAGCAAATCCGTGACCATCTCACGGATTTTTATTTTGCCCACAATCTCCCGATCGAATTGTTCGAGGACCTTATCGAAAAGGTACTGGCTGATCGCCACGTCCGGCATCCGGAAAGTCGCATCCGGTTTTTCAATCCGGAATTGGCGCCGTTGGAACTGCTGATCGACCAATTGAGCCGATATGAACGGCTTCCCCTTGAGCAGCGCGAGCCGCTGCGCCCGCTGTTCGACGAAATGGCCGCGGTTCTGGTGAAAGCGGGTATCAGCGATCACCCGAGATTTGTGCGGATTGCGAAGAACTGGTTCACCGCCGAGGATTTTGAATTAATCCGATCCCGCCTGATCGGTTCAGGCAAGATCGGCGGCAAGGCCGGAGGGCTGCTGCTGGCATGGAGGATCCTGCGGTCATCGGCTCCCGATCTGGCCGGGCAAATGACCGTTCCGCGCTCCAGTTTTATCGGAGCCAACGTGTTCCATGAATTCCTGGCGGCCAACCATCTGCAATATTTCAACCAAAAGTTCAAATCGCTGGATCAGAACCGCGCCGAATACCCGCGGATCCAGGAGGAATTCCAACGCGGAGCCCTGCCGGAAACGGTGGAGGACAGCCTGAGGAAACTCCTTTGCGAGGCGGGAAAGGCTCCGATGGTCGTCCGTTCCTCCAGCCTGCTGGAAGACGGAATCGGGACCGCCTTTGCGGGAAAATACATTTCCATTATCTGCCCCAATCAGGGTTCGCCGGAGGAAAACCTGTGCGCGCTTTCGGAGGCGATCCGCCGGGTTTATGCGAGTGTGTATGCCCCGGACGCGCTCGCTTACCGGCGGCGGATGGACCTTCTCGAATGCGACGAGCGCATGGCCGTCCTGATACAGGAGGTCCAGGGGCTAACGTACCGGAATTATTTATTTCCCGCGCTCGCCGGCGTTGCATTCTCCTACAGCCCGATCGTGTGGAATCCGCGGCTGCGCCGGGAAGAGGGTTTCTGCCGGATCGTGATGGGGCTGGGGACACGCGCCGTGAATCGCGTCGCGGAAGATTACCCGCGGCTGGTCACGCTCAGCCATCCCGCCCTGCGTCCGGAAACCACTCCCGCCGAAGTGCGGCGGTACTCGCAAAAAACCGCCGATGTGGTCGATCTCCGTTCCGCCGTCCTGGCCTCCGTGCCGGTCACGGAGCTTCTGAATTCGGATTTTCCGGCGCTGCCCTGGCTGGCTTCGATCGACCAGGGCGATACGGTGATGCCGATTTTCTCCCTCGGTCCCCATATTTCATCGGACTGCATGATCCTCACGTTCGATAATCTCTTGCAGAAAACCGGTTTCGTCGATCTGCTTAAAGGGGTTTTATCCACTTTGTCCCGGCAGTACGATGAGCCGGTCGACGTGGAGTTCGCCGCCACGTTGGATCCTTCCTCCAATCCCCCTAAAATTACCCTGCATCTGTTGCAGTGCCGGGTGCAAACCGGGATCCGCGAAGGATCGGCGTGCAAGATTCCAAAAGGGATCGATCCCGAGGATAAATTCTTCGTGGCAACCCGGGTCGTCCCACAGGGAGCGGTCCAGCAGGTGCAATATGTTTGCTTTATCGATCCGGATGCCTACGGCCGTCTGGAGCGTGGAGAAGACAGAAAAGCGGTTGCGGATATCGTTGGGCGTTTGAACAAGGTGCTTGAGAATCAGGCATTCATCCTCATCGGCCCGGGACGGTGGGGATCCGTGGACCCGCTGCTGGGTGTTCCGGTCACCTATGCCGACATCTTCAATACGAAGGTGCTTGTGGAACTGGCCGTGGAGCAGCAGGGAGCCGTTCCCGAGCCGTCCTACGGCACCCATTTCTTCCAGGATCTGGTGGAGGCGCGGATTTATCCCGTAGGCCTTTATCCAGACCAGCCTGGTGACCTGTTCCGCGGGGATTGGCTGCTGCGCGCCAGGAACTGGATCGAAGATCTTACGCCGGGGATTTCCGGTCCGAAGGACTGCGTTCGGCTGGTGAATATCCCCGGCGAATTCGGCGGGCGCAAGCTGGATATTGTGATGGACGGCGAGACGGCGGTCGCCTATCTCACCCAATCCAACGGGGACGGGCATGCCGGCAATCACGGTTAAGGGGGCGGTCTGGTTCGGGGAATATTGAGCCCGGCCGCCCCGGATTTCCGCGAGTCGTTGTATACTCAGTACCATCCGGGGGAGGCTGTATTGGTGCAAGACATTGCCGCGCGGAGGAGATGACGTTCATGAAGGTGACTTGCCTGCAGGAAAACCTCTCCAAGGGTTTAGGGATCGTCACTCGGGCCGTTTCGCCGCGGAATGTGCTCCCCGTACTGGGCAATGTGCTGCTGGCGACGGAGGACGGACGCCTGAAATTGGCAGCCACCAATCTGGAAATCGGGATCACTTACTGGCTGGGCGCCAAGGTCGAAGAGGAAGGTTCCATCACCGTACCCGCCCGGACAATCACCGATTTTGTGAATACGCTCCCCAATGAAAAGATCCGCATGGTGCTGGATTCCAGGCGGCAATCGCTGAATTTGCACTGTGAAGCCTTCACCAGCGACATAAAAGGCGTCGACGCCCAGGAATTCCCGCTCCTTCCGGGCGCCAACCTCGGTGACGGAATCGCCCTCAACGTCGCGGACCTGCGCGAGATGATCACCCAAACAACCATCGCCGCCGCCACCGACGATACCCGGCCGGTGCTGACCGGAGTCCTGGTGCGGCTGGAAGGGGACCGGCTGACGCTGGCGGCCGCCGACGGTTTCCGCCTCTCTATGCGCGAAGCCAAATTATCCGCCTCGGTCCGGGATGCGGTCAGCGTGATCATCCCGGCTCGGGCGTTGAGCGAGCTCGCCCGCCTGGTTGGCGATCAGGACGAGACGGTCTGGATGGTGCTTCCCTCGGGCAGGGGGCAGGCAGTCTTCCGTCTAAAAGAGGCGGAGCTCTCCTCGTCGCTCATCGACGGCACCTTCCCGGATTTCCAGCCGATCATCCCGCGTTCCTACAATACGCACGCGGTGCTTTCGACCGCGCAATTCCTGAAGGCGTGCAAGGCGGCCGACATCTTTGCGCGCCAAGCTTCGCATTCGGCGCGGCTGACCGTTACCCCGGGGACCGGCTCCGATCCGGGAAAACTGCAGGTGAACGCGACCGCGGCCGAAACTGGCGCGGGCGAAACGGTGGTCGACGCCACGGTGGAGGGCGCCGCGATCGAGATCGCCTTCAACGTGAAGTATCTGGTTGACGTGCTGACGGTGATCAATACCCCCAACGTCTCGCTGGAGACAACCGGCCCGGCCAGCCCGGGCGTCATCCGCCCGGTCGGGCGCGAGGATTTCACCCACGTCATTATGCCGATGCATCTGGGAAAGTAATCGAGGGGAAAAAGCCCTTGTGCATGGAACACTGTGTGTTGAATCATGACGTTTTATTAATTGATTGATGAGAGCGGTTTGTCCTTACTACCCAAAGCGGATTGGACATCCAGCATGAAGAAGACCCCCACTACCGTCAAAAGACAGGGGCGGAAAATGAAAAAGCCATCAGATATTAATTCTGATCAATATGAGCGGTTAAGGGCAAGAACACTCTCGAAAAACAAAACTCCTGCCTCTCCGTTTGAGAGAGTGCCATCGATCCGCGAGATCAACCTGCTTCGCACTCTCATGGACAGCACAACCGATCTGATTTACTTTAAGGATTTAGAAAGCCGTTTTATCCTAATAAATCGGTCACTCGCCGCATGGTACGGAATAAGCGAGCCCTCGGAGGCGGTCGGCAAAACAGATGTTGATTTCTACACCGAAGAGCTTTCCCGGAAGACCTATGACGACGAGCAGAAAATCATCGCCACCGGCGAACCTCTGGAGGGATTGGAGGAAAAAGTAACCTTCGCGGACGGTCATGAAGCGTGGGTCTTTACCGCCAAACTTCCCTTGCGGGACGACGAAGGGCGGATGATCGGCACCTTTGGCATTTCCCGGGATATTACCGAACATAAGCGGGATGAAATGGCGCGGATCGCGGCGGTTCTGCGCGAAGCCAATGGGGAGTTGAAAAAATATAATACGGCTCTACAGGCGGAAATCGTCGAACGCCAGCGGGTGGAAGAGGTGCTGGACAGAGAACGCATTCTCTTACACGAGTTGATAGACAATCTGCCGGATTACATCTTTGCCAAAGACGCCGAAGGCCGGTTCACACTGGGCAATCTGGCATTGGCGCGTCACATGGGGGTAAACAAGCCGGAGGAGCTGTATGGCAAGAACGACTTTGACTTCTACCCGCCGGACTTGGCGACGCGGTTTCATGCCGACGAACAGGCGCTCATCCGCTCAGGTCGCGCGGTGATCGAACACGAGGAATCCACCCGGGATCCGGCCGACCGGCCAAAATTGACATTGACCACTAAAGCGCTTTTATACGACAGCCAGGGGAAGGCTATCGGGCTGGTGGGCATTTCCCATGATATTACCGAACGCAAAGCCATGGAACGCTCCCTTGAATTGGCCAACACCAAGCTGGCGGAAATGGTCAACTGGCTGGAAGGCCGAAACCGCGATTTCAGCGTGCTGTATGACCTGGGAAAAATGCTTGAGGCCTGCCGTTCGGTCGAGGATGCTTTTCCCGTCGTCTCCAGCCAGATGGAAAAGCTGATAGCTGTCCAGACCGGGAAGCTTTATTTGCTTGAGGAAGACCGGCAATGTCTGAAAACCGCCGCCCGATGGGGGAGCGAACCGGGCGAGGATGAGTCTTTTTCTCCGCAGGAATGCCGGGCGTTCGAGAGCAGGAGCACGGTCATTCTGCATGCAACCCCGTCCGAAATGCCATGCCGGCATGTTTCAGTGGAAGAAGGTGCAACGTCCGTCTTTTTATGTATCCCGCTGATTTCGCAAGGTGAGGATATCGGTATTCTGCATTTGCGGGGCCGGCGCGAAGAAGGCCTGAACGCTTTACCGGATCCGAAACTGCAATTGGCGGGCATGGCCGCCGACTACATTTCCCTCTCGCTTGCCAATCTGCGGCTGCGGGAAACCCTTCGCATGCAGTCGATCCGGGATCCATTGACCGGTTTATTCAACCGGCGATACATGGAAGACTCGTTGATCCAGGAACTGGCCCGCACCAAACGCCGGGGAACGACGCTGGGGGTGATCATGGTGGATGTGGACCGGTTGAAGGAAGTGAACGATATGCTGGGGCACGAAGCCGGTGATCTGCTCCTGCAATCGGTAGGCCGGTGGCTGCAAAACAATATCCGGGCCGGCGATATCTCCTGCCGTTACGGCGGGGACGAGTTCCTTGTCATTTTCCCGGATGCGTCCCTGCCAACCACCACCCAACGCGCCCGGCAGATCTGCGAAGGCATCCGGGCGTTGCGGATTGACCATAAGGGAAAACCGCTCCGAACGGTGAGCGTCTCGATCGGGGTCGCCGGGTATCCGGTTCATGGCGAGACACGTGATGCCCTGCTGGCGGCGGCGGATGCGGCGCTATATTCGGCAAAGAAGCAAGGCCGAGACCGCGCCGTGGTGGCGGGAGGATAGTTTTACACCGCCACGGGATCGAACGATATGGCGAAAACAAATCGGGCGCGGTCACCGCGCCCGATTTGTTTTTCCCCGCAAAATATCAAATCCCGAATAAAACCTTTCGGCAAAGCGGTCAGATACCGCAGTGATACGGCGAGGCGGTGGCGACGGGAACGAGCTCCGCCTGCAGGCCGAAGGCTTCGACCACCGGCCGGCCGTCCCAATCGGCGGGCACGGCCAACCCCAGCCCCCAAACCGCCGTCGCCGCCGTATCCATGATCGAAACTGGAACATCGATCGGCACGCCGGCCAGGACGCCGGAACCATAAATGATCCAGGGGATGGTCATGTCTTCTTTTTGAGGCGTTCCGTGGGTCTGGTCGTGCCCGCCGTGATCGGCCGTGAGGATGATAAACGCATTGTCCAACAGGCCGCGCGTGCGCAAACCGTCGACCAGGGTGCCCACGGCGGCATCATCCCGGCCGATCCCTTGCAGGTACGGTGGCGTCATCCAACCGTTCAGGTGGCCGAAATAATCCGGGAGGATCAGGTGCACGAAGAGGACGCCGAAGCCGCCGGCGGCTTCGTTCAGCGCGGCCTGGACGATCTGTTCGTCACTGCCATTCACGTAACGGAACGTATCCACCGTCCCCGGGCGGGCGAGGGTAACCAGTTTTTCCTTCCCCACGACCATGATCGTCCGCAGGCCCGCATCCTTCGCGATGGAGAAGACGGTCGCGCCCTGCAACGGCTCCGCGGAGGGGATCAGGTCGTTCCATAGGATGCCATGCTTGGAGACGCAGCGTCCCGAGACCATGGACGCGTGCGCGGGAAGCGTGCCGCTGGGCAAAATGGTCTTGGCGGCAAAGGTGCTGGCGCCGCCGTTGATCAGCTCGCTGATCCGCGGGATACGGGCTTGCAGGAGGCCGTCCGGGCGAAGTCCGTCGATGCTGATGATCACAACCCGCTCCGCTTTCGGGAGCGGCGATGGGGAGGCGGTCGGCGGGAGAGTCGATGTCGGAGTGACTGTTGGGGAGGCGGTCGCCGACGGCATGGCGGACGGCGCCGGCGGGAGGACAGCAGACGGCGCCGAAAGGTTGCAGGAATACACAAGAACCACGAACAGAATCGGAATGCAGCGGTATATTTTCCACATGGAGAATAATCCGCGTTTCATGGCGAAGGCTTGCGGAGGAGATTACGATAGGGGTGCCGGGTCATCCGTGGAATTCTATCACCCCGCTCGGCGGAGAATCCGGTGGGAGCACCTTATCCCCGAATCACGGTCTCAAGCGGAGGCGCCAGAATATTGCTTAAGCCCGATCTTCCAGAGAATCCGGGAAATAATTAAAAGGATGGCGGCCAGCGCGACGGTGCCGAGGACGGTGACCGTATCCAACCGTCCGGTCAGCGCTTCGGCGGGCACCGTAACGGCGAAAGCAACCGGGACGAGGAAGGTGAGCGC
>JBAVFZ010000048.1:0-3623 GCA_049684495.1 Anaerolineales bacterium | reverse complement strand
CCCTTGGAAAGAATAAACCGGGCATTAATACTGATATTTTGTCCCCAATAAGGGTAAAAAGCAAGCCGGATGGGGGTGGATGCGAGAAGGGTGCCAGACGGAAGAAAAATTCTGTCGAACTTCAATTCAGGAAGGAGGCCATGCCGGGATGACGGCGAACGTCATGCCGGAGCCTGCCCTCGCGAAGTATCCCGGCTCGCTTCTGGTTCATGAGCCGGGATGACGACCACCGGATACCAAACGGGAATGACGATCACAAAACAAAGCAGGCATCAATCTTTTATTCCATCGCCGCATCAATGAGGACCGGGAACCAGCCTTGCGGCGAGAAGGTCAAATTTTTCACCCGGTTGTGCGCGACATTGACATTCACATAATCCCGGATCGGCAGGATCAGGCATTCCTGGGCGATGATTTCCTGAGCTTGGCGGTACAGGTCCAGCCGCTGCTTGGCGTCCGCCGTCCGGACCGCCTGATCCAGCAGCTTATCCAGGTCGCTGCTTGCGATTCCGGTCCAGTTGTACACGCCGTCCGAGCGGTAGTACGACCGCAGCAGGTCCGGATCAGTTCCTGCCAGGTTCGTGGATATCAGATGGTAGCTCCCTCCGGCATGCGCCTCCTTCAGCGCGGAGAAAGTAGCCGCTTGCACCAACTCAACCGCCGCGCCGACTTCCTTCCATTGCATTTCCAACAGCTCGGCGGTTTGCGGCGTCATACCCCAGGGCGGGTAAACGACAGTTAAGCGCAGGGATTGGCCGTCCTTTTCGCGGATCCCATCCCCATTCAGATCCTTCCATCCGGCCTCCTCCAAAAGATCCTTTGCTTCCGCGAGGTTGAAGGCATCGGCCGGGATGACGTTTACCGCGCCCCAGGTCGCCTGGGTCAGCGGCCCGACGGCCACCGGAGAATAGGATCCGAACACCGTCCGCACCATCGACGCGCGGTCGGTGGCGGCCAGGAGCGCCCGGCGCACGCGCACATCGTCGGTCGGCGTCCGGCCAAGATTAAAGAAGAATTGCAGCGGCTGCCCCGGAACGGCGATCGGGTAGACGGAGAAGGAGCCGTTCTTTTCCAGATCACCGGCATCTCCCGGAAGCACCTCGCCCATCACATCCACTTCGCCGGAAAGCAGCGCCGGAGCGCGGGTGGCCGGATCCGCGTAGAAGCGAAATACGATCCGGTCCAGGGCGGCGGATTTGTTCCGGTAGACGGAGGGAGCCCATGCATAATCCGGATTTCTCTCCAGCGTCAGATGATCGCCCGCCACGTACTCGACAAACCGGAAGGGGCCGGTCCCTGATTGGTGAAATTGATAATCCGCGCCCCATTTTTGGAGCGCCGTGGGGGAGGCCATCCCAAGGTAAACCTGGGAGAGGGAATCCAGCAGCGGGGCGAACGGCTCGGAGAGATCCAGCCGGACGGTGAAATCGTCGACGACCGTCACCGTCTTGACCGAGTCGATCATGAACCGGGCTTTCTGGGATTTCGTCGCGGGATCGAGCACCCGGTCCAGGTTGACCTTGGCGGCGTTGGCGTCGAACGCCGTACCATCGTGGAAGCGGACATCGCGGCGCAGGAAGAAAGTGTATTGCAGGCCATCCGGGGAAACCTCCCAGCGCTCCGCCAATCCCGGAACGAACGATCCCCCCTCATCGCGGAAGACCAGCGTGTCATACACCGACGCCA
The DNA here is from genome assembly GCA_049684495.1 of Anaerolineales bacterium. Lineage (GTDB taxonomy): Bacteria > Chloroflexota > Anaerolineae > Anaerolineales > RBG-16-64-43 > JAFGKK01. The sequence continues at coordinate 1,937 of JBAVFZ010000048.1, read as the reverse complement.
GCGGAATTCCTAGTTCCGATGAGGCATTCACGTGCGGATCGATCCCGGTCGGCGCCAGCGTCAGCCCGTAGCGCAATTCCTTCGCGGCGGGCGCCGCCGGCGAACAGGCGAAACACCCGAGCAGCAGGCAGGACGCCAGCCAATGCATCTTTCCCGATTTCATCCGATCATCCTCCGATGCGAGTTCCCTTTAGCAGGCTGTCATGCTGAGCGCATTTCCCGACCCCGAGCAAAGCGAGGGGGAGGGAAAGCGAAGCATCTCTCCCCTTGCTTATATTGACCCTTCGCCGGCGCTCAGGGTGACTGTATAAACGCTCTCAGGTTATTTTATGAGGTGGACGATATCCTTCAACACGCGCCGGGTGCGCGGCGCAACCGTCTCGCCCGGATAACCGATCGGGAGCAGCGCCACCGGCCGGAGGGAGGCAGGCAGTGCCAGCGCTTCGGCGACGGCCTGCTCCTGGAAGGCGCCGACCCAGACGCTGGCCAGGCCGAGCGCAGTCGCGGCCAGCATGGCCTGCGTGCAGGCGATGGTCGCGTCCTGCACCGCGTACAGCGTCCGTCCTCGGTCGCTGTATTTGATCGCCGAGCGTTCCGGGTTGGCGCAGAAGACCAGGACGGCCGGCACCTCGGCGAAGAATTTCATTCGCGCGAGCAAGCCGGCCAGCCGGGCCAGCGCGGCCGGACTGCGGACAAGATATATTTCGTAAGCTTGCAGGTTTCCGGCGGAAGGCGCCGCATTGGCCGCTTCCAGGATGGCGTTGAGCTTTTCCTCCTCCACCGGCCGGTCGTCGAACCGGCGGATGGACCTCCGGGAGCGGATCACTTCGAAGAAATCCATCTCGTCCTCCTGTCGACCGTCCAATGGCGGCAATCCGAGCCGGATTAAGCCAGGATCAACTGCAGGGTCAAACCGGCCAGGAAGAGGATCCCGTACGCCCGGTTGTGGTAGAACGCGGCCGCCACGAACCACATCGGCCAGAAGGATTTCGCATCCGGCGGAGCCTCCGCCGGCCGCGGGTGCGGGAACATTTGCCAAATTGGGCGGCTGAAATACAATCCCGGCAGCACCAGGAGCATCGCCGGAGAAAAATATCCCGTTAGAATCAGGATGACAACCAGCAGATATTGGAGCGCGACCATGCCCATCACGCAGAGCCGCGACGCCTTTTCGCCGATGAGGACCGGCAGGGTGTGGATGTGTTTGCGTTTGTCCGCTTCGAGTTTGTCGATATGCTTGCCGAAGATCACCGTCGTCGCGCCGAGCGCGCATGGCAGGCCGGCAAGGAGCACGTTCGCATCCCACCGGCCGGTAATGGCGAAATACCCCCCGCCCACCATCAGCGGCCCCCATACGAGGAGCACGGTCAATTCTCCCAGACCGATATATTTAAGCGGCCAAGTATAAAAAAGAACAAACGCCGCGCCGACCGCCATCAGCGCCAGGACCGGAAGGCCGCGTTGGGCGGCCAGGAGCAGCCCGCAGGCCGCCGCCACCGCGCCGGTTGCGCCGGCGTAGGCCAGCAACTGCCGCTTGGATAACAGGCCCTGCTGAACGGTCTGCGGGCCGTACTGAGTCCGGAAATAATTGTCTTCGTCGACGCCGCGCTGGAAGTCCACCAGATCGTTCAACAGGTTGTTGGTCGCATGCGCCATCACCAGCCCGACGGTCAGGAGCAGCCACGGCACCCACTGGAAAAGCCCATCCCGCGCGGCCAGCAGTCCGGCGACCGCGGCCGAGAGGAACGTGAGGATCAGCACCGCGGCGCGGGTTGCGATCAGCCAGCGGGAAATGAGATCGAGCTTCTCCCATTCGGCGCGGTCGATTTTTGGTATGACCTGCAGCGCGCGCAGCCACATCGATGGATTCAATATGTTTTCCTCCAAGGGTGGTTATCATATCATGGGGAAAAAACCTCACCCCCCATCCCCCTCTC
>JBAVFZ010000047.1:0-1950 GCA_049684495.1 Anaerolineales bacterium | reverse complement strand
CTGGTGGTCGCCCGGGCCACCGGTTTCGGGATGTCCTGTCTCGGGTACGATCCGCTGATCCCCGCCGACGAGATCGCCAAGCGCGGCGCCAAACCGGCGGACTTGGATTCCCTCCTGGCCCAGGCCGACATCATCACACTGCATGTGCCACTAACTCCGGAAACCCGCGGGATTATCAACGCGGAGCGGATCGCGAAGATGAAGAAGGGCTCCTATATCGTGGACGCCGCGCGCGGCAACGTTGTGGACGAAGCCGCCCTGCTGGCCGCGCTGGATTCCGGCCAGATCGCCGGCGCGGCGCTGGATGTCTTCGCCGTCGAACCGGTCGTCGATTCACCCCTGGTGAAGCACCCGAAGACCGTCTGCACGCCGCATATCGCCGCCCAAACCGGCGAGGCGCAGGAACGGGCCGCCCGGGACATCGCCGAGGAGATCCTGACTGTCTTGCGCGGTGAGACGCCGCGTTGGCGGGTTGCGTAAAAAAAAAGGACCCTCGGAGCAACCCGCTCCGAGGGTCCTTTTTTTTTACCATGGACCATGGAGGATGGACCATCACCGGTTATTGTTCTTGCATGGTTTCGATAGTCGATAGTCGATCGTCAATAGGCGATGGGCATGTTAAAAAGACCATGGCCCCGGAAAAACGGGAGGGCCATCGTTCACGGTCTATGTCAGGTTACTTAATATAAATAGCCTCCAATAGTCAGGAGGCCATTATCGATGGTCAATCGTCCATCGTCGATGGTCAACTTCTATCAAGCCGTCTGAGTATGGGCTTCCTTGTGTCCCATCCCGCGCCGCGCCGCCCCGAGGAGTAAAGCGCCGGATCCAAGCAAGCCCGCAACCATGCCCCCGATCGTCGCCACCGCAGCCACCGTCGCCACGGCGCCCAATCCGAGCGTCGTCAGTGTGGCAATCTCACCTGCCCGGTCGGCTTTCTCCAGCTCGACTGGCATCCGCGATCCGGACAGGAGTCTGTTTTTCAGCATGCTCGCGTATCCCTTGCGGGGGGAAACGGGTACGAGCGCTCTTCGCAGTTTGGCCTCCAAGGCCCTCTCCGTGGTCATTTTCTGTTTTCCTTTCTTCCTATTCCCATTGTACCCACTTTTCCCTCAGGGTGAGTAGAGTACGATGGTAGAGACTCTTGATTGCCCCTTCCGAGCGCCCGAGGATCTGCCCGATCTCGGCGTTGGAATATCCCTCGGCAAATTTCAGGATAATCACTTGCTGCTTTTCCTCCGGCAGCTTGCGGATTAGTTGCAGCAACCGTTCCTGCTCATCGGCCTTTTCAGCGAAGGACCCGGGGTCATCCTCCGTGGAATGCTTGACCGCCTCATCCAGCCCCACCACTTTCCGGCGGCCCTGATCCCGATACCAGTTTGCCACAATGTTATGGGCAATCCGGTACAACCAGGCGGAAAACGGGAGCCCGAGATGCTCATACCCCGGCAGGTGGACATAGGCTTTCTGGAACACCCTTGAGGTCAGGTCTTCGGCGTCGGCGTGGTTGCCCGTCCGATAATAGAGGTAGGTGTAAATCTTCTGGAGATACCGCTCGTACAGTTCGCCGAACGCCTGGCGGTCGTATTTCGCCCTATAAATGAGCTGCGTTTCGTCCGACCCTCCATCCGGGTGCGCCGACCTGCCCTCTGTCATCATTAACACGTACGGCTAGCTTCCGTTTCGCGTTTCATCGTCCGGCGGGCTTTCTTTTCTCCGGAGCGGCACCCTCCTCCTTACGGATCTTCTGATATACCGCCGCCAGGTTTTGGAAATGCAGGTCCGGCGCCAGGCCGTTCAGGAGGATTCGGCTTTTCCCACACTTTTCAATCGGTATCTGGCGCAGATCCTCCAGCGTCCAGTTCCACCGCACCGCATTTAACGCTTCCTTGCGGATGCGGTCCAGGTATACCAAGTGCGAGGAAATCATCTCTTCGATCTCTCCCCGCA
>JBAVFZ010000046.1:0-6585 GCA_049684495.1 Anaerolineales bacterium | reverse complement strand
GCTCGGCCTGGCATGGTTTTCCTTCCGCGAGGGGCGCGAATCGTTCGAGAAGGCGCGCGGCCGGGAATGCGAGTGCGGTGAAGCATGACCGCCGTTCCGCCGATCCGCGCCGTAATCCTCGACATGGACGGGCTGATGCTCGACACCGAGCCGATGTCGCAGGCCGGTTGGATCCAAACCTTCCACGAGCGGGGCCTTTCTTTCCGGGAGGACCAGTTCCAGGCGCTGATCGGGCTGAACGTCATCGACGCCCGCCGGATGATTACCGGCTGGTACGGCGCGGATTTTCCATTCGACGAGGTTTACGCGCGCAAAATTGTTGCGGTGGATGAAATCATCGCCCGGGACGGAATCCCGCTCAAGCCGGGGCTTGTGGAATTCCTGACCGCGGTGGATTCGCTCGGCCTGCGGAAGGCCGTCGCCACTTCGACTTCCCGCAAGCGGGCCATGTATAAATTAAATCTGTCGGGCGTTCCGGGTACGATCGAGACCCTCGCCGGCGGCGACGAAGCGGCGCACGGCAAGCCCGCGCCGGATTTGTTCCTGCTCGCGGCGCAGCGGCTGGGAATTCCACCGGCGGAGTGCCTGGCGTTCGAGGATTCCGATCCCGGGGTGCTTGCCGCGCGCGCCGCCGGAATGCGGGTGGTGATCATCCCGGACCGGAAGCACCCCTCGGCCGAAGCGGCGGCCGCCGCCTGGCGGATTATCCCGGACCTGATCCATGCCGCGCGCAATCTTCCGGAGTGGGTGATGGACGGGATTTAATTACCAGGATGGTTTGCCGGACCACCTAATGACCAATGGAACGCAGTGTGACCGTATATTTTTTCAACGATTCAACGTTGGGTGGGTTGCCGGACCATACCGTGTTCCTGCAATTTAAAGGTTATGGGGTAGTCCGGCAACCCACCCTACACTTTCACTTTTGAACAAGAATCCCGGATCACCAATTCCGCGGGAAGTTCAATCCGGTCGATCCGGGCTCCGGGATTGCGCAGCATCTCCAGCAGCATCTGCGAAGCCACGCGGCCCATCTTCTCCAGCGGCTGGCGCACGGTGGTGAGCGCCGGATGCAGATCGGATGCCTGACGACTATCGTCGAAGCCGATCACCGATAAATCCTCGGGGATGCGCAGGTTGTGCTCGCGCGCGGCGTCCATCACCCCCATCGCCATAACGTCGTTCGAGGCGAAGACCGCCGTCGGCGGATTATTCAATTTAAGGAAGTGATGGCCCCCGTTGTATCCATCCGCTTGGGCAAACGTGCCCTCGAAGATCAAATCCGGATCCTCCGCGATGCGGTGGGTCCGGAGCGCCGCTTGGTAACCTTTCAGGCGGTTTTGCGCGGCTTCCACATCCTTCCATCCGGTGATGAATCCGATCCGCCGGTGGCCGAGGCCGATCAGGTACTCGGTGGCGTTGTACCCGCCTTGCCGGTTCGCCACGCCCACCGCGGCGGTATCCTTGCCGGCGCCCTGATGATCGATGAGGACGAAGGGGAATTTACGCTTCACAAACCTGGGAACAAAATCGGATGGATTGCGGGGCAGCACCAAAAGCATGCCGTCCGCCATCCCGTCCAGGCAGGTGGCCACGTAGGCGGCTTCCTTTTTGGGGTCACGGTGCGTGGTGTAGAGGATCAGGTCGCGCCCGGCGAGCCCAATCTCGGCGTCCACCCCGCGCATGATCTCCGCGATGTATTCGGATCCGAGATCCGGAACCAATACGCCGATGGTGCCGGCCTTTCCCCCGGCCAGGATGCGCGCATGGCGGTTGGCCACGAATCCCAGCCGGTCGATCGCCTCCAAAACGCGCTTGCGGGTTTCCGGCTTTACGTGCACGTCGTCGTTGAGGACTCGCGATACGGTCCCGAAGGAAACCCCCGCTTTTTTCGCGACGTCCAGTATGGTGATTTTTTCGTGGGAGCGCCGGGCAGTCCGCGCCAAGGTAGCCTCGTTTGCGCAGCAGGGCTGACCATGCTCTGCGGCGATGGGCGATGCAATGGATTTGCTCGACCGGGTTGGAAAAATTGTACCCGAGAATGGTGTTAACTGCCGCCCGGCATGCGCAGCCCCGGACCAGACAGACGGACCGAGGCGATCCGTCATCCCCGCGTGTTCCCAGCGGGGACCGCCCCGGTCCCGGAAATCCAGCGATTGACTTTTCCCCCTTCCACCGGTATGATGTCCGCATTACATCATTCTAGTTCAGCAGTTGCCTCTGTCATTGATAGAGCCCCGCTCATCCCCTGACATCCGCGTGACTTCTGAAGAAAAGGACACACTTTGAATTTCCAAGAGTTCAATCTGGATTCGCGCCTGATGACGAGAATCCAACGCGCCGGCTTCACTGCGCCGACGCCGATCCAAACCAGCGCCATTCCGCCGGCTCTCGCCGGGCACGACCTGATCGGAACGGCGCAAACCGGAACCGGCAAGACCGCCGCGTTCGTACTTCCCATCCTGCAGCGGTTGCTGGCCGGCCCGCGCAAATGCACACGGGCGCTGATCGTCACGCCCACCCGCGAATTGGCCGAGCAGATCCATGAGGTTATCCGCGCTCTCGGCGCGGAAACCGGCCTGCGCAGCGCCACCATCTACGGCGGCGTCGGCGCCGGTCCGCAGATCCAGGCGCTGCAATCCGGCGTCGAAATTCTCATCGCCTGCCCGGGCCGCCTGCTGGATCACATCCAGCAGCGCCGCGCCAAACTGGGCGCGGTGGAAGTCCTGGTCCTGGATGAAGCCGACCGGATGCTCGATATGGGCTTCCTGCCGGATGTGAAGCGCATCCTTTCGCATCTGCCCGCCAAGCGCCAGACGATGCTCTTTTCGGCCACCTTTCCGAAGGAAATCGAACAGCTGGCGGCGCAGACTCTGACCCATCCGCAGCGCATCTCGATCGGTTTGCGCGAACCGGTGCATACGGTTTCGCATGCGCTGTACCCGGTGCCGCAGCACCTGAAAGCCGCGTTGCTGCTGCAGTTGCTGCGCTCGACCGATACGGAATCGGTTTTGATCTTCACCCGCACCAAACACCGCGCCGAAAAGCTCGCGCGCCAGATCGGCCAGGCGGGCTTTAAGGTCACCAGCCTGCACAGCAACCGCTCGCAGGGCCAGCGCCAAGCCGCGCTCGGCGGGTTCAAGGACGGCCGCTACCAGATCATGGTCGCGACCGACATCGCCGCCCGCGGGCTGGATGTGGAAAACATCTCGCACGTGGTCAACTTCGACATGCCCGACACGGCCGACGCTTACATCCACCGTATCGGCCGCACCGGCCGCGCGGAACGCAGCGGCGACGCGTTCACGCTGGTCACCCCCGAAGACGGCGAGCTCATCCGCACGCTGGAGAAAATCATGAAAAAGCCGCTTCCGCGCCGAACGCTGGAGGGCTTTGATTACAAGGCCGCCCCGCCGCCCCGGGCGGCGGCGCCATCCCGGAAACCGTATTCCTCCGGTTCCCCGCGGGCATACAAACCGGCCGCCGTCGCGCGCAAGCCGCGCCCGGCTTCGCCTGCCCGCAGGCCGAAATCGGCATCCGGAAAACCCGCCCACCTGGGCTGGCGGCAGCGCTACGGGGTAACCGAAACCGCTTGAGTTCGACAGCATACATCCGCCGAATATTTCAGGTGGCACCAAATCGACGCGGCCAAAAGGCCGCGTCGATTTACGTTTGACCCTTTTTCTCTGCGAGCCTATACTTCTGTCCATATTCATGAGAATCGGAGGGAGGTATGAAAGCTTTTATCCAAAAGGGAGCCCTCGTAATTGTGTTTCTGACCGCCATTGCCTGCTCCGGATTATTCCCCAATAATTCCCCTTCTGAAATTTTTACCCCCGCCATAGGACCCGGTTTTCTGCCACCTGTCCCCTTGGGCGAACCGGTCGATTCGTTCAGAGGAATTCCGATCATGCCCGGTGCGGTTTCGGGAGGGGTGGAAGGGAGCAGCGATACTTACCGTTATGCTGTTAAGGCTACAACGCAGGAAGTCAAGAAATATTATTTGAGGGAGATGCCCGTCGCCGGATGGGAACTTGAGGACATGACTGGTGACGCGGGTGGAGACGAAAATTCCATCCGGCTGCGTTACCGCAAAGGGGAGGAAGTCGTCGCGATTTTTATCGGCGATGCCGGGGGCGGAATGGTGTATGTGACGATATTCTGAGATTCTCTAGACTCCAAACGCCGTCCCCCACACGATCGCGTCCAGGATGACCGTTTGAATGCAGAAGCATACCGCGCCGATCACGGCCAGCGCATGCGCCCGGGCCGGATCGCGCGGCTTCGTGCCGAGCAGCGCCGCGAGCAATCCCAGCGAAAACAACGCCACCAGAATTAAGATGCCTCGCACAACCCAGACCGCCGTCCCACTCGGGTTTTCAACCGCCCAAAACGTGGCCGGCATCCACAACGCGGAGGGAATGAGGATCCCCAAATACAAATAATGGAAGATGCGCGCACCGCAGCATCCGAATACCCTTGCTTTTTCGGGATCCATTCGAAATAGTATGAAGTAAGTGAATGCGAAATATCCGGCCGCGGCCAGGAGCATCCCCGCCGTGTAGTAGGGCCGGATCGCCTCGGGCACGCCGCCCCACAAGGTATCCACGGCGCCGGGACGGCCAAGCCCCCAAATGTAACTGCCGATCACCACCGAACCGCCGAGAATGTTGATGGCCAGTAAGAGCCACCGGTATTTTTTCATATCATTTTACTTTGTAGGGTGGGTTGAAAGCCGAGATTCCTATCTTCATCGCACTGTCGCTTGGCTTTCAACCCACCCTACCTTCCATCGGGATCGTCAACCCACCCTACCCGTTGCCACCACCACCGCCAGCGCGTGCCCGCCGGAATGCGAAAGGCTGAGCGCCCATTCGGTCAGCCCCAATCGGTCCGCTTCCGCGCGCGCGCGGCCGTGCAGATGCAGGCCCGGCTCACCGGAAGGGCCCGTAAGGACTTCGATATCGGTCCAGGGAATTTCCGTCATCAGCCCCGTTCCGAGCGCTTTGGAGGCCGCTTCCTTGGCCGCGAACCGCGCCGCGAGCGAGGAGATCCGCTCGCCGTACGCGGCGCGCTCCTCGGAGGTGAAGATCTTCTCCAGGAACCGCTCCCCCCAGCGGTGGACCGCTCCCTCGATGCGTTCGATCTCGATCAGATCGGTTCCCACGCGCAGCATCGCCGTCATCCTTCCTCGGGCGGGCCGGCGACGGCCAGCGCCATTTTTTCCACGTTAAGGTAATGCCGCGCCGCTTCCAGGATCTGGTCGGCGGTGACGGCGCGGATAAGCCCAGGGTAGCGCTGGTAATAATCCAGCCCCAGGTTGAACAACTCGATGTTCATAAGGGTTCCCGCCACGCCCTCGTTGGATTCGAGCTGCAGCGGCATGCGCCCGACGATGCTGGCCTGGCTGTCGGCCAGCTCGCTGCGCGATACTTTCGATTGCGTGAAGCGGGAAATCTCGCGCCGGATGAGTTCGACCGCCCGCGGCACATTGTGCGGGTTGACTCCGGCCAGCACCATCCACGGGCCGGGGCCCAGCCCTCCGCTGATGGTGCTCATCGAATAATAGGCCAAGCCTTCCGCCTCCCGGACCGCGTCGCCGATCCGGCCGTACATGCCGAACACGCCCAGGATGTTGTTGCCGAGCATCGCCGGAAGAAAATCCGGCGCGGTGCGCGCCGGGCCGGGCGCTCCGAAGACCAGGTCCGCCTGGCTCTTGCCGGGCAAGGATATGCGCTTTTCCGCCGGGCCTGCCGGGCGCGGCGCGGCCGGTAGCGGCGGCCGGTCCGCTTGTTGCGGATTCTTCCAATCGCCGAAGTAATGCTCGATCCAGTGGATCGCCTTGCTGCTGTGCACGCCGCCGGCGACGGTCAGGATCATCCCCTTCGGCCCGAAACGGCGCGTGTGAAATTCCGCGACCGCCTCGCGGGTGACCGCCTGGATTGTCGCGGAGGTGCCTTCTTCATCGTGGGCATACGGGTGCCCGGCGTAAGCCAGCTCCGCAAACGCCATGTGCGCCCGCTCGCCGGTATCCTGTTCGCGGATGGTCAGATGCGTGAGGTATTCCCCGCGCAGCCGATCAAACTGGTCCGCGGGGAAGGTCGGCCGGCGCAGGGCGTCCGCCGCCAGCTCGAGCACCGTCGGCAGGTCTTCCGCCAGGCAGCGGGAATAGAACGAGGTGGTGTGCATCCCCGATCCGAAGGAAAGCGTCGCGCCGGCGGATTCGAGCACATCATAGATCTGGTGGAACGAGCGCGTTTCCGAACCGCGCATCAGGCACCCGGAGGCCAGCGCCGCAAGCCCCGCCAATTTGTCGGGCTCGTCCAATCCCCCGGCCCAGACAGTCCCCAGGACGACCACCGACGGGCTGAGAAAATTCTCGCGCGCGAGCACCGTCACCCCGTTGGCCAGCTCGCGCCGCGTGATGGTTTCCGGGCCGGGGATCGCACGCAGGTCCGGCGGCTGCGGGCGCGCGCGCACGGCGGCACGGCGGGCCGGGATAGTTTTCCGGCGGATAGCCGTCTTCGGCTTTCGGACTTTGGATGGCATCTTGTTTCGCCGCATCAATGGCCCCCTTCCGGTACC
>JBAVFZ010000045.1:0-5330 GCA_049684495.1 Anaerolineales bacterium | reverse complement strand
TGCTGCGCGCCGAGAAGAACAGAATCGGCGGCGGATTGGCGACCGTCGTCCGGAGTTTCTGGGCGACCGTGAATCCGTCCATATCCGGGAGCATGATATCCAGCAGGACCACGTCCGGACGGCTTTTCGCCACCTCCGCCAGCGCGTCCGCCCCCCGCTCGGCCTGCACCACCGTATGCCCGGCACGAGCCAGGATCATCGCTGCCAGCTTGAGCGTGTCCACGTCATCGTCGACGACCAGAACGGTTCCCATAAGCGTGCTCCCTCCGCGTAAAAATCCGGCGGTCCGGCGCCCCGATCGACCGCCGCCTGACAACGGTATTTATTCTACGCGCAAGCCAACGATCCCACCAGCGCGGCTTGACTGTTATTTCCCGCGGAATGTCATGGATCGGCGTTTTTGGCTTTTCGGCGTGTTTTCAACGCAAATACCACCATTCCCACCACCATCCGCCATTCTCCAACACCGAATCCGACCCTGGAAGCAGATTAGTGGAGGGAAGCCTTTTGCCAAGGGAGGGCGCCGACCAGGCGTAGCACCTGCCGTTCCACCACGAATACCAGCCGCTGGCTTCCGCCATGCGGATCGAATCCTCATCGCCCGTGGTGAGAAACCCTTCGCCCACCAGCAGCGGGCCGGCGCTCGGGCCGCACATCACCCGGCGCCAGCCCGCGGCGATGAGCGGCAGCGGATTCTTCTTCGGGTTCAAGATGTCGTCCGGGAGCCGGTTGGGTTCACCCGGCGTGGGCGGGAACCCAAGCCGCAGCACACTCTCCCCATCCGGGAAACGGTCCCAGGCGCTGTCGGGCCAGCGGGTGCGGGTGTAGACCCGGCCGTCAATCTTTCCGCCGCCGGGGGAGAGCAACCAGACTTCGTCCCCCGGATCGTTCAACGCGATATGCGTCTGCGTTCGGAAGAACACAAGGAACCGGTTCGGCTCGATCCACGTTCCGCCGGGGATGACGAACTTCCGGCTTCCGCCGTGGAAATCGTCGTCCAGCATCCACCCGCCGATATCGACCGCCTGCGCGCTGACATTCAGGAGTTCGATAAACTCGTCGTTGTAGTCGACGCTCCCGTCGCGGTTCCAGTCGCTGCCCGGCTTGGGCAGGAACTCGTTTATCAGGACACCCTTTGGAAGCTTGGTCGCGGTCGGGGTCGGGGAAAGCACGCTGTTGGCGCGGCCGGGCGTCCCGCGCACGGGATGGCCCGCCGCGTCGCGTCCGTTCATCACCCAGCCGGTGTTGGTTCCCCAGCCCGGCGGATCGATCAAGCCGCGTTCCAGGCTGGCATAAACGGGTGAACCGGTCCCGCCAGGCCAGGCCCGGCCGCCGGCGATGTCGATTGCGCCGCCGGCCGGATCGAGCAGCGTGAGTACTTCGCCCGAATTCGAAAGCGCACCGGTATAAAGCCGGTTTGCGGAGATATCGCTCAGGGCGTCGTCCCCGCCCCGTTCGAGTATGAAAAAATCCCCCGGCCCAATCGAACCCGCCAGCGTTACGGAAATATCTCCTCCGTCGGTCAGGACCCAACCGGCAAGGTCGATATCGGCGCCGCCCGGATTCCACAGTTCGATCCATTCGTCGTTGGCATCCGCCGCCGTCCCGGACCAGGCCACCTCGTTGATCACCAGGCTGTGCGGCGGATATGACGGCGGGGGAAGCGTTACGGTTGGAGTGGGAGTGAAGGTCGCCGTCCCCGAACCGGTCGAAGTCGGAGTCCGGGTGCGCGTCCGCGTGGGTTCCAGACAGAGGCCTGAGAACGGCGCGCGCGGCGTTCCGTTAATCGGATACCCCGCGGCATCCGAACCGTTGCGGTGGATCCCGTTGTTGGAGCACCATTCGGAATCCGTGTCGGAGCCGGCGCCCGTGCGTTCCATCGCCGCAGCCGTTGCCTGCGATCCGGCCGGCCACGGACCGCCATCGCCGTTTGCCGTATCCACGGTGCGTCCCGATGGATCGATGAGGAAAAGCGATTCGCCGGCGTTGGCGAGCGCGCCGGTGTAGATCCGGTCGGCGATGATGTCCGCGACGGTCGTATCGTCGGTCCGTTCCAACAGGAAGAAACCGCCCGCGCCGATCGTCCCGGAAAGCGGGACGAGAATATCGCCGCCGTCGGTCAGCGTCCACCCGGCCAGGTCGGCGTCGGCGGCGCCGGGATTCCACAGTTCGATCCATTCGTCGCTGGCCGAAGCCCGAGTCCCCGCCCAGCCGACTTCGCTGATGATCACCCAGGGCGGCGAGTCCGTTGTCGGGGAATTCGTCAACGAGGAAGTCGACGTGGGCGTGAGCGTGGGCGAAAGAGCCGGTGTGTCCGTCAACGTTCCCTCGATTGTCTGGCTCGGGGTATCCGTGCCGGTCGGAGATTGGGTCCGCGTTTCGGGGGTTCCTGGTGTTTCAGTTAAGGTTTCGGTTGCGGTTGCGGTTGCGGTTTCACTCGGCGTAAGTAATGGGGTGTCGGTGTCTATCGGGGTCCCCGTTTCGGTTCCGGTCGAAGTGGGAATAAAAAGATCCGAAGCGGTGGACGTTTCCGTCTCCGTTTCGGATCCTTGGCGTGCGGTTTGAAATGGCGATGAAATGCCGCTCAGCAGGAACCACGCGCATGCCGCGGCGATGGCGAATCCTCCCCCTCGTTTCATAAAATCCCCCTTTCATTTTTTAGGCGCCGGTCACAGGCGCATTAATCACCCGTCGATCGGCTTACCCGCGTCCAGCTTGGCTTTCACCTGTCCTTCGATCCAGGTATAGGTCCGCGCCAGTCCCTCTTCAAGCGTCACCTTCGGCTCCCAGCCGAGGACCTTCTTGACCAGCGTGTTGTCGGAGTTGCGGCCGCGCACGCCCAGGGCGCCGGAGACGTGCTTCTTCTCCAGCTTCACGCCGGCCGCCTTCATGATCATATCCGCCAGTTCGTTGATCGACACCATCCGATCCTGGCCGAGGTTGATTGGTCCGGGGAAATCCGAACGCATCAGTTTCAAAATCCCCTCGATAGTATCGTCGACGTAGCAGAAGGAGCGGGTCTGCTCGCCGTCGCCCCAGATTTCGATCGATTTTTCGCCCTTGAGCTTGGCCACCGCGATCTTGCGGCACAGCGCGGCCGGGGCCTTTTCGCGCCCGCCCTCCCACTTGCCCAGCGGGCCGAACATGTTGTGGAAGCGCACGACGTGCGTCTCGATCCCGTACTGCTCCCGGTAGTGCTGGCACAAGTGCTCGGTGACGAGCTTTTCCCAGCCGTACGCGTCCTGCGGCTGGGCCGGGTAGGCATCCTCTTCCTTGAGCGGCTTGATGTTCGTTTCGGTCTGCTTGTATTCCGGGTAGACGCAGGCCGAGGAAGTGAAGAGGTAGCGGCGGACCCCGTTGACCCGCGCCGCATCCAGGGTGTGGGTGCTGATGAGCAGGTTGTTGTGCAGGATCTGCGCGTGGAATTTCGAGATGAAGCCCATCCCGCCCATATCGGCGGCGAGGGCGAAGGTCTCCTCCACTCCGCGGGTGGCCTGCAGGCAGTTATCCCAGCGGCGCATGTCGAGGATCTCGAATTCGTCGGCCGGCGAGGGTTCGTATTCCGGATACTTCAGGTCCGTCCCGCGGACCCAGTAGCCTTCGCGCTTCAAGCGCTTGACCAGATGGTGCCCGATGAAACCGCCCGCTCCGCTGACCAGCACTTTTGTTTGTGCCATTTTTTCTCCGTTTAGTGGATTATAGTTCCATTTATTGGTACGCGGATTTCACGGATTCCTCGGATGACGCGGATGTTGCCTTTAATATTTTTTCGGAAATAATCCGCGAAATCCATTTGTTCCGCGCAATCCGCGTACACGATAGGTCTTGAAAAAACAACCCGGCGAAAGATTGCTTGCCGGGTAATTATATCGTAAGCGGAAATCCCCCCGGAAAATGCGGTTTTTTTGTGCGGAAAATAGTTATAGCTCCGAAAGAAACCCGAAAATCCGGTCGTGCGCGCCGTTGATGTGCTCGTGGACGAAATCCGGATAGATGTCCATCTGTTTTCTGGAAGTGATCTTGTTGTAGGCCGCGAACTGGGTCGAGGGCGGGCAAACCTGGTCCATCAGCCCGATGGTCCACAAGACCTCGGCCTTGATTCTTGGGGCCAGATGCTGGATGTCGATGTAGCCGAGCTTTTCGAACACGGCGGGTTCGTTCATGTGCCGCGGATTGAACCAGCGGAAGTAATCCTTGAGTTCGTTGTAGGCGTCCTTGGCCAGGTCCATCTCCCACACCCGCTGGTAGTCGCTCAGGAACGGGTAGACCGGGGCCGCCCGCCGGATCCGCGGCACCAGCGCCGCGCACGCAACCGTCAGCGCCCCGCCCTGGCTCCACCCCGTAACCCCGACGTGATCGCCGTCCACATCCGGCATCTCCATGACGATCTTGGCCAGTTCGGCCGTGTCGAGGAATATCTGGCGGAACATCATTTTTTCCGGTTCGCCGCGCAGGGCGTCTTCCAGCCCGCGGACAAAGTGCCCGTGCAGTGTGTTGCCGCTGACGATGGAGCGATCCTGCGAGAGGCCGCCCTGGCCGCGCGCGTCCAGTGCCGCGACGGAAAATCCCTGCGAGACGTAAGCCAGCTTGTCGGACCAATCGCCGGAATCGCAGGAGTAACCGTGGAACATCAGCACCGCCGGGTGCTTGCCCGCGGATTTTTCCGGCCGCAGGAACTTGGCGTGAATCCGCGCCCCGCCCACCCCGGTGAAGTAGAGATCGAAGCATTCCGCGCCGCGGGCGCGGAAATCCGAGCGGACCATTTCCACTTCGGGCGGGATCGCATTCATCTCCGCCAGCGCTTTTTCCCAGAACGCGTCGAAATCGGCCGGGCGCGGATTGGTCCCTTTGTATACTTTGCATTGCTCAAGCGGAAAATCGAACGTCAGCGGCATACGTTATCCCTTGAGTTCGGATTCCCGCACCGCGCGCTTCCCCCCGAAGGCGTGGATGGTGCGGGTCTTGGCGATGCGTTCCCCGTAATGCTTGACCCCCTTCGGAACCAGGCACTCCTGGCCGGGCTTGAGCGCGATGCGCCGGCCATCCATATGGAGGATATATTCCCCCTGCACCGTGACGATGTACTCTTCGTACGGATGCGAGTGCTCCTCGGCCGTTCCCGCCTCGCGGCCGCTCCACAGAATAACCTGGCTGCCGTCCGCGCCGTCGAATACAAATCCTTCCAAGCCCGCCACGTAATGCGAACCGACGTGAATGGCGTTTTTCGAATTCTTCATAAATACCGGGAAGTCGTCCATGATGCCTCCTTTGGGAAAAAACCTGATTCAACCGTACCCCATTCCCCTGCGCCCCTCTCCCCTTCCCTAAAG
>JBAVFZ010000044.1:0-12443 GCA_049684495.1 Anaerolineales bacterium | reverse complement strand
CCCCAATAGCATAAGCGGGAATCGGCACCACAAAATCGTGAAAATCCCCCGCTTTATTATTAATATAGTCTCCCGCCCACTCGGAGATTCTCCCGAAGAAAATCGTGTGCATGTATTCGTGAAGGGGAAAATATTGCTCCTCGGGCCGGGAGGCCAGCCGGATCGTCTCCTCGATCGTGGCGTACAATCCGGGCCCATCGGTGCAGGTGTACGCCTGGTGCGTGTGAGCATATATGGAGGCATGCCCACCCGGGTGAGCCCGGCATATACCGTCTTCGAATCCCAGATGCATATCCACCGGCTGCAGTTCGGCCAGGGTGTCCGCTCCGGTTAGTTGGATCAGCATGGCATGCGCAAGCCGAAAGCCGGCATATTCCGCATAAATGAATTGCGGATCATGCGGGCAGGGCTCCTGGCAGACAAACCGGAACGGGTCGCCGGGGATTTGATAGGCTTTGTACGCCACTCCCTCGATTTGAACCGAACTTACCGGAACGGGGACGATCTCGGCGGGCGCGGATGTGCCTAAACCTGTCGCTTCGAGATCCTGACCGGTGGGTTCAGGAGTCAGAATCCCCTGTGAACCTGTTTGAGCAGGTGTTTGGGCAACCGTCACCAAATTGCATGACAGCACAAAAAAAACCATGACAACGAGGAATAATTTATTCATCGCGATTGGCTCATTTCCCTGTCGTAAAAAGATTATATCAGGGTAATGTCTTGACCCCTTTAACCGCGAAGCCCGCCCTCGGTGGTCGGGCCGGGGGGCGCGAAGATCGCAATGGAAAAAAATTAAAACCTTTGCGTCCTTTGCGGTGAAAAGGTTTTTACCAACGAACTTGGGATCAGGCGGTTTCAGGCCGCGGTGACGCCCTTCCAGGCGGCCTCGAGCGTTTGCAGCGCGGTGACGTTGCGGACCGGCGTGGCGACCTGCATGCTGTAGGTATATTCCAGATGGTTCGGATCCGCCCACGACAGGTGGCCGTTTCCGTCGATCAGCCCGTGCCCGGGAAGCGGTTGGACGGCCAGCCAGAAGTTCCATAACGGAATGCCGTATTCATAAGCCAGGCGGGCGAGGATTTTATTGAAAGCGTAATCCCCCTCGCGGTTGTCGGCCTTGGTGGCCAGAATGGGAACGATGCCGTGCGCGATGGAATATTCGACGATCCGGCGCATCCGCTCCTCGTACACATCCGGCTTGATCGTCCAATCGTCCGTCCCGAGGCTCACGATCGCGTAACTGGGGCGGTGCACCCGGTATTCGCACTCCATCGGGTTCTCGCCCTTTTCACACTGTTTGGGATCCGCCCGCAGAGGGGAGAGCACGGCGGCGGTGTTGAACCCGTCGCCCAGCGAGATGGATTGGCGCTGGAAGGATTCCAGAAAATAATCGATGACGGGCTGCAGGTAAGCGTAATCCCCCAAGTTGTACTTTCCCGGCTGGCCATACCGGTCGAAGAGCGTATTCGGCAGGCTGAGGCAATCGCCCAGGATCGAGAACGCGCGCGGATCGTTGCCCAGCGTTTGGCCCTCGGCATAAATCCGGCGGGCGGCCGCGCTCACGACGGGGATCACCGGCATCGTCTGCCAGTCGTCCGGCGCGAGGGTCGGTGTTATCGTTGGGGTGAATGGGATCGTTACGGAGGGTGCGGCGGTGGCGTTTGTCGGAATACGAGTCGAGTCCCTTATGCTCGTATCAGCGCGGAGGACCGCCGTTGCGCCGTTTTCAGGCGTGGATGCCGGCGGAGATCCGGCGCAGGCGGTTACTCCGATTAAAAATGCAAACACGGTTGGAATCGTCGAAATCTTCACTCGGCGGATTATATCAGTGGAAGATCTGAAACCCTTTTTACCGCAAAGCCCGCCCTCGGTGGTCGGGCCGGGGGGCGCGAAGAGCGCAAAGATATTAATTATTATTAAAACCTTTGCGTCCTTTGCGGCTTTGCGGTGAAAAGGTTGTATTCAGAATTGTCGTCATCCCCGCGCCTGCCCTTGCGGAGCATCACGGCTCGCTTTTGTTTCATGAGCTGTGATGAATGCGAAGCGAGGGTGTTTTTAGCGGGGATCCAGAAGGATCGCAAACAGAACCTTACTCTGCGGGCTTGAAGGGGAACCGCATCGCTTCCAGGCTTTCTCCAATCACGGGGATTTCCTCCAGCCGGTTGGTCCCCATCCCCAGTTTGCGGGCCATACTGAGGTAGTTGTTGGTGCGGGTGAAGGGCAGGGTCTGGGAAGCCGCCTCCGGATCGAAACCCATCAGCGCCGTGCCCACCGCGTCGGTTGCCACCGGATCCAGCCCGGCGGCGAAAATTCCCGGTTTGACCTGCGCCAGCGCCTTATCCCACGGGCCGGCGCCGCCTTCGCAGGTGAACACGCCGTCGATCACGGCCAGGTCGATCGGTCGCGCCAGGTTCAGGTCCAAAATGACGCCCGGCAGGCGCGTGTCGTAATCGCTCGAGCCGTGGATCGCGGTGCGGGCGTTGTCGGTCGCATTGCGCATGTATTCGTAGAGCGGCGTCAGTCCGACCAGGTTTTTCATAGAAATGGTCACGCCCAAGACGGAGTGGCATTTCAGTTTGGCCACCGAGATGAACAGATCCAATTCCCGCAGAAGGCGGTTGAGCAGGAACTCGTTATAGATCTGGGCCTTTGTGCCGGCGGGAAGGACGGCAAAACTCGAGTACGGCGCCGGTTTGCTGAGGTTGATCAGCTTGGCACCCAGCGGCTTGGCCATGTCCGTATATCCCCATTTGGACCAGGCGGTTTCGTCCGCGATCCCATCCATGATGTAAATCGTGCCGGCGCCCGAGTCCTTGAGCCACTCGCAGATCACTCCGGCGATGGCCGGGTGGGTGACAAAATATTCCGGCGCCGGGGGTTTATCCGGTTTATCCATCGAGGGACCTCCGGTGAGGTTAACCTTGACCCCCACCTTCGCGCCCGGTTTGACCAGACCGTTCAACCCGCCCAGGCTGTCCACGATCGCCCGCCATTCCGTGCGCAGCGTCCTGGCATCATAGGTTTTCACCCGCCGCAAGGCCACCGCGGCGCGCGGCACGGATGTGGGTGTCGCCGGTTTTGGGGTGATGGATGCGGTGCGGGTGGGAGTGGCGGTCTTGGGCAGGCGGGTGAGCGTGGCGGACGAAGTCGGAGCCAGGGTGGGTTCGGCGGGGCGCGGTTTACATCCGGCCGCCACCGCCAGGCCGCCGAGTCCCAGCCATTTCAGAAACCACCGCCGGCTGAGTTTGCCAGGAGTTTTGGCCATTTCGGCCCCTTTCATTTATCAGCGTAGCGGCTTACAACCTTTTCACCGCAAAGACGCAAAGAGCGCAAAGAATTAAAAATATATTTTTAAGATTTTCTTAGCGGCCATTGCGTCTTAGCGGTGAAAAGGTTTTTGGATCTTATTTTCGGAATTTCTTTGCCGCTTCCAGCCGCAATTGCGAACGCCGCAGCGAGGCCGTCGCCTTCAGGTAGGCTTCGGTACCTTCGCCGGGCGCCATCTTGAGCAGTTCTTCGGCCCGCGCCCGGGCGGCCTCGGCCCGCGCCACGTCGATCTCCTCCACGCGCTCGCCCACATCCGCCAGGACCGTCACCCCATCCGGCAGGACCTCCATGATCCCGCCCGCGATCGCGAAGGCCTCCTCCTTGCCGGCCATCTTGACCGTCAGGATGCCGTAGTTAAGTGTCGTCAGGAGCGGCGTGTGATGGGGGAGAATCCCGAGCACGCCCTCGCTTCCGGGGGCGACGACCATGTCCACCTCTCCCGAGAAGAGCTGCCGATCCTGGGTGACGATGTCGCAGCGAATGGGCACAGAAATTCCTTTTTTCCCTTGGGTGGTCGAGTAGGCCGGGTGTTCTTCACGGCCGAATCGAGATCACTGACATATTAAGATCGTCTACTCACGAAAAGGGCGCGGTCTCGATACGCGCCTTCGGCGCTACTCGACCGGCTTTCTACGCCGTCAGCTGTTTCGCCTTGGCCTGGGCGTCTTCGATCGTCCCGACCATGTGAAAGGCGGATTCCGGAAGCGCGTCGTGCGTGCCGTCGAGAATCTCTTTGAATCCGCGGATGGTGTCCACCAGGGGCACGTAGGCGCCTTTCAGTCCGGTGAACTTTTCGGCCACCGACATCGGCTGGGAGAAGAAGCGTTCGATCTTGCGCGCCCGCGAAACGATCCGCTTGTCGGTTTCGCTCAGCTCGTCGATCCCCAGGATCGCGATCAGGTCCTGGAGGTCCTTGTAGCGCTGCAGGACGCGCTGGACTTCGCGCGCCGTGCGGTAGTGGTCGGGTCCGACGATCTTCGGATCGAGGATGCGCGAGGTGCTGGCCAGCGGATCCACCGCCGGGTAAATCCCCTTGTCGACGATCGAGCGTTCGAGCGCGATCGTGGCATCCAGGTGGGTGAAGGTCGCCACCGGCGCCGGATCGGAATAATCGTCGGCCGGAACGTACACCGCCTGCATCGAGGTGATCGAACCGCGCTTGGTCGAGGTGATCCGCTCCTGCAATTCGCCCATTTCGGTCGAGAGCGTCGGCTGGTATCCGACCGCCGAGGGCATCCGCCCCAGCAGCGCCGAAACCTCCGAGCCGGACATGCTGAAGCGGAAGATGTTGTCGATGAAGAGCAGCACGTCGCGCCCCTGGTCGCGGAAGTATTCCGCCATCGTCAGGCCGGTGAGGGCCACGCGCAGCCGGACCCCGGGCGGTTCGTTCATCTGCCCGAAGACCATCACCGTGTCCTTCATCACGCCGCTTTCCAGCATCTCGCGGTACAGCTGGGTGCCCTCGCGGGTCCGTTCGCCCACGCCCGCGAACACCGAGTTGCCCTGATGGACGGTCGCGATCGAGCGGATGAGCTCCTGGATGATGACCGTCTTGCCCACGCCCGCGCCGCCGAAGATCCCCGTCTTGCCGCCCTTGGTGAACGGGGCGATCAGGTCGATCACCTTCATGCCCGTTTCGAAAACCTGGACCCGGGTGGATTGCTCGTCGAAGGCCGGGGCCAGGTGGTGGATCGGATAGTGATCCTCGGCCGGCACCGGTCCCAGCCCGTCGATCGGCCGGCCGAGCACGTCGAACATCCGCCCAAGCGTGGCCGGCCCCACCGGAACGCGGATCGAGGCGTGGGTGGCCCGGGCGGGCAGATCGCGCCGCAGCCCGTCGGTCGTGTCCATCGCGATGCAGCGCACCCAGTTCCCGCCCAGGTGATTCTGCACTTCGAGGATGACCGGTTCGTCTCCCTCGCGCAGCACTTCGACCGCCTCGTAGATCTCCGGGAGGTGGTCGGCGGGGAATTCGCAGTCCACCACCCCGCCGAGTATTTGTACGATTTTGCCGGTCGCGTTTTTCATGTACCGTTCCTCTGCTTTCGGTTGTTCGGACTCCACGAAGAACACGAAGAAAAACCTGAAGGACACGAAGATATATTTTTTAAATCTTCGTGTCCTTCCGATCTTCCTTCGTGTGCTTCGTGGAAGCCGAGAGCGCTTCGGTGCCGGCGGCGATATCCAGCAGATCGCCGGTGATGTTCTGTTGGCGCATCTTGTTATAGACCAGTTGCAGCCCGGTGATCAGTTCGACGGCGTTGTCGGTGGCGTTGCGCATCATCACCATCCGGGCGGCGTGCTCGCTGGCGAGGCTTTCGAGGATGCATTCGTAGATTTCCAGCGAGACCAGCCGGTTGATGACGAAATCGAGCAGTTGAGTCTGCCCCGGTTCGAAGATGTACCCGGGTGCGGCGCTCTTGGGCCGCGCGGCCGATCCCTCCGGTTGGGCCTGGGCCGGGGGGAAGAGATCGGGAACCGGGAGAAGCTGCTGGACCGTCGTGCGTTGCTGCATCATGTTGATGAATTTGGTGAAGACGATGAACACCTGATCCGCTTTCCCGCCGGTGTATTCCTCGATCGCCAGCCGCCCGATCGCGGACACGTCGCCGTAGGCGGGCGCGGCCGGCAGGCGGCTGAATTCGGCGGTGATCGGCACGCCCGCGCGCTGGAGCATTTCGCGGCCCTTGCGCCCGATGACGATGTAATGGACCGGCGCCGCTTCCCCCGCGAAGCGCAGGAGCGATTCGCGCACCACGGCGGCGTTATAGGCGCCCGCCAGCCCGCGGTCTCCGCTGACGACGATCACAAGCATCCCGCCGGACCGCTTTTGCGGCACGAGCATCGGGTGCAGGATCGTGCTGCGCCGGTCGGCCAGGTGATCCAGCACCTCGAGCGCCTTGTTCGCGTACGGGCGGGTGGCTATCACCGCGGCCTGCGCCCGGCGCACCTTGCTCGCGCTCACCGTCTGCAGCGCGCGCGTCACCTGGGAGATATTCCGGACGCTCCGGATGTGGAGCCGCATTTCCCGAAGGGATGCCATGGGAACCTATTGCCAGGAGGCGTTGTACGCGGAGACGGCGGCTTTCAACCCGGCTTCGCTTTCCGGGGAGATCTTCCCCTCGCGGTCGATCGCCGCGAGCAGCGGGCCGTGGGCCGCGTTCAGAAATGCGTGGAAGCCGTCTTCCCAATCCCGCATTTTCTCGAGCGGCACGCCGTCGACCAGCCCGTTCACACCGGCATACAGCACCGCCACCTGGTGCCCAAGCGGCATCGGTTCGTATTGGCCCTGCTTGAGGATCTCCTGCAAGCGCTGGCCGCGGTCGAGCTGGGTCTGGGTGGCTTTGTCGAGGTCGGATCCGAATTGGGCGAACGCCGCCAGTTCGCGGAACTGCGCCATATCCAGCCGCAGTTTTCCCGCCACCTGTTTCATCGCCTTGGTTTGCGCGTCGCCGCCGACGCGCGAAACGGAGATGCCGACGTTCACCGCCGGGCGGATGCCGGCGTAGAACAGGTTGGATTCCAGATAGATCTGCCCGTCGGTGATCGAAATCACATTGGTCGGGATGTAGGCCGAGACGTCGCCGAGTAGCGTTTCGATGATCGGCAGCGCGGTCAGCGAACCGCCCGATCCCGCAATCTGCGCGATTTTATGATTGGCCGAGTCGGCCGTGCGCGCGGCCAAGGAGGTTTCGGCTTCCACCCGGCCGCGCGGGCCGCCGTAGGTTTTCCCGTCCGCCGAATCCTGCGCGCGCGCTTCGCCGGAAAACGCCGATGGGACGATCACGTACCGGCTGGCCAGCTTGGCCGCGCGTTCCAGGAGCCGCGAGTGCAGGTAGAACACGTCGCCGGGGTAGGCCTCGCGTCCCGGCGGCCGCCGCAGCAATAGCGAGACCTGGCGGTAAGCCCAGGCGTGTTTGGAAAGGTCGTCGTAGACGATCAGCGCGTCGCGCCCGTTTTCCATGAATTCCTCGCCGATCGCGCAGCCGGCATAGGGCGCGATGTACTGCAGCACCGCCGGCTCGTCGGCCGAGGCGATCACCACCACCGTGTGCTCCATCGCGCCGTAGCGCTTGAGCGTGTCCACGGTCCGCGCGACGGAGGATTTCTTCTGCCCGATCGCGACGTAAATGCAGATCAGGTTCTTGCCCTTCTGGTTGATGATCGTATCGATCGCAATCGCGCTCTTCCCGGTCTGCCGGTCGCCGATGATCAGTTCGCGCTGGCCGCGGCCGATCGGGATCATCGAATCAATCGCCTTCAGCCCGGTCTGGACGGGCGTGTCCACGTCCTGGCGCTCCACCACCGTCGGCGCGATGCGTTCGACGGGTCGGTAGCGTTTGGAAGCGACCGGTCCCTTGCCGTCGACCGGTTCGCCGAGCGCGTTCACCACCCGGCCGATCAATTCGACGCCGACCGGGACCGAGGCGATGCGCCCGGTGGCGCGCACTTCCATGCCTTCCTCGATCCGGCTGTATTCCCCCATGATGATCACGCCGATCTGTTCGGCTTCGAGGTTGAATGCGATCCCGAGGGTGCTGTCCGCGAACTGGACCAGCTCCTGCGACCGCACGTGGGAAAGCCCGCTTACGCGGGCTATCCCGTCACCGGCTTCGACGACGTAACCAACTTCGCGAGTCGTTACCTCGGGTTGATAGAGGGCGATCTGTTTCCGCAAAAAATCCGTGATTTGCTGGGCGTTGTCGGTCATGCGGGATCCTCAGGCGGTCAATCCGGCGGCGGTGGCGCCGTCCAGTTTGCGCAGGACGGCGACGATCAGCTTCAGGGCGGCGTCGTAATCGTCGCGGTGGATGATCCCGCTGTGGGAGTGGATGTGGCGCGCGGGAACGGCAAGGACCACGGTCGGTACGCCGGTCTTGTGGAGGTGGATCGCCGCGCCGTCGGTGGCGCCGCCTTCCAGGGCCGAAGACTGCAGCGGCAGATTCAATTCGCGGGCGGTGTCCATCACCAGGTCGCGCAGCCGCAGGTTGGGGATCATCCGCGCGTCGAACAGCACCACCGTCGGCCCCTTGCCGAGTTTGACGGCGGATTGGTCCTCGGTGATCCCCGGCACGTCGCCGGCGATGTCGGATTCGAGGACGATCGCGACGTCCGGATTGACCGCTTCGACGCTGGTGGTCGCGCCGCGCACGCCGACTTCCTCCATGACGGTCGCCACGCCGCACACGGTGTTCGGATGGCTTTCGGTTTTCAGCGCCTCCAGCGCCTGGATCATCAGCGCCACCCCGACCCGGTCGTCGAAGGCCTTGCTCAGGTACGTCTTCCCGCCGGCCAGAACCGAAAAACGGGCCTGGGGAACCACCGGATCCCCGAGCCGGACCCCGGCCTGTTCGACCTCCTCTTTGGAGGAGGCGCCGATGTCGATGTACATTTCCTTCTTCTGGACGACTTTATCGCGTTCATCGGCCGGCAGCAGGTGCGGCGGTTTGGCGCCGATCACGCCCTCCACCATGCCCTTGGAGGTCATGACCGAAACGCGCTGGCCGAGCAGGACCTGGTCGAACCACCCGCCCAGCGGGATGAACTTGAGAAACCCTTCTTTGGTGATCAGCTTGACCATGAATCCGATCTCATCCATATGGCCTGCGATCATCACGGTCGGGGTTTTGGAAGTACCCGCCTTGCGGCAGATCAGGCTGCCGATCCTGTCCTTCTCGAGCGCGCCGAGTCCGGCCAGGCGTTTTTCCACCACGGCGCGGATTTCCATCTCGTGCCCCGAAACGCCGTTGGCTTCCGTGAGTTCCTTGAGTAAAAGGATTGTCGAATCCATGGGATGGTCTCTCCTGAGGGCCAAGGTATGATACCGAAACGGCTGCGTTTTGTCTAGCAAAGCGGCCAAGGAGAATATGGAAATGTCTTGGCGAATTCGGATAAGTTGTTTTTTGGGATATTGTCGAACAGGAATTATAAAAAAACGATATCGCCGGAGAACATTACTGCGAATGGATCCAACCGGAAAACCAGGGAACCGGGTTCCGGTCCGTGAAATCGGCGGGTGAAGCAGGTAACAATTAAAATCAACGGATCCATCCTTCCCGGTTATATTCTTCGTAAAGATAATGCAAGGCTCTTTATCCCAAGCGGGGCGGATGGAGTGGGAATATTTTGAAGTGACTGCAAGTCGAGTTAAAAAAACACCGCCGGGTTAATATTTTTTGCCCTTTGTGAGCTCTCTCAAGAAGGTCTCCACAACCCTGGGGTCAAAATGCTTGCCGGACTGCTCTTCGAGGTAATCGCGAGCTTTCTCTTCAGGCCAAGCCTTGCGGTAGAGACGGTCGGAGGTCAGCGATTCATATACGTCGACTACGGCAAAGATCCGGGCGGTAAGGGGAATTTGCTCGCCTTTGAGCCCGTCTGCGTATCCGGTTCCATCCCACTTTTCGTGATGGTAGTGGGGAATATCCACCGCCGAGAATAAAAATGCGATGGAAGAAAGCATATCGTAGGCGATTCGCGGGTGTTGGCGTATGAGCACCCATTCCGGATTGCTGAGGGAACTGGTCTTGTGGAGGACGGCATCCGGGATGCCCAATTTGCCGATGTCGTGCAGCAAAGCGCCGCGCTGCACATACGGAATTTGGTCCGCACCGATGCCGAATGTCTTGGCCAGCTGCACCGTCATTTCTGTGACGCGCTGGGTGTGCCCCGGCGATTCCTTATCGCGCACGTCGAGCGCGTGCGTCCAGGCTTCGATGGTTGCATCGTACGCCATGTTGAGCTCAATGACCGTGCGCTGCAGGTTCTGGATTTGAAGGGAACTGGTTTGTTTAGCCATTCGACGGACCTCCGGATAAATTAATCCGTAAAGCGGGCGCCGGTGGTTGCGGCGCGGGCGCGCTCTCTCGACGGGCGCATGCCGCGGATCGGTCCGCGGCGGATGCAAATCCCATTTGACGGATCCGGTCGAAGGACCTGCCTGGAGGCAGGAGGCCGACCGAAGCCGATGGGGCTTGGAAGAGGGTTGCCACACTCGAATCCCTTGAGAATTTCACCGGCCCAATCCCTGCAGCGCGATCCGCAGTCGGTTTTCTGCGTCGGTGGGCGCGTCCGCCGGGATGCGCTGCAGCGCCGTCTGGGCCTCGACGATCGAATACCCGAGCGACGTCAGCGCGGCGATCACCTCGGTGTCGGTTTCGCTCCAGCCCGCGCCGCCCGCTTCCGCACCGGCGGCCAGTTTGTCCTTCAAATGGAAGATGATCTTTTCCGCGGTCTTGCGTCCGACTCCGGGAATTCCGGAGAGCCGCTCCGGTCTCCCGCCCCCGACCGCCTGGCGCAACGCATCCGTGGAAAAATGCGAAAGCAGCGAAAGCGCGACTTTCGGGCCGATCCCGCTTACACTCAGCAGTAATTCGAAGAACGAAAGCTGGTCGGGGGTTTCGAACCCGAACAGGGCCAGCGCGTCTTCGCGCACCTGGAGGTGGGTGAACAACGCCATCGGTTGGCCGGTGCGGGCGCGGGCGGCAAGCGGCACCGGAACGGATACCTTGATCCCCATCCCGCCAAGCTCGATCACCACCCAGGAATCACCGGTTTGCTGCACGGTCCCGCGAACGGATGCGATCATCCTGCCTCCACCAAACGAAGAATCTTCTGCGTGTGGGCGTGGCAAATGGCCACCGCCAGCGCGTCGGCGGCGTCGTCCGGCTTCGGAAGTTCCGCCAACCCGAGCAGCGTGCGGACCATTATCTGCACCTGCCGCTTCTCGGCCCCGCCGTAACCGGTTACCGCCTGTTTGACCTCGAGCGGGGTGTATTCGCCGACCGGCATACCGCGCTGAGCCAGTGCCAACAGCACGGCGCCGCGTGCCTGACCGACCGAGATCGCGGTGCGGACGTTTTTCTGAAAAAACAAACTCTCCACCGCCGCCGTTTCCGGCGCGTGGAGAGCAAGGAGGGCGATCAGTTGATTGTGCAGTTCGAGCAGGCGCTCCGGCATCGGTTGCCCGGCCGGAGTGCAGATTGTTCCGAAGGTTACCAGGATCAGGCGGCCGGCGGTTTCCTCGATGACGCCGTACCCTGTGGTTGCGGTTCCGGGATCGATGCCGACGACGCGCATGCGCCGTGGGCCTAGGCGGCGGATTCCATTGCCGCCACCGCCTCGTCGGTCACCATCAGGTTGGTATACACCATGCTCACGTCGTCCAACTCCTCGAGCGCCTCGATGACCTTCATGACCTGCACGGCTTGGTCGCGTTCCAGCTCGGTCTGCTGGTTGGGTTCCATGCGCAGCGTGGATTCTTCCGGGGTGATTTTTTCTTTGCGCAGCCGTTCGCTGACGGCTTTGTAAGCTTCCACCGGCGCGAAGATTTCGATCGTCTCCTTGCCGACCTGCACGTCGTCGGCTCCGGCGTCGACCGCGGCTTCAAACACCGCATCCGGGTTGAGCCCCGCGGCCGGGATCGAGAAATACGCCTTGCGGGCGAACTGCCAGGCGACCGAGCCGCCTTCGCCGAGGTTACCGCCGGCGCGGGTGAGGATCCGCCGGATTTCCGAAACCGCGCGGTTGCGGTTGTCGGTGACCACCTCGATCAGCAGCGCGATCCCGTGCGGCGCATACCCCTCGTAGGCCACCTGCTCGATCGTGCCGCCTTCCTTGTCCTCGCCGGTCCCGCGTTTAATGGCGCGTTCGACGCCGTCCTTGGGCATGTTGCTGGCTCGGGCTTTGTCCATCGCCAGCCGCAGCTTGAAGTTGCTTTCCGGGTCGCCGCCACTCTCGCGGGCTGCCAGGGCGATCTCGCGCGCCAGGCGGGTGAACAGCTGGCCGCGTTTGGCGTCGGCGGTGCCCTTTTTGCGTTTGATCGTTGCCCACTTGGAATGGCCGGACATAGGGGATTCTCCTGGGAAAACGCGCTTCGGCGCGGAGGATGTGATGGTTTCAGAACGGACGGATTATACCATCCCCCTGAATCCACGAAGAGCATGAAGAATACCTGAAGAAAACGAAGAACTAATATAACTGTCATTGCGAGCGACCGAAGGGAGCGAAGCAATCTCCCTATTCTAGCAGGGTGTTGAAAAAGCCGGTCGAGTAGCCCGCGCTCTTTGCGGGCGTATCGAGACCATGCCAAATTACCGGTGGTCTCGATACGCAAAAAC
>JBAVFZ010000043.1:0-2587 GCA_049684495.1 Anaerolineales bacterium | reverse complement strand
CTTATGGTCCGTTATTCCGAGGGGCCAAAGGCCCCGAGGAATCGGCGAATCGATGATCCATGCAACCGATCCCTTCCCTCGCTCTGCTCGGGACAGGCGTCGTCCGGAAGATCTCCGGGCTCCTCGGGATGACTTTTACGGGGAGTCATTCCGAGGGGTCGAAGACCCCGAGGAATCGGTGAATCGATGATCCATGCAGCCGATCCCTCGCCCTCACCTTTGGTTCGGGCTCGGGATGACATCCCCATGCGGCCTCGGGATGCCTCTCCTTCCTCTGCCGGTATAATCCTCAATGCCATGTCCCGCGAGCGAACGTATCAGACCGAAGCGGTAATTCTGCGCCGGCGCAATTGGGGCGAGGCCGACCGGATCCTGACGCTGTTCACTCCGCAGCACGGGAAGGTCCGCGTTCGCGCGGTCGGAGTGCGCAAACCCGCTTCGCGCAAGGCCGGCCACCTGGAACTCTTCCACCGCGCCACGCTGTTCCTGGCCAAGGGGCGGGATTTCGACATCATCACCCAGGCGGAGACGATCGAGGCGTACGCACCGTTGCGGGAGGACCTGGTCGGCTCGGCGGCGGCCTCCTACGCCGTGGAACTCCTGGACCGGCTCTCGCCCGATGGGTCCGAAAACGCCGCCGCGTACCGGCTGCTCGTCCGCACGCTGGAGCAGCTTTCCGGCGGGGGCGATCCGGCGCTGACGCTGCGCTGTTTTGACGTGAAGCTGCTGGAGTATTCCGGCTACCGGCCCGAGCTCTCGGCGTGCACCATCGGCGGCGAGGTAATCCGCGCGGAGGACCAGTTCTTCTCGCCGGCGCGGGGTGGGGCGGTGTGCCCGCGTTGCGCCGACCGGGCCGAGGGGAGCTTCCCGATAACGCTTGCGGGATTGAAGGTGCTGCGCCACATCCAGCGTTCGGGGCTCGAGGACGCCTTGCAGCTGGCGGTGCGGAAAACCACGCTCGACGAACTCGAAAGCGTGCTGCAGCGCTACATCCTGTACCTGCTCGAATCGCCGATGCGGTCGCGAAATTTTTTTTCGGAAGTCTCGCGGCCGCGCGGAGAGGGCGGGGTATAATCCGGTTATGACTCCCGTATCGATCCCGGATATCGTTTGCCGCATCCTCATCCTGCTGATCGTGTTCCCCGCCCATGAACTGGCGCATGCCCTGACGGCCACCGCCATGGGGGACCCGACCCCGCGCGACCACGGGCGCCTGACGCTCAATCCGATTAAACATCTGGATTTGTGGGGCTCGATGCTGTTCATCTTTGCCGGGATCGGATGGGCGTCGACGCCGATCAACCCGGCCTACTTCGGCGAGAACCGGCGCGTAAAAATGGGTCTGGTGGGGTTGTCTGGTCCGGCGACCAATCTGGCGCTCGGTGTATTGGGCGCGGTGCCCTTCTACATTTTCGGCTGGACTCCGACGATGATTCCCGAACCGAACGGCATTCTCCCGGCCCCGGCGTATTTCTTCACGATCTTCATTTTCCTTAACCTGCTGCTGGCATTTTTCAATTTGATCCCGGTGCCGCCGCTCGACGGCGCGCAGGTGCTGGGCGCACTGCTCCCCGCGCCGCTGGCCGCAAAGTATGAATCGCTTCAGCGGTGGGGCTTCTATGTGTTGATCGTTCTGCTCTTCATGCTTCCGATGGTCGGGATCAACCTCCTTAACCTCATCATCAATTACCTCATCGCCCCGATCATGCTGTTCCTGTTCAGCGGCCTGAGCGTGCCCGCCATTGGATGAAACGGCTTTCCGCAGCCCGGCCGGGAATCCCATGTTGCTACATCCTGCAGTGCGTCGACGGATCGTTCTACACCGGTTGGACCAACGACCTGCCGCGCCGCTACCGCCAGCACCGCACCGGCCACGGCGGGCGCTACACGCGCTCGCGCCGCCCGGTGACCCTGGTGTATTTCGAGCGCCAGAAGGATGCGAGCGCCGCGCGAAAACGCGAGGCGGCGATTAAGAAGCTGACGCGGACGAAGAAGGCGGAGTTGGTCGCTGGGAAGAAATCGGTGAAGCGCATCCGTGCGAAGAAGAAATAATCGGGAGCATGGATTATTCGGAAATGGCGGTGAATAATCTTTTTACCGCCAAGCCCGCCCTCGGTGGTCGGGTCGGGGGGCGCGAAGGACGCAAAGAGATATTCTGTATTTACTTTTATGCCTATCGAGTTCCTGTATCATCACATCCTAAACGAATTTTCTCGCTTGCTTTCGATATCCCCGCGGACCCGAGTAATTGCATTCCGGGGTTTAAAATCCTGTAAATCCTGTCAAAAGCTTTTCCGGCTTTTTACGGCAGTTCCCGCATGTGCAGCAGGATGTGGCCGTGGATCGCGGACAGCATTTGCTCCAGCGTCACCTCGCCGAGGGCGGGATGATTTCCCTTCCGGTCCAATAACCCTTCGACCAGGTTGTTGATCCAATCCAGGGTCGAATCCCGGGCTGCACCGAACATCCGCAGCAATTCCTCCGGCGTGCGGGACTGATACTTTTCCTGCTCTCCCTGGTTGAAGGAGTCGTAATTAAAACCCTCCGGAGCTCCCCGACCGCCCCCGGCGACATCCTTGGACAACTT
>JBAVFZ010000042.1:0-16495 GCA_049684495.1 Anaerolineales bacterium | reverse complement strand
GTTCTCATCTTTCCCCCTTAAGAAAAAATTTTTATGTGTCTTCTGTGCCTTTTGTGGCAATTCTACCTCGAAAAATACAGTACTCCACCGACCTCAGCCCCCTTCGGTATAATCGAAGGGATGGTTTCCTCCCCATTGATTTCGATCATTATCCCCTCCTTCAACCAGGGCGCCTTCCTCGAAGAGTGTCTGCGTTCCGTATTGGATCAATCCCATCCCCGCAAGGAAGTGATCGTCATGGACGGAGGATCGGGCGATTCGAGCCGGGAAATTCTGCGCAAGTACGAACGGCGGCTGGATTTCTGGGTCAGCGAGCCCGACCGCGGACAGGCGCATGCGGTCAACAAAGGCTGGGCGCGCGCGAAGGGGGATGTGCTCGGTTGGCTCAACTCCGACGACCGGCTGGAAGCCGGCGCGCTGGAGGCCGTTGCCGCGGCATATGCCTCGCACCCGGGGGCGGCAATCCTCTACGGCGACGTCCAGGAAATCGACGATGTCGGCCGGGTCATCGGGGTGAAGCATATGGCAGGATACGGGCTGAGGTCGCTGCTGCTGGGCAAGAATATGGGGCAGCCCGGCGTGTTCATTCCGCGGCCGACGTACGCCGCGGTGGGCGGGCTTATCGAGGACCTGCACTTCGCGCTCGACTTCGAATATTTTCTGCGGGTGTGGTCCGCGTTTCCGGGAGGCGGCCTGCATGTGCCGCAGACTGTGGCCGCCTCGCGGGTATGGGAAGCCTCGAAAACGCTTAACCGGGGGGAACGCTTCGGAGAAGAGTACCGCGGCGTTCTGGAAAAATATTTCGCGCGCGAAGACCTTCCGGCGGAGATCCGCGCGCTGCGGAAGAAATCGTTTTCGCGGTCGGTGTATTTCCGGCAGGCGCGGATCTTCCTGCGCGGGGGGAAAGTGCGCGCCGGGCTGGGCGACCTGCTCAAGGCGATGCGGTTGGAGGAATCGCCGGTCGAGGCGGCGCGCCTGGCGTATGCGGCGTTCCGGGCGCTCCGGGAGCGTGGCAAATATGCGTCCTGAAACCGGATTTCTCCGGCGGCATTGGCCCCTCCTGGCCGCGGCGGCGTTGTGGCTGGCGATTTTCAGCCTGACCCTGGCGCAGATTTTTGCGATCAGCGGCGGACGGCTGGTCTATGCTTCCGACGACGTCTACATCCACATGGCCGTCTCCAAGAATATCGTGCGCCACGGCGTGTGGGGCGTGACACCGTTTGGGTTTACTTCGTGCGCCAGCTCGATTCTCTGGCCGATATTGATCGCACTGACCTATGCGCTGTTCGGCGTGAACGAGTGGAGCCCGCTGCTCCTGAATTTGGGGATCTCGCTGGTCCTGCTGGCGGTTGTGTATCGCGGCCTGCGCGCGCGGGGACGCGGGGATTGGCTCTGCGCGGCGGTTCTCGCGATTTTGGTTCTAATTGTTCCGTTTGCGGCGATCACCTTCGACGGCATGGAACACATGCTGCAGATTCTGATCTTTGTTCTGTTCGCCGAGCGGCTGCTGGCCGTGCTTGGGCGGGAAGACTCGGCAAGACCGGATGTATGGCTTCTGGCGCTTGCCTGCGGGCTGACGCTTATCCGTTATGAGGGATTGTTCCTGGCCGGCGCGGCGGCGGTGCTCCTGGCGTGGCGCAGGCGTTGGGCTTCCGCCGTCCTCCTACTGGCGGCCGCCGCCCTGCCGGTAGTGATCATGGCGGGCGTCTCGCTGGCCCAGGGGTGGTACCCGATCCCGAATTCGGTCCTGATCAAGAGCGCGCCATTCACCGATATCATCCCCGAGGCGCCGGCGGAGATTTTCACCCGGCCGCTGCGCTACATCACCGGGCGGGCCTACATCTTCGCGCTGGCGCTGCTTATCCTGCTAACCTGGCTGCGGCCGGCCGGGGAAGCCGCGCGCGGAAAGATGTTCCTTCGGCTCGCTCCGGGCGCGTTCTTCCTGATGATCGTTTTCATGCACGGCGCGCTGATCAACATGGAATGGTTTTACCGCCACGCCGCCTACCTGATCGCGCTCGGCGTATGGGCGCTGGAGGCCGCCGCGCCCCCGGGCGGGTGGACCTTGCGCATTCCCTCCCCGGCGGCGGCGCGCATCGCCGCCGGGATCCTGGCCGTGCTGCTGGCGTATCCCTTCGTGGGCCGGGCTTCCGGGGCGATCCTGCATACGCCGCCGGCGGCGCGCAATATTTACGAGATGCAATACCAAATGGCGATGTTCCTCAACCGTTACCATCCCGAAGGCCCGGTGGCGGCCAACGATATCGGCGCCGTTTCCTTCTACAACGAGTTCCCGCTGTTGGATCTTTACGGCCTGGCCTCGATGGATGTGGCGCGCGCAAAACTCGGCGGGAAGTATGATGCGCAGATGATCGAGCGGCTGGTCCGCGAAAGCGGGGCGGTGGTGGTCGTCGTCTACGATTACTGGTTCGACCGCTACGGCGGCCTGCCGGAATCCTGGGTCAAGATCGGCGAGTGGCATTTTACGGATTGCTACGTCTGCGGCGGGGATGCCGTCTCCTTTTATGCTCCGGATCCCGCGCAGGCGGATGCGCTGCGCGCGCAATTGGCGGAGTTCGCGGGCAGCCTGCCCGCGCGGGTGCAGTTTGTCCCGGTGACGGAGGCTGGATCGGCGGAGGATTCCCATGGCGGCTGAAAAAAGAGTTACGGGTGCGGGTTGGCGGGCGCAATGGCCGCTTTGGATGGCCTGGGGATTGTTCGTGATCCTCCTGGGATTGACCCTCTCAACCCAGGCGAGGTCCGGGAAGGTTCTGCTTCCGGAAGAGGACGCGTACCAGCGGTTGGCCGTCGCGAAAAATCTTGCCGACCGGTTCGCCTGGGAAATCATCCCGGGGGAGTTCACTTCGGCATTCGGCACCCTGCTTTGGCCGCTGCTGCTGGCTCCTGCTTTCCTGCTGCTCGGCGCAGACGCGCTCTGGCCGGTGATCCTAAACGCAATCCTGTCTCTGGTCCTGATTGCGCTGGTGTATCGTGCCATCCGTAAGGTGATTTCCTCTCCGGCCGCGCAGGGGGTATTGCTGGCAGTCATGGTCGCCGGCTTGCCGCTCGTTCCGCTGGCGGCGGCCGGGATGGAACACGTATTGTTCCTCGTGCTGATGGTCGTCTTCCTTGAACAGTGGGCGCGCCGGATGCAGGATTCCTCGGCGGCGGGCTTGGCGCCGATGGTCCTGATGGCTTTCCTGCTCGCCGCGACCCGCTACGAAGGAATGCTGCTGGTCGCGCTCGCCGCTTTCTTTCTCCTTTTAAAAAGAGATTTCGCCGCGGCAGTATTGCTCCCGATCGCGGCCGCGGTCCCGCTCGCGGTTTTCGGATTTTTCTCCTGGCGGGCGGGATGGCTGCCTGTTCCCGCTTCGGTGTATCTGCGCCGCGCGGAATTGATCCCTTCGGATTTATCGCAATGGCCGTCGGTCGTGTTCCGCTCGCTGGATGTCCTCGGGGTTAATCCCGATCTGCGGGCGACCGTTCTGCTGCTCACGCTGCTCCCGGCCTGGCTGGGATTGACCAACCGGTTGAAGTCCGTTCGCGAGCGGGAATTCCATGCTCCGGCATTTGCCTTTCTGACCATCCTGGCGTACCTCACGCTGGTCGGGGACCGCGGCTACCGCTACGATGCCTGGCTGGTGATGCTCGGCGCCTGGGCGATCCTGCCGGCGCTTGGAAAAATTCTCCCCGCGGATTTCCGGGAATTACGGAAGGATGCGGTGACTTTGTTTGCGGGTGGCGCGCTGGCCGTCCTGCTCGGCTTCCCGCTGGTCAACCGGGGAGTGCAGGGCGCGATCCAATTCACCCAATCCTTGGAACAGATGAAGGGGATCGGCCGGACGGCATCCGTTTGGGCGGCCGAGTGCGCATCCGGACCGGTGGCGACCGACGCCCCGGGGACGATCGCGTTCCTGACCGGCAACGGCTCGGTTGTGGATTTAAGCGGATTTGTCGGCTTGCGCGCTTTCCGCGAACGACGCGCCGGGGATATTCGGTCAGAGTGGATGCAGGCGGAAGCGGAACGGTCGGGCGCGACCGCGGCGGTTATTTTCCACCCGGCCCTGCAGGCGCAGGCGGCGCTGATCTGGACCCGGGCCGGGGGATGGAGGCAGACGGATTGCACCGTCTGCGGTTCGGCGGAGATTTTCTTACCGGCGGATGATCCGGAACCTCGGCAATGCGCGGAATCCTTCCTGACCGGCCTCCCGCCCGAGGTAATCCGCATGGAACCGAAAGGCGGAGCGGCGGAATGAGCTGGCTCGCGTATTTTGTCCGCCGGAACGGCTTTTTGCTTGCGGCGCTCGCACTGGCCTGCGCGGCGGCGCTTGTGTATTTCCTATTAATACTGGGCCAGACCGGCGGGCGGTTCATCTACAACCTCGACGACGCCTACATCCATCTCGCCATTGCCAAGCACATCGTACGCGACGGAATCTACGGCGTCACGCCGTTCGAATTCTCCTCGTCCTCGAGTTCGATCCTGTGGCCGCTGCTTCTGGCGGGAGCAATGGGACTGCTCGGCAACCGCGAGATCCTCCCGCTCCTGATCACCCTGGCGGTTGCGGGAATCTTCATCGCCGTGCTGTACCGCGAGTGGGCCGGCGGCGGAAAACCCCCCCGCTGGGCATTCGGGATGCTGATCGGGTGGATGGTGTTCCTGCCGTTCGGGCCGATCCTCTTCAACGGGATGGAGACGATGCTGCAGGCGCTCACGGCGGTTGCTTTTTCCGCCGCTGCCGTGCGATATCTGGCCGGAGAGGGAAAGGGCCACCTGCTTTCCCTTTGCCTGCTGGCCGCACTCTGCGCCGCGGTCCGGTACGAGGGCTGTTTCATCGCCGCCGCGATTTGCCTGCTGATGGTCCTGCGCGGCCGGTGGAAGCCGGCATTGTTGGTGGGCGTGTCGGCCGCGCTCCCGGTTGTTCTGTACGGCGCATTTTCCATGAGCCAGGGGTGGTCGTTCCTGCCCAACTCGCTACTGATCAAACACAGCGGTGTGGCATGGACCGATCCGGTTTCGCTCTGGAACATGGCCGCCCGGCCGTTCCAGCCCATCACCGATATCGATCTCGTCCATCTGCCGGTCTGGCAATCGCTGGCGGTTTTGCTGCCGGTGATCCTGCTCCTGCGGGCGCGGGTGAACGGCAGGATGTCTTTCTGGGATGCCCGCGTCCTGCCCGCGATCCTCTTTCTGCTGATCGCCATGATGCATTCGATGTGGATCACCGTCGAAATGTTCTTCCGTTATCAGGCGTATCTCAACGGGTTGGGGATCTGGGCGATCGGCTGTCTGGGCGCGCCGGCCGTGGATTGGAAAATTTTCCGGCGCAACGCCGCCGCGGCCGTGGCGGGAATTTCGGCGGCCGTTCTGGTGGCGATTCCTATCGGGGTATTGGGTTTCCAGGCGTTATGGAAGACGCCGGTCGCATCCCGCAACATCTGGCAGCAGCAGTACCAGATGGGCCTCTTCCTGGACGAATATTATCCGCGGGCGGTCGTCGCGGCCAACGACATCGGCGCGATCGATTACCTGACGGACCTGCATCTGGTGGATTTGTTCGGCCTGGCTTCACGCGAAGTCCTGCGGGCGAAGCTCGGCGGGGAATGGCAGCGCGATCTGGCCGGCGCGCTGGACAGGCTTACCTCGGACAAGGGCGCGCGAATCGCGGTCATCTACGATAATTGGTTTGGATACACCCCGGCCACCGGGAAGGCGTCCGTCCCCCCGGGTTGGGTGCGGGTGGCCGATTGGACCATTCCCGGAAATGTGGTCTGCGGGGGCGCGACCGTGACGTGGTACGCGTTGCTGCCGGAGGAGGCCGGGCCGCTGCGATCGGCGCTCGACGCCTTCTCGGAAAAACTGCCGGAGGATGTGTTGGTGAGATTTTATGTATCCCCTTGAGCCGGTTGCCGGAACGTTGGATTGTATTTCTCGGAAGAGAAGGATGATTTTGGAATGAGAAAGCCGCTACCCTGGGCGTCGATCCTCGATTGGGGATGGATCCTGGCGGTCACCCTCGCCAGCAGCCTGCTGCTGTACTCCGGCTGGCGGGAGATGAGCCCATACGACAGCCCGGATATCCTTGCCCATCAGGGCAACGCGATCGAACTGATCCGCAAGGGCATCATCCCATATCGCGGGCAGGGCCTTTCCTATTCGGGATGGGGCCCGCCCGGAACCTCGTTCCTGATGGTGCCGGGAGTCCTGCTCATGTCCGATCCGCGCCTGGCGGAAGTCCCCGGGGCGGTTCTCCTTCACTTCGGCACGCTGCTTTTTCTTTTTCTCATCGTCCGGGATTTGTTCGGGCGCGGCCCGGCCTGGGCGGCCGTCGCCGTGGCGGGTTTCCTGCCGGTCGTCGGTCCCATGCTGTGGCCGAACGGCCATCCGTTTTTCGTCGTCGGCATGCTCTACTGCCTGATGCGCTGGGTGCGCGATCGGTCGCCGCACTGGTTCTCCGCCGCGCTGCTCCTGGCCGGGCTCGGGATGTACGTCTATTTCTCGCTCACACCCGCGCTGGCGGCCATGGCGGTGATTGCGCTGGTTTTCCGCCGTCCCCTCTCGGGACGCAGCCTCGCCGCCGTGTTGGTGTTCCTCGTCCTGGTGTGGCTGCCGTATCTGAATTTCGAAGCCGGCCGCGGATTTATCGACATCGGCAGCATGCTGCTGCGCCGCGACCTGACGGCGGCGGAGGCGCAGCCCGCCGCGGCGGTGAGCTGTTACGCCACGCTTCCCGGCGAGACCGATTTTCAGGATTGGAACTATCTTCCCTGGACGCCAACTTATGATGTAAATCGCATGATCTATCCCGGAACCGGCAAGCTGGTGGTCCTTGCGCTGCAGGCCTGTACGCTTCTGAACAAGATGGACCGGAATTTCGATTCGGGATATTTTCTTTTCGGAGATCCGGCCGGACCGACGGCCGCGCTCTTCGGTTTGTATGTCACGGGATGGATGATCCTTTTCTTCCGGTCGTTGAGCGGCTGGAAGCGCTTGGCGGCGTGGTTCGAGCGGCTGCGCGTCGTTCCGGCGTGGAAATTCCTCCTGTGGGGCGGGATCGGAACGGCGGCGATTTTCCTGCTGGTCCAACCGATGGTGGCCGGCACGCTGCTCGCCGGGGATCCGGATTGGAATCTCCCCGCGCGGCTGCTGCTGGCCCAACTGCGGTCCTACGGGATCGTGGTTTGGATTTCCGCCTGCCTCGGTTTGCTTCTGGCTTCCCGGTCGGATCTGCTTGCGCGCGATGCGGGGGTACTCGCGATCATGATCGGTACGTGCGGCATGCTCTTGTGGGTGCTTTCGGAGATCGAGCGGTCCTGGAGGTTCTTCTGGTTGTGGCCGCTGCAAACCATCGCGATTGTGGTTGTGATTGGTTCGCTGATCCGGTGGTGGAAGCCCAAGCCCCTGATCACGGCCGGCCTGATCGTTCTGACGATCGCGCTGTTCTTCCCATACCGGCTGGATGCTTCGAGGGTGAATGCCATCCGGCAATACGGATACGGCGGGCGCGAAAGCGGACAGATGCAGGCGGTGGAATGGATTGCCGGGAAAGCCGCGCAGGACCCCGCGCGCACCTTTGTGATCAGCGTCTCGCGGTACGGCGGCGGTCCGGATGCCACCCGGGTTTGGGGCTGGCTGGAATTCGGATTGAAATATCTGTCCGTCACTCCGAATGCCGCAGTCTCCTATGTGAGTCCCGAAGACGATTTCCGGATCCTGGAATTCACCGGCGCGGACCTGGATCTCCATCCGCAAGGTTGTCCGTGGGAAGGATACGACCTGGTTTGGGAAAGCCGGAGGTATGCGATATGCCAGCGCCGGCCGTAAACGCGGGCGCCGGCCGGCTGCGGATTACGATCCCGACCGGCATCTTCCCCCCGGACATCGGCGGCCCGGCTTCGTATGTTCCGCGGATTGCGGATTCCTTGACGGCGCGCGGCCACACCGTCGACGTGCTCACACTTTCAGACGATCCCGCCGGCGGCGGCCAGTATGCGTTTCCGGTCCGGCGAATCCGCCGGGGGATGGCGCGCATCCCGCGCATGATCCGGACCATATCCGCCATCGCGGCCTCGGCGCGCAAGGCGGACCTGATCTACGCCAACGGATTGTTCATCGAAGCGGCGATCGCCGCGGCGCTGGTCCGGAAGCCGCTGGTGATGAAGATCGTCGGGGATTGGGCATGGGAGCGGGCGAACAACCGTGGAGAAAACATTCCATCCGTGGAAGAGTTCCAAACAACCCGCCAATCTCCGCGCTCCGAAGTTGTGAAACGGCTTCGCGCACGCATAACGAAACGCGCGGATGCGATCATCACGCCCAGCCGGTATTTGAAGGCGGTCGTCGCCGGATGGGGAATCCCCGCCCGGAGGATCGAGGTGGTCTACAACGCGCTCGAGACCCCGCCGGAGACGGAAGCCGCCCGGCTGCCTCCGTTCGACGGGACTACGCTGATTACCGTTGCCCGTTTGGTGGCATGGAAGGGGATCGATGTTCTGGTGGAATTGATCGAAGAGCGGAAGGAATGGCGCCTGCTTGTGATCGGGGACGGTCCCGAACGCCGGAATTTGGAATCGCGGGCAGCCCGGCTGGGCGTCGCGGAAAGGGTGATCTTCGCCGGAGGGCTTCCGCGCGGGCAGGTGTTCACCCATATGAAGGCGGCGGATGTATTCATCTTGAACAGCCGGTACGAAGGGCTGCCGCATATCATCCTCGAAGCATTCGCGGCGGGGCTTCCGGTGGTCGCCGCCTCCGCCGGCGGAACGAACGAAGTGGTGGAAGACGGTGTAAACGGATTGCTTGTCCCCACGCAGCGGAAGGATCTGCTGTCGGCGGCCGTCGACCTCTTGGTTTCCGAACCGGATCTGCAGGCCGCCCTGATCGAAGGCGGGCGGCGGACACTGCGGGACCGGTTCCACTGGGAAACGATGGTGGCGGGAACCGAAGCGGTGCTGGTGCGCGTCGCCGCTGCTCGGAGGGCCGGCCGATGAACGTGCTGATGATCGGCCTGGGTGATTCGGGTTTGGGCCAACCCGGCGGCGAATCGGTCCGCCGGCATTTGGAATACGCGCGGCGCATCGGCGGCCATATCGACCTGGTTGTGGATTCTCCGTCCGGCGGCACAACCGACTTCGGCGCGCTGACCGTGCACCGGACCGGAACCGGCCGGATCCGGTTCCCGATTGCGGCATTCCGGCTGGCGCGGGCCGCGGTGAAAAACCATCCGCCGGACCTGATCACAACCCAGGATCCGTTCGCCACCGCGCTGGCCGGGTTGTGGCTGCGCCGGACGTTGCGCCGCCCGCTGCTCGTCCAGAATCATTCCTGTTTCCTGTTCAATCCGCATTGGATTGCCGAACGCCCGATCCGG
Source organism: Anaerolineales bacterium (assembly GCA_049684495.1). GTDB lineage: Bacteria > Chloroflexota > Anaerolineae > Anaerolineales > RBG-16-64-43 > JAFGKK01. The sequence goes on along the minus strand of JBAVFZ010000042.1, from coordinate 7,127 downwards.
TTCCGCGCCTATCACGTCCTGGCCCGTTACGCCCTCCCGCGCGCGGACGCCTGGCGGGTGGTCAACACCAACGAGCGGAGAATCTATATCGAACGCCTCGGGCTCCCCGCCGGACGGGTATGCGTGCTTCCCGTTCCGTGCGACTTGGCGGTTTTTTCAGGCCCGCACCCGGCGGATGCCGAATCCAAAACTCGTGACCGCTGGCATTTGGCTTCCGGCGCGCCGGTGGTTTTGTGGGCGGGGCGCCCGGTGCGGTTCAAGCGTCTGCCGCTTCTGTTCGAGGCGTTTGCGGAAATCCGGAAAACCTTTCCCCAAGCCCGGTTGGTCGTAGCCGGAAGGAAAGATCTGGCGCAGGAGGATTTGGACCGCGCCGCGCGGGAATCCGGAATGGGAGGGTCGCTCGTGTGGACCGGGGAGCTCGCCGGCGTGGAATTGGCGGGGATGTACGGCGCCGCGGATGTTTTTCTCTATCCATCGATCTACGAAGGATTTGGACGGGTGCTGGTCGAGGCGGGCGCGGCCGGGCTGCCGGTCGTGGCCAGCGCAACGGCCGGCGCAAGGGATATCGTGGACGACGGCGATACGGGATACCTCGTTCCGGTCGAAGATGCATCCGCGCTTGCGCGGCGCGCGTGCAGCCTTCTCTCGGATCCGGCCGCGCGCCGGAAAATGGGCGCGGCGGCGCGCGCAGCCGTTCCGGTAAAATTCCCTCCGGAAAAGATGTTTGACGGGATTGTTTCTCAATGGCGGGAAACGGCCTCAATCGAGATGCGATGAAAAAATCCGCGGAACGCACCCCCCGATTGATATTTCTCCTGCCGCGATATGATTCCGATTCGCCGGAGCACATTTACCATCTTTACGGTTTCCTGCGCAAGCTTCGGGAACGGATTCCGGCGGAGGTGATCGTAGAGCGGATCTCGGGCGCGCCGCCGGCGGATGTGCCCATGCGCCCGCTTTGGATCCGCACGCCGGCCCTGAGGCTGATCGAGGAATGCGTCCGCTTTTTCCTGGCCCGTCTGCGGGGGATTAAAACCTTCTACGTCCATTATTCCTACACCGGCGTCCTCGCCGCATCGGTCGTGGTCCGGCTGCTGGGCGGCCGGGTATTCTATTGGAGCTGCAGCCTGTATAAGGAATTCCGTCCGGGCGCCGATGCGCCGCGCCGCGAGCGGATGCGCCAGCGGGTGAATGAATGGCTGCTCGAGCTCTCGGTGCGCGCTTGCACGCATTTGGTGACGGGGACTCCGCGCGTGGCGGAGTATTACGTGCGGCATGCCGGCATCCCCGCGGAAAAAATCCGCCTGCTGCCCAACTTCACGGACATAGACCGGTTCCAAGCCGTGACGCGGGCCGAGGCGCGGAAGCAATTGCGGCTGGCCCCGGGACGGAAGGTTGTCCTTTTCCTGCACCGCGTGGCCCGGCGCAAGGGCGCGCACTTCCTGCCGGAGATCGCGCGCGCGGTTGGGCGGGAGTCCGGTCCGCTGACCTTCCTGATCGCCGGGGGAGGTCCGTATTTGGCGGAACTTCAGCGCCGCGTCGAAGCGGAAAACCTGGGCGCCGATTTCGACTTCCGCGGATGGGTGCCCAACCGGGATGTGCCGCTCTATTACCGGGCGGCCGATCTCTACCTGATGCCCTCGGAGGAGGAAGGATTTCCGCGCGTGCTGCTCGAGGCGATGGCGGCGGGCTGCCCGTTCATCGCGTTCGATATCGGCGGCGTGCGCGACATCCTTCCGCCGCGGCTGATGGAATGCATTGTGCCTCCGCGGGATGTGCCCGCATTCGCCCGAAAGTGCCGGCAGGCGCTGCGCGACGGAGCGTTACGGAGCGCCTGGCGAAAAGCCGGCGAGAAGCAGGCGGCCTGTTTCTCGGAGGATCGCGTGCTGGAAGCCTTCCTGCGGATGATCGACGGACAAGCGCTGGATTGGGATGCGTTCTTATCTTCCCGGGAGGAGGGGTTATGAGCGGCACGGCGCGCAACCGGATCGCCTGGGCCGGCGCGTGGAGCCGTGTTCACAATAACGCACGGTATGAAGAACTCTTGCCGCGCCTCGAAAACGTCGACCGGTATTATGTAGATATGCATCCGTGGTGGCCGATCCGCGGGTTGCGGCGCAGGATCGAACTGCCGCTCCTGACGGTTTGGCTGGGGATCCGGTATCCGCTTGTCCTGTGCACGAGTTGGCGGGACATCCGGTTGATCCGGAACCGGGTGGTTGTCGATCACGACGATCCGTTGTTCGGCGAGGCGGAAATCCGGGCATTGAATTCTCCGAATGTGGCCGCGGTCGTAGTCACCAGCGATGCGGTTAAATCGAAATTCCTGGATTTGGGGGTGCGTCGTCCGGTGCACGTCATCCCGCAGGGAGTTGCGGCCGCCCCGGTCGATGAAAAACGGGTGCGCGCCATCCGGGCCGAATGGAAAAAATCCGCCCGGGAGGTTGTGGCGGGGTATCACCAGCCGCGCTTCGATTTTTCCGATGAACTGCCTTCCGGCGCGCAACAGATGTATTCGGTGGACCTGCTTTTCAACGTGATGGAACGCGCGCGGAAGAAGGATCCGCGGTTGGTCCTCTGGCTGGCGGGCGAACCGAGCGCGAAAGTAAGGGAGTACGCAAGATGGAATTCTTGGGTCCGGCTGTTGGGTTATCAACGGCGGCCCGGATTGATGAACTGCGTCGCCGCTTTCGACATCGGGGTTTATCCCCGCCGGTTGGACCTGATGGGCCGCACCAGCATCAAGGTAATCGAATATATGGCCTGCGGCGTACCGGTGATCGGATTCCAAGTTGCCGAAATGCGCGCGGTTGTGGACGGCAAGGCGGGGATCGCGGTGGAAACCGAGGAGGCCTTCGCCGCCGGGCTGGTTTCGCTGGCCAAGGATCCGCATCTACGTTCGCGGCTGGGGGGGAATGGAAGAATAATCGCGGCGGCTTTCAATTGGGACACGCTGGAAAAAAAATACCGCGCATTGATTGATCAATATTGTGTTTTGAAAGGAAATGGATGAACGAGAGAGGATTATCATTCCTTGGCCGGGTCGCGGCGGCGCTTCGGAACGCCGGCTTGCAGCCCCTGCTCACGTTTGCCCGCAACGCGTTGGATTCGTTTTTCCAGATTATTAATTATCCGCCCCTCGCGGCCGAAATCGACGGAGTGCGGCTGCGCGGTTTCCTGCGGCATCGGAGCATCCTGGAAGAATTTGCCAGGGGGACGTATGAGATCACCACCCGGAGTCTGTTTCGCGAATTGCTGCCGTCGGCCGACGTGTTTGTCGATGCCGGAGCGCATATCGGATTGTTTTCCGTTATGGCCGGCCGGTATGGAAAACCCGGATTGACCGTGTATTCGTTCGAACCCGATCCGTATAACCAGCGCGCGTTCCGGTGGAATACGACCTTCAACCGCTGCCGGAATGTGAATTTGTTCCCGGGGGCGGTATCGGATAAAAATGGAATTGCCCGCCTGCTGATAAGCGACGGCACGATCGGGAGCTCCCTGGTTCTGGGGCGCACCAGGATCGGGGGCACACATTTCCTCGAGGTGGATACTTATGCGTTGGACGCGGTGCTGAAGGATACCGCCCCAAAATCTATCCTGTTCAAGCTGGATATCGAAGGCGCTGAAATTCAGGCGCTGCAGGGGATGGCGGCCACGCTGCGCTGGATGCAACGGATCGCCATAATCTGCGAAGTAAATCCGGAAGCGCTTGCAGCCGGCGGCAGGAAACCGATGGATCTGGTCGCCGTCCTTCGCGGCGCGGGTTTGCAGGTTTTCTTTATTTCAGAAGCAGCCGGCGGATTAATTCCGGTCGCCGATTCCTTCGACGCGAAGGGAAATTTCTTGGCCGTTAAAAACTGGGTGATCCAAAAGGATCGGATTCGTGCGTAGCCTTCACCTTATAAAGGCCGTCGGGATCGCCGGCGCGGAAACCCATCTTCTGGCGCTGCTGCCGGCTTTGCGCGCATTCGGCGCGGAATCCACGGTGCTTATTCTGGAGGATCCGCGCCGGCCGCAGAGCGCATTGCGCGAACGGTTTGAAGCGGTGGGCATTCCCGTATCGATCCTGCCCATCCGCTGGCACCTCGACCCGGCGCTGCCGGCCGGATTGGAAGCCGTTCTCAAGCGCGAACCGTTCGACATTCTCCACGCGCATCTTCCACACGGAGAGGTGTATGGGGAAATCGCCATGCGGGCATTTCCCGCGCGCAAGTTCGTGATCTCCCGCCACAACGATGACCGCTTCCGCCGCTGGCTTCCCCTGCGGCCGGTGTTCGCCCCCTCCCTGCGCCGCGCCGACCGGATCATCGCGATCTCCCAGGCCGTGCGTCGTTTCCTCGTCGAAGTCGAGGGGGCCGCCGCGGAAAAGGTCGAAGTCATTCCCTACGGATTGGACGCGGAAGCGTACGAACGCTCCGCGCACCCCGGTTCTTTCCGGCGCGAGATCGGCGCCAAAGCGGAACCGATCGTCGGTTTCGTCGGCCGGTTGACGCGCCAGAAGGGTGTCGACGTGCTGCTGCGCGCGTTTGCGCATGTGGAAAAACGCATTCCGGATGCGCGGCTCGTGCTGGCGGGCGACGGTCCGGACCGCCCGGCGCTGGAACAATTGGCGCGGTCGCTCGGCCTGCGGCGGGTGATGTTCCTCGGCTGGCGCGCCGACATCGCCGATATCATGGCGGACGTTTCCCTACTCGCGGTTCCATCGCGCTGGGAGGGTTTCGGCCTGGTGGCGCTGGAAGCCATGGCGCTCGGGAAGCCGGTCGTCGCCGCGAGAGTCTCCGCGCTTCCGGAGATTGTGGTGGCGGGGGAAACCGGCTTGCTGGTCGATCCCGGCCGGCCCGGCTTGCTGGCGGAAGCGCTGCAGGCGCTGCTGTCGGACCCGGCGCGCGCGGAAGGGATGGGACGCGCGGGGCGAGACCGGGTTCGGAAGGAGTTCCCCGTCGAGCGGATGGCGCAGCGGACGGCTGAAGAATATTCAAAAATCGCATTAGCGTCGAAGAACGGGAAGGGATAGGACGGAAAAGCTGAATGGAGGGAAGGCAAAAAACTCTTCGCGCAATCCTTGGAAAGGACGGTCCGAAATGCGCGCGACATTATCGATGACGGGACTTCAATGCGTTTTACTTAAGAGATTCGAAACAATGGGTTTGTCTTCAAGATATAATAAAATCTTCCCGTGGCGTAAGCTTTGACATCTCAACGCCGCAAAAGCGAATACATGACCGTGAATCGAATCCTGCTGATATTGATCCTGTTGCTGGCGCTTGGGCTGCGGCTGTGGGGCCTCGACAATGGGCTGCCCTATGGACAGGTGGGGGACGAGAGTGAGGGCATCTCGGCCTCGTTAAGAATCGCCTCTGGTGCTCCGCCCGATTATGCCTACATTCGCGCGGGCTGGGATGTCCTGCAATTATCGGCGTTGGCCCCGTATTATGCGGCGCTTAAGCTGACCCATCCTGGATTCTCGATTGCTGATTTTGAAGCGCTATATTTCACCCACCGCGATTATTTTATTCTGTTGATGCGTGTAATGGCTGTTCTCATGACGCTAGCGGGCGTTTTTCTGACCTATTTGGCAGGCCGAGAATTGACTAACAGCGAGGCGGGTGGGCTGCTAACCGCGCTGTTTATGAGCCTCCAACCTTTCGCCGCGTATCTGGCTCACTACTCGCTTTCAGACAACATGGGACTCCTGGGCGTCACGATGACGCTGACGGCGTCCGTTTTTATGGCTCGGCGCGGCACACGCTGGTCCTATGTCCTGGGCGGCTTCGGCCTGACAATCGCCATGCTTGGTCATTTGCAAACGGTTGTCGTCGGCATCGCGCCGGCATTGGCCCACATTATCTATTGGTGGCGGAAGCCGGGGCGTCCGATCTCACTCCTGGCAACACGCTGGCTGTGGGCATTGCTGGCATTTGTCGTAAGCCACCTGTTATTAAACCCTTACATTATCTTCGACACGCGCGCAGTTATTAGCGACATCGGGTTTATCTTCAATCAGCGATTCAGTACCACGAACACCCTCACAGATCGACTCGCAAACATCGAGGCCAATGCCCTGCTTCCGTTTATCCCGATGCGCCCTTACATGGCATTGCTGGCCCTTGTTGGGACGGTACTGGCAATCCTCCGTCGCAACCTTGAATCGCTAATCCTCGCCGTTTTCCTGGTCTTGTTTTCGCTCAGCTTGTTACCCGCTCCGGAGCCGCGAATCACATTCTGGCTGGGAACCACAACCCCGGTGGCGATGATCAGCGCCTATGCCATCTGGACTTGGGTGCAGTCTGATCAGCGGCGGCAGCGCTGGATTGCATTCAGTCTTGGCTCAATTGCGCTTTTATTGGCCCTCGGTGAGTGTATATTGATCGACAAAGCCATGGCGGCGCCAAATACGCGATCTGTGGCTTACGATTATATTATCCAGCATATTCCGGCCAATTCCCGAATCATGACCGGCGAGACTTTTGCCTACAGCGTACCGCTGGCGCGCAACGAGACCAGTATCCGGCGGATGCAAACGATTAACACACTCCCGCCCAGATACGCCTATCAGTTGGCGCATCCAGACCTTTTCAACCAGCCAGAGTTTGATATATTCGGCGCGGAGTACCAGCAACAGATCACGGATCACGCGACATGGTGGAATTTTGTGCGTGTAAATGACATCGAGTACGTGATCGAGAACGATTATTGCTATGGACCCAACCGCTATGACGCAGACAGTGTCATTGAATTCCCCGTGATTGATGATCAGACCCGTGCTGAGTTGCAGCTGGTTCAAGTCTTTTCGCCTTTCCGCTCGAAAAGCTGCGAACAGAGCATCGAAAATCGAACACCCATGGAAAAGATGGATTTACTGGGCTGGATACGGGTGGGGCCAATCATCCGCCTATATCGTGTTCCGAGATTATTAACTTTCCGCTCTGAGCGGTGAAGATTGTACTCTTGGGCTCACCTATACCTTCCTTGGCAGCTAGCCGTAACCGCTATTAAATGAGGGATTGAAAAAAAAACATCATGCCTGCCGATTAGCGATGAATGTTAGTCCATTATGATTTGGTGTCTAGGTGTCGTTATTATCCTCCAAGAATTGGATGAGGTATCCCATGACAATTGAAATT
>JBAVFZ010000041.1:0-3496 GCA_049684495.1 Anaerolineales bacterium | reverse complement strand
AATTACCGGTGGTCTCGATACGCAAAAACCGCTACTCGACCACCTTCGATGCCTTTTTCAACAACCTGCTAGGGAAAATCAGCAGATTACTTCGTCGCTTCGCTCCTCGCAATGACACTCTGATCGTTTTTCAGCTGTCTGTTAATTCTTCGTGCCCTTCGTGGAAGAATCGGGTATTATTATCGCCCAATGGACGAGTCATCTCTTCTGCAGGAAGCGCGCAACGGAGATTTGGACAGCTTTAACCGGCTGGTTTTGGCATACCAAAACCACGCCTACGCCTTTGCCTACCGGATGCTCGGCGAGTCGGAAGGCGCCGCCGACGCGGCCCAGCAGGCCTTTGTTTCCGCCTACCGCCACCTCGGCGATTTGCGCGGCGAAAACTTCCGCTCCTGGCTGCTGCGGATCGTCGCCAACGCCTGCCTGGACGAATTGCGCCGCAATAAGCGGCGCCCGGCGGTCTCGCTCGAGGATCTCACCGAAGGCTCGGAGGATGAGCGCAGCGGGGAATCGTTTGCCATTCTGGCCGATCCGGCCGAGGGGCCGGAAGCGGCCGCCGTGCGCGCCGATCTCCGCCGCGCACTCGAGGATTGTCTCGCGCTCCTGCCGCCCGAACAACGCGCGACCGTTCTCCTGGTGGACGTCCACGCCCAGGATTACGTCGAAGCCGCCCGCGCGCTGCGCGTCGCGCTGGGGACGGTGAAAAGCCGCGTCGCCCGCGCCCGCGCCGACCTGCGCGATTGCCTGCGCGCCAAAGGGGAACTTCCTCCGCTCCCGCGCCGTCTGGAGAGTGAGGCATTAAGATGAACCCCCGCGCGCCGCTCGATCCCCGCTTGCTCGAAGCGCTTTCCGCTTACCTCGATAAACGGTTGGAAGGCGCGGAGAAGGCCGCCCTCGAGCAGCGCCTCTCGCGGGAAGAGGATCTCCGCCGGCAGCTTTCGGAATTGCGGCGGGTGAGGGATTCGCTCCGCGCGCTGCCCGCCATGAAGCCGCCGCGGGCGCTCACGCTCACTCCGGCCCAGGCGGGCACGCCTGCCCGGCGGTCCGGGTGGTTCTCTCCGCGCGGGATGGCGCTCGGCTCCGCGTTGGCCGCCCTGGCATTCCTCGTCGTCACCTCCACGGACATTCTCTCCCGCGGCGCCCTGGCCTCCGCGCCCCGCCCGGCGGCTGAGAGTTTCGCGGCGCCCGCCCAGCTCCAAGCGGCGGATCAGGCGGCCCCGACGGGTGGCGGGGGAAACCCTCCAACGCTTCTCGCCCAACCGACCGCCGTTCTACTTACGCCGTCCACCGCCGGCCCGAGCGAGAAAGCCGGTGGCGGAGAAAACGCAACGCCGACCCTCACAACTCCGCCCCCCGAACCCGCTCCTGACCGTTGCGGAGAACCATCCTTTACGAACCAGGTTGCCGAACGCTGCGGGTTGTCCGGCGAACCGACCCCGCAACCCTTCTCCCTGCCGGATTTCCAGACGCTGGCTCCTTTCCTCGAGGTATTGCTCGGGTTGATCGCCGTTTTACTGGCCGGGTTGGCTATATTCTTCCGGAGCCGAACCAAAAAATAAAGGAATAATCGAATGCCGGGAAAATCGCTTGTCACGATTCGTCCGATGGAATCCAGGGATTGGCCGTTCGTAAGAGAAATTTATTTGGAAGGCATCGCGACCGGAAACGCGACCTTCGAAAGCGAAGCTCCGGAGTGGACGGAGTGGGATTCCAAGCATTTGCTTGAGGCGCGGCTTGTGGCGGAGGTGGATGGCACGGTGGCCGGCTGGGCCGCGCTCTCGCCTGTTTCCAGCCGTCGCGTGTACTCCGGCGTCGCCGAACTCAGCATATACATTGCTTCGGCGGTGCGCGGGAAGGGCGTGGGCAAAGTGTTGCTCGCGGCGTTGATCGCGGAATCGGAAGCCAAGGGTTTTTGGACCCTTCAGACGGGCATCTTCCCGGAAAACAAGGCCAGCCTGGGCCTCCATCAAAAAGCCGGATTCCGGCTCCTGGGCACGCGCGAACGGATCGGGAAGATGGGCGGCCGCTGGCGGGATGTGGTGCTGATGGAACGGCGCAGCACCATCGCCGGGCGGTAAAGCTTCCTTGTCCCACACGCGAAGCACAACCCGTAAGTCCCAAACCCCCGTTTTTTCCATTGCGGTGGATAGGATATAATCTTCCCATCCGCAACGGATTGGGTGGCGCCGCATGAATTGGCTGCAACGGTTGTTCTCCAAGCCGGAAAATCAACCTCCCGAGAAAGTAAAAAAAACCGTCTCCTCACCGGGCGCTGTTCCGCCCCCGTCCGGCGCTCCTCCGCCACCCGGATTGGATTCTTCCGGCGTCGCCGATTCCCGCGCCGGAGCCGAGCATCATCTCCGGGAGGTCCAGGACAAAACCAACAAGCTGGCGGAGGATTTCGCGCGCGGGGAGGTCAACCGCGCCACCTTCATCCACCTTTACGAGCACTACCAGCAGCAGCGGCAGGCCATCGAGCGGATGCTCGAAATCTCACCCGAACAATGGCGTCAGGCGGTGAGTCAGGGGCAAAGCATCGCCATCCGCCGCGAGCATTACGCCAAGGCGCTGGGCTTTTCCATTTATGAGAATGCCTCGGGGATGCCGCTGACGACGCTCGGGCAGTTCGACCTGGACCCGGCGCTTATGGTTCCGATGCTTTCCTCCTACCGCGAGGCGACGCGGGAGATTTTCGGTTCGCGGATGCGCTCGACCCAGATCGAAAGCGGGCGCTGGGTGTGTTTCGTGTCGGGCAATATCACCACGCTGATCGCCCTGTACAACACCGAGCCGGCCGCGCGCCAGCTGCAGCTCCTGGAAGAGACCCACCTCTTTTTCGAGCGCGCCAACAAACCGCGGTTGCAGCAATCGCCGATTTCGGTCGAGGGCCTGGTCTTCCCGCACGAGGTTTATCTGCAATAGCGCGAAACACACGGCCGCGAAGAGGCCGAAGGAGCCATGGGCATGTCGGATATACCTCTGTACAAAGTATCGGTGGGCGGGGACGAAGCGGTCGGCAAGACCTCGCTGATCCGCCGGTATTGCGAAGGGAAGTTCGAAACGTCGCGCGTCGCCACGATCGGGGTGGATTTCCAGACCAAGATCGTCGAGCGGCCCTCCGGCGCGGTCAAGCTCTCCATCTGGGATATGGCCGGGCAGGCGCGTTTCGAAATCGTCCGGACCGGGATGTACCGCGGCAGCCGGGCCGTCGCGCTCGTGTTCGACCTGTCCAACCCCGAGACGCTGGCGCACCTCCCCGCCTGGCACGCGGAGGCGATGACCAACGCCAAGGGCACGAAGATCCTGGTGGTCGGCAACAAATTGGATCTGGCTCCGGCGCGCGGGATCGGGAAACCCTTCGCCGATTCCGTCGGCGCGCCGTATGTCGAAACCAGCGCGCAATCCGGCGAGGGCGTGGCGGCATTGTTCGAAACCCTGGCCGCACTGGCCGCGGGGAATGCGTAACCTGACCTCCTCTCCCCCATCCCCTCTCCTC
>JBAVFZ010000040.1:0-3155 GCA_049684495.1 Anaerolineales bacterium | reverse complement strand
TCAAGACGGTAAAAAAACCTTTCTCACCGCAGAGACGCGAAGGGCGCAGAGAAATTCTTATTTATTTTTACTCTCTGCGATCTCTGCGCCTCTGCGGTAAGATTTTTTATGTTGTGGTTTCGGAAGTACGCGGCAGGGTAAAGGACGCGCGGGTGCCCTTGCCGGGCTGGCTTTCGATCCAGATCCGGCCGCCGTGCGCTTCGACCACCGCTTTGGCCAGGTACAGCCCCAGCCCCGCGCCTTTGGTCCGCTTGGCGTTCTCCGGTCCGCGGTAGAACCTGTCGAACACATACGGCAGATCCTTCCCGTCGATTCCATAGCCCTTGTCCTCGACGGTGACGGTCACTTCCTGCGGAGCCGCCGCGCCGTGGATCTCGACTGCGCTTTCGGCGGCGGAATACTTCACCGCGTTGGATACCAGGTTGGTGATCACCTGGCTGATCCGCTGCTCGTCCGCGGAGACGGGCGGAAAGTTCGGCGGGAACTTGGTGCGGATCGCGCGGCCCGGGAACTGGCGGGTGGCGCGTTCGGCGACCCGCGCGGCCAGGCGCGGGATATCCACCTCGCCGTAGTTGGGGGAGAGCCCGCCGGCTTGCAGGCGCGAGGCGTCCAGCAGGTCGTCGATCAACGCCGCCAGGCGGTCGGCTTCCTCCTCGATCACCGAGAGCGAATCCGCGACCACGTTCCGGTCCCATTGCACGTCCTCGCGGCGGAGCGTGCTGGCGTAGCCTTTGATCAGCGCCACGGGGGTTTTAAGTTCGTGGCTGATGATCGAGATGAATGTATCCTTCATCTCCTCGGCTTCGCGGAAGCGGGTCAGGTCGTGCATCCCGACCACGATGTTGAGCAGATTCCGCTCCTGGGTGAAGACGGGCGCGTAAGTCACCCCGACCGAGAGCGGCCCGCCGGCCGGGCGGACGAGGTCGGCCTCCAGGTAGAGCGCGGCCCGGTCCGAAAGCGGCCAGCCGCCGGCTTCCGCCTGGGAAAGCGTGCGCCCGGTTTGGATGGCGGCGAAGCGCAGCACCTCGTCGTGCGGGGAGCCCACGGCTTCCTCCGCCGGGATGCCCGAGAGGCGGGCGATCGCGCGGTTGAAGCGCTGGATGCGGTTATCGGGCCCGAGGATGGCGATCCCCTCGGCGGAGGAATCCAGGATGGCGTCCATCCTCTGCTTTTCCTCGCGCACGAGCGCGAACAGGCGCGCGTTGGCCACCGCGACCGCAGCTTGGTCCGCGAAGGATTGCAGCAGCGCGCGTTCGTCGTCGGTGAAGCTGACGGGCCCGGTGCGGAAGATGTAGGCCGCGCCGACGACCGTCCCGCGCGTCACCATCGGCAGCCCCAGGGAGGCCAGCCAGCCGAGCGAGGCTTCGTGCGTCAGGCGCCGCAGGCGGCGGTCGATTTCCGGGAGCAGCAGGCGGCGGGGGTCTTCGGTTTGCGGGAGCTCGCGCAGTATCGTTTCCAGCGATTTGAGGAAGGCGGGCGCCACGCCGACCGAAGCGGCGATCCGCCACGAGCCGGAATCCGGGAATCCTTCGCCGGGGAGGGCGATGATCCCGGCTTGGCCGTTGAGGATATCGACCGAGATGCGCAGGATCTTCTCCAGCACGCGGTCCAGATCCAATTCCTGGGTGATGGTACGGATGATTTCGAGCAGGACGTCGCGCTGGCGGATGCGGTAGTCGGGAAGCATGATGCGCCTATTGGGATGTGTGTCGCCCGCAAGGGGCGGCGTGACGAAGCCTAAAGGATTGGCCGCCCACAAGGTATGCGACGATGGTCGATCGTCGATGGTTCAACGTCGGGAGTATACCGATCTATCGGGAGCGGGGCAAGCAAGCCATTTCTTCCGCAACGTCAGGTTTATGATCAACGCAAATATTCTGTTGAGGCAACCTGGTTGACCCCGGAAGAGCGGATTGTCTTCCACGGGTATTTTGTTCTATATATAAGGCAATTAAATATAAGGCGGTCAGCCGGCCGGAAAGCGCCAAATCCGCAGTGGGGCGGCCGCAATGCGCAGGGATGATCGTCGAAAATATACCGTGCGCCGGTTCCTGCTTTAATAAATATGAGAGGTCAATGCCGTGAAATATAGGCGGACTGTGGCGTTCAACTAATGCGCAAGGAAAAGAAGCAGAATAACCGAAGAGCGGGAATCCACTGCCCGTATGAATAAGCCGCCCGACCGGCACCTGCAGCTGCAGCTGACCCCCGCTCGGAGCATCCGGGGGCAGCCCCAATTCCACAAGAGGGGGTTGACGCCCGGGAATTTCCGGACTATATTATCATTGACTTAATAATCAGTCAAAAGGAGAAAACATGTCTCCACGCGGAAAAGCGCAGAATGAACACATGCGGGCCGAAGCCCTGGCAAAAATAAACGCCGCGGCATTGGAGGTGTTCGCCGAGTACGGTTACCACGGCGCCACCATAAAACGGATCGCGCAGGCAACCGGATTGAGTTACGGCTTGGTTTACCATTACTTCCCTTCCAAGGAAAAGGTATTCCTCCACCTGCTGGATTTTGCGCTGGAGAGCTCGTTTCTCGCCTTGGATGCGGCTTTGGACGCCCCTGGAACAGCTTGGGAAAAGATCGAAAATCTTTCGGCGATTCTTGTCCAGAATGCGATAACGGGCGAGTCCTCGCTGTATTTTCTCCTCGTGCAGCAGGCTATGACCCAGAGAAAAGGAATTCCGGGTCTTCACAACCGTATCGAGGAACGCATCGCGGTCTATTATAAAAAAATCGTGCCTTTTATCGTCCGCGCGCAAAAATCGGGAGACGCGGTAAAGGGAGACCCGACCGTGCTCGCGGCGGCGTATTTTTCCTTCGTCCAGGGCCTCTCGCTGCTGGTGTTCCAGGGAAAAGGAATGGAAAAGAAAATCACTCCCGGGATCCTTAGCAATGTATTGCGAAACGGGGGGCATCCCATATGAAATCGATCATCATCATCGGCGCCGGCGTGGGCGGTTTGGCGGCCGGAATTTACGGACAGCGCAACGGTTTTACCACCGATATTTTCGAAGCCCACAATCTGCCCGGCGGACAGTGCACCAGTTGGACACGCAAAGGATATGTCTTTGACGCCTGCATCCACCATTTCTCAGGGTCCAGCCCCCAACTCAAATTCAATGCGTTCTGGCGGGAAGTGGGAGCC